>PLEG01000296.1 GCA_003136975.1 Gemmatimonadota bacterium | reverse complement strand
ATGGCAGCCGCAACGACTCTGAAGGGAAGTGGTTAGTCCGCGGGACTTGAAATCTAGAAAGGCAATCGCCGTATCCCTCGATATTGCAAATGGTAGTCAGACCCATGGCGTGCGGCAGGTGAGGTGCTCTCGGGACAAGGGTGTACGCAAAGGCGGCGCTTGCGATCAAGACGGTAGATCCACAACCATCGCAAGTCAGCGCATCTGCGCGATAGAATTGTACCCTTTAACTTGACTTCGTCGTCTAGCATCAATGGCTAAAGCACCTGGCCGCTTACGGACAAGGGCCTACCTGAACCGCTTGCAGCGCGCGGCTCGGTTCCGATTGACGGGCCGGCTCAGCAACGCTGAATATGGCGCAATTGCGTGCGATATTGCATTCCGCGTGCGGCGGGATGCTTCTCCCCTTGCGTCGCACATTCGTGGGTTCGTAGTCGATGGGATGAGCGTCGGTCTGCACCTAAGTGGCGCTATTGCCTACAGCGAGCGACACGTCGCGAATTGGGACGACATCAAAACGGACGGGGAATATGGTCCTGCAGTACAAGGGCCGCTCTTCATCCAGGAAGTGGCAAGACTGGATCCGGATTATAAAGAGACCTCTTGGGTGGGCTTTGAGTGGAATGACGTTCAAGAGAAATTGCTCAAGGCTGCGACCCTTAAAGCTTCACGGCTCTACCCGTCGGAGGTGAGAATTGCAGAAATACGTTCGCGCTATCCCAATATTACCTCGGCTGCTGCGACGATTCTAGTAATTCTCGTAACAACTGGGCTTTCGTTCTGGGTCGGCACGTGTGCGGGGAGAAAGAGCTAGCTCTTCGGGATTTTTTACTTTGATCACGAAGATGTGAAACAGTAAAACACACCCCCTGCAGACTGTTCATTGAATTGGCACATCTAGATCGCAAATTGACCACAAATGCGTGGAGTGCATCGGAGATCAGAGTTCGCCACACGTTGAGTGACGAGTGTCCATAGACGCCGAGAGTGCCCCCGACCCGGGACGCACACAAAGACGACGCGACGCGCCCGGCCTGCTACATGATACCTACCAGATCTTCACTCGATCAGCCGGCGCACGGTACATCTTGTCGCCTGGCTTTACATCCCACGCAGCCTCGAACGCATCGTTATTCACCAACGGAACAAAGGCGCGATACATCCCCGGAGAGTGCGGGTTCGTCAGCAATTGCTGACGGAGCGCTGCGTCACGGAGCTTGGTACGCCAGATCTGCGCGAAGCCCATGAAGAAGCGCTGATCGCCCGTGAAACCGTCGATGACCGGTGCCTGCGTGCCGTGTAACGAGATATGGTACGCGCGGTACGCCTGCGCCAGACCACTAAGGTCACCGATGTTCTCGCCCATCGTCAGTATCCCGTTGATGTGCAGCGAGTCAATTGGATTGATGGCATCATACTGCGCACCAAGCCTGGATGTGCGCTCCTCGAACGCCTTGGCATCGGCCGGGGTCCACCAGTCGCGCAGATTGCCGTCGCCGTCGGACTTGCGACCCTGATCGTCAAAACCGTGACCGATCTCATGCCCAATCACGGCGCCAATCGCACCATAATTCGCTGCATCGTCAGCATCCACATTGAAAAATGGTGGCTGTAAAATGGCGGCTGGAAAGACAATCTCATTGTTTACCGCGTTGTAGTAGGCATTCACGGTCTGTGGCGTCATCCCCCAACGCGAGCGGTCCGCCGGGTTGCCAAGTCTGTTGACCATATCTGCGTACTGAAACTGGTTGGACCGCATCGCGTTTCCAAAAAGATCACCTCGCTTGATAGTAAGCGCCGAATAGTCACGCCACTTATCCGGATACGCGATCTTCACTGTGAACTTCGCGAGCTTTGCCTTGGCTTGCGTCTTGGTCTCTGGACTCATCCATTCGAGACTGTCAATGCCAACCTGGTACGCAGCGCGAATGTTCTGCACCAGTGCATCCATGCGCGTCTTCGCTTCGGGCTTGAAGTACTGTGCCACGTACAGTTTACCGGCCGGTTCCCCAAGGGTTCGCTCAACCCCATTCACGGCGCGTTTCCATCTCACGCTCTGCACCTGCTGGCCTGACAGAGTGTGTCCCCGGAAGTCGAACCGTGCTTGCTCAAATGCTGCCGGAAGATTGTCCGCATACGTATCCAACAGTTTGAACGTGAGATATTCACGCCACGTCGACACAGGAGTGCTCGCAATAATCGAGTCGAGTCCGCTTAAATATCCAGGTTGCCGAACAACAACTTCGGTTGCCTTGCCGAGTCCGGCGCTGGATAGGTATCCGTTCCAGTTGAACGCGGGCGACAGAGCGGAGAGCTGCGCAACTGACATCTTGTTGTAAGTTGCGTTTCGGTCCCTGTTGCGAGCGCGATCCCACTGCTTCTGGGCAATAGCCGTCTCGAGCGCCACGATTCGTGATGTTGCCGCCGCCGGGTCGGGTTGTTTCGCCAACGTCAACAGCCGCGTTATATAGGCCTGGTAGCTCTCACGTATCGCGGCCATGTTGGCGTTATTTACCAGATAATAATCACGGTCCGGCATGCCAAGCCCAGACTGATTGATCGCAACGATATTAACGGTCGACTGTTTCTGGTCCGGCCCAACCATGATGGATAACGGACCCTGAATGCCGATTCGTGCCGCGTGTGCGAAAGCCGCCGGCAGTTGCTTCGTCGTTGTCAACGCCGCAATGGCAGCCAGTTCACCCTTCAGCGGAGTCAGACCAAGCGACTCCACGCGCGCTGAATCCATGAAGCTGGCATACAGATCGCCAACTCTGCGGCGGTCCGTACCGGGAGCCGCTTTCGATCCAGCGGCCGACTCCAGTAT
Organism: Gemmatimonadota bacterium; assembly: GCA_003136975.1. Taxonomy (GTDB): domain Bacteria; phylum Gemmatimonadota; class Gemmatimonadetes; order Gemmatimonadales; family Gemmatimonadaceae; genus Fen-1247. The sequence continues at coordinate 15,217 of PLEG01000296.1, read as the reverse complement.
CCCGTGCAGTGCCGTGCGGCTCTTCTCAGTCAACTCGTTGAATGCGCCCCAACCGGACGCATCAGACGGTATCGCGGTACGGGCCAGCCAACCGCCATTCACGAATCGAAAGAAATCATCCTGCGGCCGCACTGAGCGGTCCAAGTTGGTGGTATCGACCCCGAGTCCGCGCCCGCCGCTTTGCGCTTGCATGGGTGCCACCAGCACACCAGCCGCCACTGCACCGGCAAGCACGATCGTGCTGAGTGCCCTACCCGAATTCTGTGTCATGATGGGAATATGAATGGTTTTTAATCTGGCGCCTACGCTAAAATACTCGCAGTTTCTCAGGCTATGGACAATCCCTATGACGTGTCCGCAGCACTCAGTGATCGCTACATCATCGAGCGCGCGACGCACAATTGAGTATGATTGCGCGGGGATCTTAGTGCGTCCGTCCCGCGAGACTCCGGTCACAGTAGCACATCGATTTCCGACAACGCTTGACTCGCGAATCACGAATGGCTAACCTCGATTTTCGACCTCGCGAAAGCCGCGATGAGATCCGGTGACAATGACCACCAAGAGCCTGAAGCTGGCCGCTTTCATCTTTTTCTCGTTGGGCGCTCTGCGGCTGCAGGCGCAGGGTCCTCCATTTCAGACCGACGACCCGGTGCCGGTGGATTCCGGGGATCCTCGAACGCTGTAGCCGGAGGAATTGGACCGGTTTCAGCCGCCCGTTCTTCGAATTCTGCTGGGTCAACATGGTTTGGCGGGTGGGGGCCAAATTTTTTCGCTGTTTCAGAGCATGCTGAACATACTTGGACCACGACACTTACAGTGCGGGATGCTCTTCGCGCATTCCATGAACAACTGACTGGCCCGAGCATGTTATGGATCAATCAAGGCATAAACCAGATGAACGCCGCAAGCGGGATTCGTTAGCCCACAGCTTGGGCGCCGCTTGGCTATGTTCATTTGGTGGTGTTTCACTGTTGCATTTATGGTGCAGTGTCTAGTTCGGAGCGACTTGCTGCCAACGTCCAAGAAAAGCAATTTCAGCATTCACCTCAATGTGCATCGCCCGTGAAGCATGCTGTCCTACTACGAATTAGGCGTTAGACATTTCTCCATGCTTCTGAAACCTGACCGGGTTTGGGTCGCGTCGAGTCTACCACCAGATGTTGTCCGTGATCGCTTACGAGAGCGAGCGAAGGAATGGCGAGAGTCCGCGCTAACCTCGACCGCGCGGGATGCCGGCATTCTTGGTTGGGTTGTCAGGGAAAAATCCGACCGTATCATATTGCGGGCGCAGATCAGCGGCCGCAACAGCTTTATGCCGCATTTCGTTGGCGTTGTGCATCCGTACGCATCAGGATCGTGCGTGAAGGGCGAACTCCGCCTCAATTGGTTTTCACGTCTTCTTATGCTCGGTTGGCTAGCGGGGGTGGCGATAGCGCCACTCCTCGCGCTCGTGGAACCCGTACCCGATGCAACATTGGGCGAACGGTTATCCATGGGTGTCTTCATGATTCCTCCTTTAGCTGCTCTCTTCGTGTTCGGGTTGTGGATGGTAAGGCACAGCAGCCGACCATTAGCAACTGCGATAGTCGAAGTGTTGAATGCCGCAGCTTGTAGCACGGTGTCTCAACCACAAGGCTCACGTCAGTCCGCCGCGGCGAGTCCGTAGTGACACACGGGATCGAGGCGATTCGCAAGCTTTCGGTCCATCACGTCACGCGGATCAAAGCCCTTGACCTCGCAACCGAACGTCGTGTCGTACGTGCTTGCGTCGAAGCCGGTAATCGGTGCAGCGCCGCTCACGCCGTTCAGCATCGCGCGCCAGGTCGCCATCACCGAGTTGCCAAGCGGCGTGATCGCGCCCATGCCGGTAATCACGACCCGTACTTGCGGACTCGAGTGATGGGATTGCGACCGACCAGTCTCTCTATTTTCAACCATGATGCGCCGGTTATTGACTGTTCAAGTGCCCGTCGACCAGACGGGCCCGTCGTCGAACACTAAACAGTATGAACGCAATGTTACTACGGTGCCCGTCCATCAGTGCAAGGCCGCCTCCGCCGCCTCGCCGCCAGGCTCCGGACGACGCAGCAACAGAACGAGGGGGAGGCTGCACAGAACGACCAGTCCAAGCATGCGGAACGCGCCACGATAGGCCAGCATTGCGGCCTGACGCTCGACCTGACCGTCGAGCGCCGCCAGCGCGCGATGCGATGCGGTGAGACTGTCGCTCCCGGTTGCCTGGAAGTGATGCGTCATCGATGCGAGGCGCTCCACAGTCAGCGTATTCGATGCCGACACGTGCTCGACGATCGCCGCGCGGTTTCTCGCCGTCCCGGTCGTGAGCTGCGTTGCCACGAGCGCGATTCCGATGCTTCCGCCCAGCTGTCGCATGAGATTGAACAGCGCGGTTCCGTGAGCCATGTCGCGCGCCGGCAGTCCTACGAACGCTGCAGTAGTAACCGGCACAAAGATCAGCCCGAAACCGGCGCCGCGCAGAATCACGGGGAGATGTATGTCCGTCGCACCGCTTTGCGTCGTCAACGTCCCGTGCATGAACATCGAGCCGGCAAGTATGAGCGTGCCGACTGCGACCAGCGTACGCGGATGAAAGAATCGCATGAGGCGCGCCGCGGCCATCATCGTTACTGCACTCGCAACAGCGCTTGGAAAGAGCAGCCAGCCTGTCGTTTCCGCGTCGTAGCCAAGCACGCCCTGGAGATACAGAGGTAGTGCGAATACGCTCCCATACAACACCAGCCCCACCGCCGCCATCTGCGACGTCGCCGAGGTGAGCGACGAGTCCCGGAGCACGCGCAGGTCCAGCACGGGAGCGCGCACACGCAGCTCCCACCAGACCATCGTGGAAAGTGCAACGACCGCAACACCCGCGAGTACGATGATGATCTTCGAGTCGAACCAGTCGTAGTGTTCGCCGCGCTCGAGAACGAACTGCAGTGCGCCGATGCCGATGGCGAGAAGTGCAAAGCCGCTGATGTCGATTGATTTTGTCTCGTGTCCGCGCGCCGGATCGGATCTGTAGTAGATCCAGACCAGCGCGAACGCCACCACGCCAAACGGCACATTGACGAGGAAGATCCACGGCCATGTATATCGCTCGACTATGATGCCACCGAGCGTAGGGCCGAGAGCTGGACCGACCATCATCCCGATCCCGAACAGCGCCGATGCAACCGCCTTCTCGGTTGGCGGAAATGATTCAAAGAGAATTGCCTGTGACGTCGAGATGAGCGCACCGCCACCGAGACCCTGGATCACGCGCCATGTAACCAGCGAACCCAGCGAAGTGGCAAGTCCACACATGACGCTTGCAGCCGTGAATATCGCGATGGAGATCAGGAAGTATCGTTTGCGCCCGAAGCGAGCACCGAGCCAGCCCGTCATCGGCAGCACGATGACGGCGGCGAGGATGTAGCCCACTGCCACCCATGTTATCTCGTCGATCGTAGCGCCGAGGTTCGCGCCCATGCTGGAGAACGCGACGTTGACGATGCTCGAATCGACCAGTTCCATCACCGCGGCGAGCAGCACGCCGGCGCCAATCAGCCACTTGTAGTGGTACTCGTGCGGAGCGGATGAAAGAGACGCCGGCATTTCGGCACGATCGCCCGCTCGAGGGCCGGAATCGCTCGCTGAATCAGCTGGCTCCGCATTCGGTACAGGCTTTGTCGCACGCGGCGCTCTGCGCCACTTTTGCGACCGATCGGTCGCTTTTTTCGTAAGCATGTTTATCGGCTAAATCTCTCGAATCAACCGAGAGTTATTTCTGTTTTCTGGAGGGGGACGTGCGCCGCGCCAGCTGGGCGGCATGTGCAGCGACGCGCTTCGCGGCGTTCTTGGCGTAGCTGCGATCGTCGTACAGTCTCGAGAGCATCATGGCGCCTTCCATCGTGGCGACGATCATCGCTGCTTCGGTGGCTGCGTCCACATCGGCGCGCAGTTCCCCGCTCTCGGCACCCGCTTCGATGATCCCCTGAGCGTAGCGGATGAGGTTGCGCATTCCCGCGCGAGTGCGCTTTCGAAGTGCTACGTACGACTCCGTGTCGGCGGCGTCGGTCTCGACTGCGGTGTTCAGCAGCGGACAACCGCCAGGTACCGCAGGCGTGCCCGCGACTCCTGCCATTGCCTCGGCCAGAAAGGTGAGACGATTCACCGCGCCGGTGTGGCACTCGACCTGACCGCGGATCTTCGCACGGTGTAGCGTGAGCGAGTAATCGAACGCAGCGAGAGCGAGATCGTCCTTGCTCTTGAAGTGTCTGTAGATGCCACCCTTCTCGAGCCCGGTCGCGGCCATGAGATCGGCCATGCTCGCGCCGACGAAGCCGCGCTGGTTGAAGAGCGGAGCGGCGGCCTCGATGATTCGCTCGCGGGTGCGTTCGCCCTTGGTCCGGGTCATGGGAGAAAGATAAACGACCGATCGGTCTTTTCAAGGCTCCCGGCTCGCCTCGGCGCGATTCCCCTGAAGAAATGCCTAGGTTCCGAGCGCTGCCACGAATAACACGGGTAGATCCATGACGAGTGCTGGGACCGTAGGGTCGGGTTGCCATTCCAGCTCGTCGGCGAGGATCTCCGGTCGCTCGTCCTTCGGGCGCCATCGCTCCACTATCCGCGCGCCGCCGTCAACGATCCGGTATTCCGGAACTCCTTCCCGCTGATACCGTCGCCGCGCCACCGAGCGAAAACATCTCCCGGTGAAGGATGTTGCCGCCGTTGGAGGGTGGAAGGACGTAGGCACCCTTTTGATAGCGTACCAGCAGGCCGACCGAGCGACCATGCTCGCGGTCATGCAGGAGCCGACGAAAGTCACTGAAGCCGTGGCGCTCGGCGCATAAAGAGGTGTTGGGGACACCGCCGGGGACCCCACCCTCCTAGCAACAGAAAAGCCCTGCACCGTAAGTCAGTGCAGGGCTTTCATTTACTCAGTCGGGGTGGCCGGATTTGAACCGGCGACCTCTTGCTCCCGAAGCAAGCGCGCTACCGGGCTACGCTACACCCCGATGTCTTCCTGGTATAGCCCCTCAACTTAATCGGGGTCGACGCACCCGCGCCACCCCGAACGCCCCCTTGCTATCGCTTCCTCGAAGATAGATCCTCGCTGCCCTCAAACGCCGGGCTGCCGGATGTACACCCGCACCCGCACCGGTTGGCCGCTTGCGCGCTGCGGTTCCGCGGCGAATTTCCAGCACTCGCGATTCTCCGTAATACTCAACCGCCCCACCTCCCCCTCCGAATGGCGACCTCAGTCCTGCCCGACACGCCTTCAGCGGCTTCGCTCTACAGTGCGTCATCCAACCCGGAGCAGCTCGCCCGCGTTGTCGCTCCGCTCCGCGCGGCTGATGTCGCCGCGCTGGTCAATGAGCTCTCGCCGGCACAGGCGGCGCGCGTCATCGCCAATCTGCCGTTCGATGTAGCAGTGGATGTGCTGGACGAGCCAGAGCTCGATCGACGCCATGCGATAGTCCAGCGGCTGGATCACGGCGTCGCCAGCGCACTGGTAGGCGCGATGGCGCCGGATCGGCGCGCGGATCTGTTGCGCGAGTTGCCGCCCGCCAGGCGGAAGGCTGTGCTCGCCGGCATCGACGAGCCCGACCGCGCGGTGCTCCAGTCCCTGCTTGCATATCCGGAAGGCTCCGTGGGATCGATTATGACTACGGAGTTCGTGAGCGTCGCCGCCAACACGACGGTCGCCCATGCCGTGGAACGCGTCCGCCAACTCGCCCCCGACGTCACTGCGGTCTATGCGATTTACGTCCTCGATCCGACTACCGGAGCTCTCGAGCGCTCAGTACACCTGCAGGATCTTCTTCTCGCCGATCGTGACGCGCCGATCATGAGTGTCGGTGACCCACGCAAGCCACTGTCAACGTCACCAACAACGAGCCAGGAAGACGCCGCACGTCTGATCTCCAAGTACAATCTCGTCGCACTCCCTATTGTCGATGATACCGGCAAGATGCTCGGCGCGGCGACGGTCGACGACGTGATCGATGCGATGGTGCGCGAGGCCACGGAAGATGTTCAGCGATTTGGTGGAGTCGAGGCGCTGGATGCGCCATACCTCCGCATCTCCTTCGGCGCGATGGTGCAGAAGCGTGCGGGCTGGCTCGCGGCGCTCTTCCTAGGCGAAATGCTCACGGCCACGGCGATGGGCTACTTCCAGGTCGAGATTTCCAAGGCTGTGGTCCTTGCGCTATTCATCCCGCTAATTATCTCGTCCGGCGGCAATTCCGGGTCGCAGGCTACTTCGCTCATCATCCGCGCACTGGCGCTCCGCGAGCTCACGCTGCGCGACTGGTGGCGCGTAGCTGTCCGTGAATTACCAACCGGCCTCGCGCTGGGTTCCGTGCTCGGCGTGATTGGAATCATCCGAATCGTCACCTGGCAGCACCTGGGCTGGTATGACTATGGCCCGCACCACAATCTGGTGGCCCTCACGATTGGGGTTTCTCTGGTCGGCGTCGTCACCTTTGGGTCGATGGCTGGCTCAATGCTGCCATTCCTCCTCCGCCGGCTTGGCTTCGATCCGGCAAGCGCCTCGGCGCCGTTCGTGGCAACGCTCGTGGATGTGACGGGCCTGATCATCTACTTCTCGGTCGCCTACGCCATCTTGCGAGGGACGTTATTGTAAGGCGTGACCCATTCGAACATGCCTTTGAATCCGCCGGGCTCGCCGCTGTTTCGGGACCACCTAGAGACCAAAGCGGCCTCGTGGGTTCGCCCGTGGGACGGGGCCGAATCTGCCGATGTAATTCTCCTCGGCGCACCACTGTCGAAGACATCCATATCGCATTCCGGCGCGTCCGCGACTCCGCAGGCCATGCGCGAGATGTTCGCGGCGGTATCGACCTACAACTTCGATCACGACATCGACCTCGCCACCGCGCTTGCCATCTGCGACGCTGGTGATGCGCGAGTCCATGTCACGGATCTCGCACGCTCGCGCGCTGGAGTTAAGGACGCAGTCGCCGCGGTGCTCGCGCGCTCATCCGGCGCGCTCACGATCGTAATGGGTGGAGATCATTCGATATCCGCGCCGTCCGTCGAGGCGTTCAAGGGGCACGTCAACGGAACGGTTGGCCTCGTGCAACTGGATGCGCACATGGATTTGCGAAATCTCGAGGACGGCGGCCCAAGCAACGGCACGCCAATCCGGCAATTGCTCGAGTCCGGCACGATCGATGGACGCAATGTCGTGCAGGTTGGAATCCACGCCTTCGCAAACGCGCGCGCATATCGCGACGTCGCGCGCGATGCGGGGATCACGCAGATCTCCGCGCGGGAGGTTGCGAATACGCCGCCGGCGGACATCGCGCGCCGAGCGCTGAGTGTCGCCACCGAAAACGCCGACGCGCTGTACGTGACACTAGATATGGATGTGCTGGATCAGGCATTCGCGCCCGGAGTACCAGCGCTGGTTCCCGGCGGCATGACGTCGTGGCAATTATTTGAGATGCTGCTGGTAATCGGCGGCCACCCAAAGGTGCGCGCGCTCGACATCGTGGAAGTCGATCCGTCCCAGGATCCGCGACGAGCGACGGTGCGCGTGGCCGTGCATGCAATGCTGACGTTTCTCACCGGTTTTGCACGGCGCCGGGGCGACGCGTGAGAGCGGCGCCAGCAATCGTGCGCCTGGACGGGCGGTCGTTACGAATTTCAGATGTCGTATCGGTCGCGCGCGGTCGCGCACGGGTCGAGGTGAGCGACGAAGCGCGAACGAGGATGGCGGCATCCAATGCGATAGTGAGCAGGATTGTCGAGCGCAACGAAGTCGTGTATGGAGTGACGACCGGCTTTGGCAAGTTGTCGGACATCGCGATTCCACCGCACAGGCTCGCCGAGCTGCAGATCAATCTCATCCGCTCGCACGCGGTGGGTGTTGGTCCTTTACTCAGCGAAGCCGAGGTGCGTGCGATGATGCTGTTGCGCGCGAACGTGATATCGAAAGGCTTCTCAGGTGCGCGCGCCGTGCTGGTGGACCTGCTTGCGGGAATGCTCAACGCCGGCCTGTTTCCGCCGATTCCGGAGCAGGGAAGCGTTGGCGCGAGTGGAGATCTCGCGCCACTCGCACATCTCGCATTGTCGATGATCGGAGAGGGCATACTCTTCAAGGATGGCAAGTCCGGGCCAGCGGCGGAGATGCTTCGCGCGAACGGACTCGAGCCGGTTGAGCTGGGGCCAAAGGAAGGGATAACGCTCATTAATGGCACTCAGGCTCACACTGCGATCGCGGCGTTGCTCGTGTACGATGCGCAGCGTTTGTGGCGGGCCGCGCACGTTGCGGCGGCGATGTCGCTCGAGGCACTCAAGGGCACACCAGTAGCGTTCGATGCGAGAATTCAGGAAGCGCGCGGGCAGATCGGGCAGGAGGAATCCGCGCGAGTAATGCGAATCCTGCTTGCGGACAGCGAGATTCGAGAGTCCCATCGATCCAATGACCGTCGCGTGCAGGATGCGTATGGATTGCGCTGCGTGCCGCAGGTTCACGGGCCCGTGCTTGACGCACTGCGATGGATCGAAGGAATGGTCTCACGCGAGCTGAATTCGGCGACCGACAATCCGCTGGTGTTCGAGAGCGGTGAGATGCTCAGCGGCGGCAATTTCCATGGTCAGGCGGTCGCGATGGCGTTGGATTTCCTTGCAATCGTCGCGACCAATCTGGCCGTTATCAGCGAACGCCGCACCGATCGCCTGGTGCATCCGGATCTGAACGAAGGACTACCTGCGTTTCTGTCGCCCGATGCCGGGACGAACTCGGGCTTCATGATGGCACAGGTGACTGCTGCGTCAATCACGAGCGAGTGCAAGGTGCTGTCACACCCGTCCAGCGTCGACTCGATTCCAACCGATGGCAGCAAGGAAGATGTAGTGCCAATGGCGATGGGCGCTGCGTGGAAGGCGCGACGGATCATCGCAAACGTGCGCAACGTGCTTGCGATCGAGCTTATGTGCGGCGCCCAGGGGATAGACTTCCGCGCACCGCTCAGGCCTGCCACTGCGGTGGGTCGGGCGCACAATCGAGTGCGCGCTGTTGTGGCGCGTCTCGATCGCGATCGAGTGATGGGTGGTGATATTGAGTTGATCGCGGGCGAGATTTTCGCTGGCCGATTTGACGAATGTATCGAGTGGGGCGCTGAGGGAGAGGTGCTGCAATGACGCAAGGCGCCCGAGTCGTGCGCGCGCCGCACGGTACCGAGATTACCTGCAAGGGATGGCAGCAGGAAGCCGCGATGCGGATGCTCATGAACAATCTCGATCCCGATGTCGCCGAGCGGCCGGACGATCTGGTCGTGTACGGCGGAACCGGGAAGGCGGCGCGCAACTGGGAATCCTTCGACGCAATCGTCCGCGAGCTGCGCGACCTCGAGGACGACGAGACTCTACTTGTGCAGAGCGGCAAGCCGGTTGGGGTGCTACGCACACATCGAAGTGCGCCACGCGTGCTTATTGCGAACAGCAACCTCGTAGGACGCTGGGCGACATGGGAAAAGTTCCGCGAGCTCGAGCGCGCCGGTCTGATGATGTACGGACAGATGACGGCCGGCTCCTGGATCTACATCGGTTCCCAGGGAATCGTACAGGGAACCTACGAAACGCTCGGCGCCGTAGCTCGCAAGCATTTCGGCGGCTCGCTGGCCGGTCGATTGATCGTGACCGCCGGACTTGGCGGCATGGGCGGTGCCCAACCGCTCGCTGCGACCATGCTCGGCGCTGCGTTCCTGGGAATCGAAGTCTCCGAAGCGCGAATCGACAAGCGCATCGAGACCGGCTACTGCGATCGCAAGACCGGCAGCCTCGATGAAGCCCTCGCGTGGCTCGACCAGGCACGCTCGCACGGCGACGCATTGTCCGTTGGTCTCGTTGGCAATGCGGCGGATGTAATTCCGGAACTCGCGCGGCGCGGAGTCGTGCCCGACGTGCTCACCGATCAGACGAGTGCGCACGATATGTTGAACGGATACATCCCAGCCGGAATGTCACTCAAGCAAGCCGAGGAGCTCCGCCAGCGCGATCCGGACGAATACGTGCGTGTTGCCACGACGAGCGCGGTGCGCCACGTGGAAGCCATGCTCGCGCTTCAGAAGATGGGCGCGGTGACGTTCGACTATGGGAATAACATCCGAACAGTCGCGTTCGATGCGGGCCTCGAGCACGCATTCGATTTTCCTGGTTTTGTGCCGGAGTACATCCGTCCATTGTTCTGCGAGGGGAAGGGGCCGTTCAGATGGGCTGCGCTGTCGGGCGATCCTGCCGACATTGCGCGTACCGACCGGCTGGTGCTCGACCTGTTCCCCAACGACGAGCATCTTGCGCGTTGGATCAAGCTCGCGCAGGAGAGAATTCACTTTCAGGGATTGCCGGCGCGAATCTGCTGGCTGGGTCAGGGAGACCGCGCACGCTTTGGTGTAGCGTTGAATGATCTCGTGGCGTCTCGCGAGATCAGCGCGCCAATCGCGATCGGACGCGATCATCTCGACACCGGAAGTGTAGCGTCGCCGTTCCGCGAGACGGAGGCAATGCTGGATGGAAGCGACGCCGTTGCCGACTGGCCCATACTCAACGCGCTCGTGAACACGGCGAGCGGAGCAAGCTGGGTGTCGTTTCATCACGGCGGCGGGGTTGGCATCGGGAATTCGCTCCATGCCGGCCAGGTAGTCGTCGCGGATGGAACTCCTGAGATGCGTGAGCGTATCGAGCGGGTGCTGACCAACGACCCTGCCACTGGCATTCTGCGACACACCGACGCCGGCTACGACATTGCGCGCGATGCCGCTGCGCGCCACGGTCTCACGATCCCAGTTCCGCGCTGACTGCGTGACGCGAAGAATCATATTTCATAACGCGTCGCAAGTTGTGACCTGCACCGGTCCGGCGCGCGGACGGCGCGGCGCGGAGATGGCGGATGCGAGTACGCGTAGGAACGTCGCTATCGCGGTAGATGGTGCGCGCATTGCGTCGGTCGGCGCGCCCGACGATATCGAGCGCGCATATCCAGGCGCCGAGCGTGTGGATTGCGCGGGCCGAGTGGTTACGCCGGGACTTGTTGACTCGCACACGCACGCGATATTCGGGCGTCCGCGTTACGATGAGCAGGAGCTGCGCGCCGCCGGTGCCGGATACATGGAGATCGCGGAGCAGGGTGGGGGGATCCACTCATCGGTGCGCGATCTTCGGGCCCGGAGCGAGGATGATCTGCTCGCGCTCGCGCGAACCCGGCTTCCACGTCTCGCGCGATATGGCGCGACGACTATCGAGATCAAGTCGGGATACGGGCTCAGCGTGGACGACGAGCTCAAATCGCTGCGCGTGATCGCGCGGCTGCAGGCCGAAACCCCGCTTCGACTTGTCCCAACATGGCTGGGGGGGCACGAGATTCCGCGTGAGTTTCGTGAACGAGCGAACGGGCGTCAGAAATACATTGACCAGTTGATTCACGAACAGCTGCCACGCGTGGTGACGGAGCGTCTCGCAACATTCGCCGACGTGTTCTGCGAGCCTGGCGTGTTCACGCTCAAGGAGACGCGTACGATTCTCGCCGCTGCGCGCTCAAAAGGGTTGATGCTCAAGCTTCACGCCGACGAGCTGGAGCCGTGTGGCGGAGCCGAGCTGGCCGCGGAGCTGGGCGCAATATCCGCTGATCATCTTGCAGCGATCTCACCCGCCGGTATTGGTGCACTCGCCCAGTCAGGCACGGTCGCCACGCTACTTCCGGGTACGATGCTCTTTCTCGGACGTACGCGTCAGGCGCCAGCGAGAGAGCTGATTTCCGCCGGCGCCGTCGTCGCGCTCGCGACCGATTTCAACCCTGGCACGTCACCGACGCCCAATCTCCCACTCATCATGACATTGGGTGTGAGCCAACTGCACATGAGCGTCGCCGAGGTCGTGCTTGCGACCACCGTAAACGCGGCCGCTGCGCTTGGTCTTGCAGAATCCACAGGGCAGATTGCGCCTGGCTTCAGCGCCGATCTTGCGCTGTGGGATTGTGAGGACGTCCGCGAGATTCCATACTGGTATGGCGACGCGCGTTGCGCAGCCTCATGGTGTCGCGGCGAGTCAGTGTACCTGGCATGACACATCTGGGGAGCGGCCATTGGATGCGATAGACATTTCGGGCGATGTCGCACTGATTGCCATAACGCTTCTTACACTCAATATCCTGCTCGGGCTGTTGATGTCGACGAAGTACAATCCGATGCGTCGATGGCCACATCGGCACATCAATACGCTCAAGTTGCACAACTGGACCGGCTATCTCGCCCTGGCTGCGAGCGCGATTCATCCGTCGATAATACTTCTCTCCTCCACGGTCCACTTTCACGTGGTGGACATTCTCTATCCGGTCAACGCGCCCAAGCAGCCCTGGATCAATACGCTCGGCGCCCTCGCGCTTTACGTGTTGATCTTCACAGTTGTGACGTCGTATTTCAGGTTCGAGATTGGCCGCAAGTGGTGGAAGCCAATGCACTACGCGACCTACGCGATGTTCGTGCTGTACTCAATTCACGCCGTTCTGACTGATCCAACTCTGAAGGACGCGCCACTCGATCCGTTGGACGCGGAAAAAGTATACGTGGAATTGTGCATCCTCATCGTCGTAGTTGCGACTACGTTGCGGGTGCGCTGGGCAATGAGACAACCGCCGCCGCGTCATCATCGGCCGAAGCCACCACGCCATGTCCGGCGAAGGGCGAAAGTCGTGACGGAGTGAGCACATCACGTGGTCCCACGTATCCTTGATCCGGCTTCCGCGGGATCAAGGATACGTGAACCCGTAGCCGCTATTTCTTGGGGTTGAGGATCTCCCCAATGCGATGCTCCGCACCGTCCAGGTGAAGTTGTGTTTCCCGATTGGCAGACCGTCCACTCACGCGCTTGATATCAGCACTCAGCGCCACTAACTCACCGCGAAGCTCAGATTTCGCGTCCTCCGATAGCGGCAACTGCCGAGGGCCAAATCCTGCCACCGCGGCTGGCGCCGCCGGCGCGTTGAGCTTCCGATCGATTTGTGAGAGATAACCGTCCTGCAGGACGCGACGATACGGATCGATTGATATCCGTGACTCGGCGAGCTCACTCCACACGCCGTGGCGCAGATCATCCAACATGTTGGCGAGTGAGTACGCGGTGCGCTTGTCCGTCGCGAGCGCTTCGTTCTCGAGTAAGCGGTTCATGCGACCGTCATCGAGCAGACCTGTGAGCACGCGCGCCTGCGCGTTGTCTATACGTGTGACCATTCCGCCGGCCTCGATCCTTCGCGCAATGTCGGGACGTATCAGAAATGTTGGAGTCGTGAAGACGTTCTCGTTGATGAATCGCACCGCGTCCGCCTGGCGCGCGCGGGAAAGCGGCTTGTACACCGGCCCCGACTGACTTCCCGACTTGTATTGCACTTCAGCGCCGCCGACGACGGTAACTACATGGCTCGCTTCCGTCGCCCATTGGCCGACGGTGCGATCGTAGATCTCGCGGAGATCGCTGTTGTCTTCGCCCGCGCGAGTTCCGGCGCCATCGATGTAACCAGCTACACGTTGGAGGTTGCGGAATCCCAGGCCGGTGGACTTGACCGGATCCGCGTCGCCGACCGCCTCGTTGAGCGTCCCGAATCCACCAGCCTCGTTGTTCTCGGAGAAGCGGTACCACGGGATGCTGTCCTGCATACGGGCCCACTGATCGAGCGTCGGGCGTTCCGCCTCAGTCGTACTGGCGCTCGGTATCGGCTGGTAGCCCCACATTATCGCATACTTATCGTATGGTCCAATGCGAGGTATGATATCCTCGAGCGGGATGTGATCTTCGGGTTGTGCTACGTAGTTGAAGCGCGAGTAGTCCATGATCGATGGCGAGTGTCCCATCTTGTGCACCCACGTCGCGCTGCGCACGCTGTCAGCTGGGTACGTCGAGCTTCCAAGCTGGTCGTGTCGCAATCCTATGGTGTGACCGATTTCATGCGCAACGACGAACTCGAGGAGTCTGCCCATGAGCGAATCGGGCATTGGGAAAGTGCGTGCGCGTGGATCCACCTGCGCAGCCTGCGTGAAGTACCAGTCGCGCTGCAGGTTCAGAACATTCTGGAAGATGCGCGCTGATCCATTCAGTATCTCGCCAGTGCGTGGGTCGCTGACGTGTGGTCCGACTGCATTCTCAACAGTAGAAGGCAACCAACGGATCATCGTATGTCGAACGTCCTCCGGCGACCAGTCGGGATCGTTGGCAGGAGGGTCCATTGCGATGATTGCGTTCTTGAATCCTGCAGCTTCGAACGCCGGCTGCCAATCGGTTATTGCCTTGCGGATCCACGGCTTCCACTGGTCCGGAGTGGCCGGGTCTACGTAGTAGATGATCGGCTTCGCCGGCTCGGAAAGGGCCGCGCTTGGATCTTTCTTCACGAGCCGATAGCGTGTGATGAACTGGCGCGGTGCGGCGCGTTGTTCCGCGCCGAAGTCGACATCACGCACTGAAAAGAATCCGACGCGCTCGTCAAAGCGTCGCGGCATCATGGGCTGCTCTGGCAGTCGAACCAGGCTCCAGTGCGCCAACACGCTCTGTGCGGTCTGCAGCTCTCTCGGAGTGGTCGGAGCCGCAGGCGTCCCGGGACGCGATGGCGGCGGCGCCGGAACGCCAGTCTGAGTTGCCTCGATCTCTATGTTATCGGGGAAGGCGATTGCGCTCTCGACGAACGAGCGACGGTCATCGATGGTGCCGCGGATGGCGGCGAATTCCGGGATCGAAGTTGTGTAGAGCCGAGTGACGTCGATGACAGCCGCGCTGTCGGGACCGTACGCCTCAACGTTGAAGACCGCGATGATCGGCGCGTAGTTGGAGGACTGAACGGCACGGTATACGGCAAGCGAAGTATCCGCGGTTATCGCGAATGTTGGCGAGCGCAATATCACGCGGTTTCCATTGCGCTCCCACGTGAGTGTGCGTTCACCGAACTGATCGCCGCCATATTCTCCGAACCCGCCGATTGGAGAGTTAGGATCCGAAGCAGCCGCACGCGCGTATCTACCAACGAGCAACATATCCTTGTTGAGCTCGCGACGCGGTATTTCGAAGTAGAGTTTGTCGCCAACACGGTGCACAGCGAAGAGTCCGCGCCGCGTCTTGGCTTCGGACGTGATGACACGGTTATACGGTCTTGGTCTGGCCTCTCCCGCAGGTGTTGCTCGGGCTGAGGAGTCACGTTGCGCGACGG
>PLEG01000247.1 GCA_003136975.1 Gemmatimonadota bacterium | reverse complement strand
CACGACAGCGCGCTGCATCGCGGTGAGCTGATCCAGGAAGCGGGTGCGCTCCGCCGCCATGGCCGGCGCGGCCAGTGCATAGCGAAGCTCGGACGTCATGGCGATGAGGTCCAGGCCGAACGTAAAGTTGCCGCCGGCGCCGTCAAGAACCACCGCGCGGATTTCCGAATCGGCATCGATCTCATCGAACACGGCCGGCGCCTCACGCCAGAAATCAGGACCGAGGGCATTGCCCTTTCCGGGGCCCTTGAGAGTCACGTGAGCAACGTATTCCGACAGCTCCACATCGAACGCGACGCGAGGAATACGCTGAACTGATTCAGTCATTTGACGCCCCGTGCTTCGCCTTGCGACGCGATGCGTGCGATCTCGTCCGCTCCAAAGCGATAGTGAGTCCAATCGTTGAGTGCGACACCGTGATATCGCTCATAGAACCGAATCGCGTTGACGTTCCAGTTGAGCACGGACAGCTCCATCCTGCCGCAGCCGCATTCCTGCGCGATGCTTGCAAGCCGCGTAAAGAGCTGCCGTCCGATTCCGCGGGCACGCGCAGAAGGCCGCACGTAGAAGTCTTCCAGATACAGACCGCGGCGGCCAGTCCAGGTCGAGAAGTTGAAGAAGTAAAGAGCGAAGCCAAACGTTTCGGCGTCATCCTCCGCCATCAATGCGTGTGCGACCGCCTTGGGGCCGAACAGGGCATCGTACATCAAGTCCGGCGTTGCGACCGCGGACTCCGGATCGCGCTCGTATTCGGCGAGCTCGCGAATAAGGTCGAGAATTTTTGGGATGTCGGCAGGCACCGCTGTCCGAAGGCGAACATCGCTCATCGCGCTTCCCTCTCCTCGACGTGAACGGCAGCGCTCGAGACGGCCGCCCCTTCACCATTCGCAGGATCGTACCTTGTTTTCATGCCTATAAGGTACGTGCGAAACTGTCAGCCCGCGTCGCTCCTGTGAGCGGCACGGGCTGGTCGAATGGTCGTCATCCGCGGGAATACGCGGGATCCATGGCCGCGGATAGAGTTCCCGCGACATGGCGACAAGTCAGTGGAGCGTTATGGAGCCGCTCACCGTCGATGCACTGAGACGGCGCCCGCCGCGTCCCACCACTCCACTGCCGCGATGTCGATCCCGGTCGTAATCGAGTGGATACTTGCTGTCGATCGATCCGTTGACAGTGCTCAGCTCGACGTCCGCATTGAGCGGCGGCGGCACGCTTATTTCGATATCACCGCTGACGGTGCGGAAACGCATGTCGGCGGTTCCCGTACTCCCCATCGACACCTTGACCGATCCATTGACGGTCTCCGCCGATACAGGTCCGCCTCGCGTATCGACGTTCACGTCACCGTTTACCGATCGCGCTCTTACCTGCCCCGTGACCTGTCTGACCCTCACCGAACCGTTCACGGTAGTCGCTCTCACATCCGAATCAACGCGATCGACGCTGACTTCTCCGTTGATAGTGTTGCCGTTGGTGTGGACGCCGGCTGGAACCTGGATCGACAGCTCCGCTGCCACGTTGCGCCGATCACGATTGCTGTCTTCCTCGTCGCGGTTCGAGCTGCGCATCCCAGTGGCATCGCACGTCGCGTCATCACTCCAGAGGACGCAGATGACGAGATTGTTCCCATCCCGCACCATCGCATAGTGCACGCTCCTCGGATCACCGCCTGAGCGAACGTGCTTCACTGCCTGCACGTGTACGCTCGCGTCGGGACTCGCGGTAAAGTGCAGCGCGCCATTGATGTTGTACAACCGTAGCGACCCACCGCTGGCCAGCGCGCCGTCCCAGTGCCATGATGTCCCATCGCGTCCGAGGTCCTGCTGGGCGAGAAGTGGCGTCGCTCCGGTAGCGATGGCGCACACGGCCGCTGCCGCAATTACATACCTCGAAATATTGATCATGGGGTTCCCTGTGAAATGTGCACTGAGCCGCTGAATGTCTGCACCCGCACTCGGCCTTCGCCGCGGCCAATTACGTAATCAAAGTTCGTTCGGTCGTCGTCCGGATCGCTATTCCGGCGCCGCGTCACGCCCGGATAATCGTTCGATACGGATCCGTTGAAGGTTTCGACACTTATCGCGGCATTGACGTTGCTCGCCAGCTTAAGATCTGTCCGTCCAGAGTGAGTCTCGAACTCATAGCGCCCGGATCCGTTCACCGGTCCGGCGAAGTCGATATTGCCGCTCACACTCGTAGCATGAACCCGATCGCCTCGCACGCCACCTATTGTGATCGACCCGCTCACCGTCTCTACACTGGCCGTTCCGCCAACGCCCGCGACGGAGATGCGGCCACTAACGTTCTCGACCCGCGCGTCGTTTCCAATATTTCTGGCGGTGATACTGCCCGACACCCCTTCCACACTTAGCGATGATCCGACATCACGCACATCCACCGAACCGCTCACGTTGCTTACTTCCACCGGTCCGCGCACTCCCGAAGCGTCGATGCTTCCCGACACCGCCGAAAGCGTAGCGTGAGAGCCGACCGGAACCGTCACTTCGTATGTAGCACGACCCACGTCGTCTCCATTGCGGCTGCGCCGGCTTGAGCTCGCCTGTTCCAGTGAGACGTGCGAATTACTCGCGTCGAATTGCAGCGATGGTTGTCCGGTAGTGCTTGCAACCACGCGCACCTGGTTTCGATCCCATGTCGAGAGCTTCATCGTCCCGGCAATGAGCGAGAGATCTACCGTGCCGTTGGATGAGAACGGAACCACCGTATCGATCCTCGCGACGCCCTGATCGTTGCCGCCAAGCCATGCTCGCGGTGCGCGGGACGGCCGCGATGGTCGCGGCGTCGCGACGGGCGCGGGTGGCGCTGGCGGTGTCGTCTGAGCCTCGGCTGATACGACGCCAATCATCATTGTCGCTACGACAACCGGCATGACCGCGTCGCGCATTCGTGTCTTCATCGTTCGCATCCTCATGTCCTCTCGCGTCTTCACGCTGCGGGAAGTAGTGCCGCCACGCGAAGCAAACCGGTCTTCTTCGCTAGCGTGCGGTCCAACTGATCGTTCAGTAGCCTGCTATTCGGATCTTTCGCGAGCGCTTCCTTCGACTGGCGTATCGCATCGTCGATGACTCGCAAATTCTGCTCGATTATCTCAACCGTCGATTGATTCAGCTGACCGCGACGGGCATCGAGCGCGGCGTGCAGTGTCGTGATTTCGGAATCGTAAGTCTTTCGCATCTCGTCATTCCCGTATCCTCCGGGATGTGATGCAAGTTGGGCCGTCGCACGCTTCTCACGCACGATCACCGGTGCATCGTCGTTGTGTGGCGCCGGTACGTCATCATGCACCGCGTCCGTCGCACTCTGCGACGGCTGAATCACTCGAGTCACGGGCTGCGTTGCAGTGCTCGCGCTGGCAACGGAGCCCGGCCCTGCACTCGGCGTAGCCGAGTGCGTCGTCAGGACGTACGTAATTCCCGCGCTTGCGGCTATGAGTGCCGACGCCGCAAGCAGCATCGGGATCCATCCCAACGGCCGCCGCACAACGCGCAACTGACTTGCCGTACCTGTCGTACTTGCCGATATCGGGATGACGCGCGCCGAGATGCGGTTCTCAATTGCCGGCCACAAGTCGTGCGCTGGCACGATACCATGCAACAGCTCCGGATTGTCCTCGAGATACTTTGCCACGGTCTCTCCAGCTTGCTCGTCGTCCATGAGCGGGTCTTCGTTCGTCATGCCAGTGCCTCCCTGAGAAGCCGCCGAGCGCGGTGGAGCTGTGCCTTGCTTCCACCGGATGTGATGTCGAGCATCTCTGCGATCTCCTCGTGCTTGTATCCTTCAACGTCGTGCAGCGCGAACACCGTGCGAGCACCCGGCGGTAGTGCTGCTATTGCGACAGCCAGATCCATCCTCTCCGCATGATGCTCGCGCCTGGTTACCGGAGGTGCTGCATCGAGTACATCATCGCTCTCGGTTCGGGCGCGGCCGCGTCGCTCGCTGCGCTGAGCCTCGAGCACCACATTCACCGTGAGACGATGAAGCCATGTCGAGAAAGCTGAATCACCGCGAAATTGCTGAAGCCGCTCCCACGCTCGCACGAAAGCATCCTGTGCCAGCTCTTCGGCTCGTGATCGGTCACCACACATTCGCACGCACACTGCGTACACACGGTTGATGTTGTCCCGATACAATCGCTCGAAGGCGAGTCTGTCGCCGTTCACCGCAAGCAGGACATCCGGCTCGGCGGCAGTGGGACTCATGGTCTCAGGCGAAGTAGCAATGGCGGTTTGCATCGGTCCTGGCAGTAAGACGGACCGATGGTGAGGAAGGTTTGAATCGGGGTTGGCACCCGGTTCGGGAGCCGCTAGGCCTTGAGCGCAGCCACGAATTCCGCACCCAAAACCTCGGCCTGCCAGCGTCGGAGCTCCGGGATCTCGGTGAGCTCCTCGACGGATTTGGGCTTTCGGCGGGCCACGGCTTCCATACGGTCGCGGGCGCAGAGGACGCCGGGGTCGAGCTTGAGCCGAGCTGCCGCGGCGTCGCGTACCGCCTTGAGCTTGGCAACGTTGCCATCAAAGTCCGGATCGCGATCCCAGCGCGCCGCACGAGGGAAGCGCGGCAGGTCGGCCTCGGGGACGGCGAGTCCGCGCTGCACAGCGTCGAGCAGCTCGGACGCATGGCGTTCAAGAATGCCGCGCGGAACGCCCTTGATGGCGGCGAGCTCCTCGCGCGTTTTTGGGTGAACGCGGGTGATCTCGAACATCGCCTCGTTGCCCATTATTCGGAAAGTCGCGCGGTCCAGGGCGGCGGCGCGCTCATCGCGCCAGCCAACGAGCTCGCGCAGCACCGCAAGCTCGCGCCGCTTGAGATCGCGTGCGCCCTTGGTGCGCATGAAAGCAGTGGCCGGATCGTCCGGAGCAAACTGCACCGACTCCAGACGCTCGAATTCTTCCTGTGCCCAGGACATGCGGCCCATTGATTCGAGACCCGTGCGCAATTCATCGCGCAGATCCAGCAGATAGCGCGTATCCTGCGCGGCGTAGTCGAGCATTCCAGGCGTGAGGGGCCGCATGGACCAGTCGGCGCGCTGGTGCTGCTTGTCGAGCTTCACGTTGAAAAACTTTTCGAGCAGCGCAGCAAGACCGAACGCCGGAATTCCAAGAAACTGCGCGGCGATTCTGGTGTCAAAGATGTGAGTCGCGTGCCAACCGTAGTCCTGTCGCAGCAGGCGCAGGTCATAATCGGCGTCGTGAAAAATGACCTCCACTTCCCGATCTTCCATCAGTGCGCCAAGCTTGGGTAGAACTCCAGCGTGCAGCGGATCGATGATGGCGCTATGATGCTGCGTGGAGAGCTGCAGCAGATATATCCGATCCACAAAGCGGTGGAAGCTCGCGCCTTCGGTATCGAGCGCAACTTCCCTGACACCGGCGATTGAATCGAGGAACAACGCGGCTCGCTCGGCGGTGTCCAGGTAAACGGGCTGGTACGGATCTGCCATACCTCAATCTATCATGACCTCAATGAGATCCCCGCGGCACCCAGGATGGCGCACCAGAGACACAGCGCGCGCCGCGTTTGTCGTGCTGATCGTCTGCGCCGGTGCCTACATCGTATTCCGGGCGCACAACCTGATCTTCGTCGCCTACATCGGAATGCTGCTGGGACTGGCCGTCTCGGCGGGCGCGACGAGGCTTCGGCGCTTTGGCATTGGACAGGGGCTGGGCGCGGCGCTGATCGTGGCAGCCTCGATCGCGGTGCTCGTGGGCTTCGGCGCCTGGACCGGGCCAACGATCCGGACTCAGTATCGCGAGCTGAAGCAGCGGCTCCCGGAGGCGTTCGTGAAGCTGGACCGATGGGTCGGCCAGCGCGAGGGTGGCTTTGTGGGGTCGCTCCTTTCCAGTGAGAACGACTCCACAACTTTGGCGCCAACATCACCCCTACAAGACGACAGTACCGCGCCAATTTCGCCGACGACAACGGATTCCCTGGTTCACCTCAAAGCACTCAAAGAGCGCATCCTGTCTAGAGGCGCTGGAGCTACTGGATACATCTTTCCCGTCCTCCATTCGACGATCGAGGTGGCTGCCGGGATCGTCATAGTCTTTTTCATGGCGATCTATATCGGGGCGGACCCCAAGCTTTACCGGGGCGGGATCATCTCGCTCATCCCGCACCGATCCCGGGTGCGGGGAGAGCAGGTCGTTGAGGCCATAACGCTGGCGTTACGCCGGTGGCTCGTCACTCAGCTCATAGCGATGCTGGTGATGGGGGTGGTGGCGACCGCCGTTCTGTCGGCACTCCAGGTGAGGGCGGCGCTGCCGCTTGGCATCCTGTCCGGACTACTGCAGTTCGTCCCCATGGCCGGCCCACTCATAAGCGCCATACCGGCAATCGCGATGGGCTTCGTGGACTCGCCAGAGAAGGCCGCCGCAGTCATGGTGGCGTTCTACGTGATCCACTTCCTCGAGAGCCACGTCCTGATCCCGCTCCTCATGAAGGAGGGTGTGAACCTGCCGCCGGTACTTACCGTGCTTACGCAGGCCGGAATGGCGCTCGCCTTTGGGGTGATGGGATTGTTCGTGGCGGTGCCGTTGCTGGTCCTGGCGATGATTCTGGTGAAGATGCTGTACGTGGAGGACGTCGTTGGGGATCCAACACCGCTGCCATTCGTCAACGAGCCGCCGCCACATCCGGACGAAGCGACGCGGTGAGCATTACGTCGCGACATTGACGCAGAGTTGTGCGTCCGGATCTACGGCTCGGACGTCTGCAAGATTGAGGCGATATTGGAGAGAATCGCGTGTGAGTAATCTCCCTTCGCCGTGATATCGGTCGCCACTCTCCGCTTGGTTAACACCCGGACCGCGGTCTGGCCTCCCTCGGCCGGCTGAATTACCGTGACCAAATTGACCGGGAACGAGGTAGGAGAGTGCTGCGGCCCATTGCGTAACCATCGCCGCGATACTGAGGAATTGAGGGCGCACTACTCGATTTTTCCGAGATATGAGAGCAGCCGTATGAAGACGTCCTCATTCCGGCCGAGCCTACGAGGTCCATCGGAGTTTCCGCCGTCCCGTCGCTCGGCTGCCGATCGGCCATCAGTCGTCGCCGAGTTCGACTCGGTCAGGTTATCGCAATTGAAATCGGTCTCGGTAACTTGGATGCTCGATGACGTGTTCGGGTCGACCGCATCGGGACCGCTCGTGCTATAGCCGATGGCGTCCTCCAGTCCGTTGTCCTCTCGATACAACCATGCACAGCGCTGTTGATAGGTTCCTGGGACACTTGCGACGCTGCCACGATGGTCCCTGTGGTGGGACGGTAGAAAACTAGCGTTGCCGTGGCAAGCTAACGCGAGGAGCGCGATATCGACAAATCAGGCGATTGCGAAGATTTTTCTGCACTCCTCCGAACCCTGGATAATCTACAGGATGAACTATAGCACCACATGAAACGAGCGAAGGAAGAGTTTCCTCTCTACACCCGCTTTCCTGCGCTTCGTAAAATCCCGCGCGTGTCACTCTGCGTGCTTCCATCGCCGGTTGAGCTCGCAACAGTTGATGGCACCGAAATCTGGATCAAGTCGGACGGCCTCAATGCAGCGGCGTGCGGCGGTAACAAGGTGCGCGCGCTCGAATTCTTGCTTGCGGGCGTGAAGAGCGGTGACACGATTCTCACCGTCGGCGGTGAGGGCTCCACTCACGTGCTCGCGACCGCGATTCATGCGCGCCGGCTTGGTGCACGCGTGATCGGAGTGCGCTGGCGCCACGAGATGAACCACGCGGCATACCGCGTGGCCGACATGATCGCTGATGAATGCGTGGCGTCACGCGTGTATGGCAGTGCAACTGGCGCATTGATCCGCGCGCAGCTCATGCGCCTCACGCAACGGTGCCGCTACATACCGCTTGGCGGATCGACTCCACTAGGCGTGCTCGCGCATGTCAACGCCGCGCTGGAGCTTGCGGCGCAGGTTCGCGCTGGCGAGCTGCCCGCACCAACACGCGTCGTGGTTCCACTTGGGAGTGGCGGCACGGTAGCGGGACTCTCGCTTGGATTCGCGATTGCGGGTCTCGATACAGCGACGATCGCCGTGCAGGTTACTCCAGCCATAGTCGCGAACCGGCTTCACGTGAGGCGGCTCATCTCGCGAACTGCGCGATTGATCGAGAGAGCAACCGGTGAACGCATTCCGCGGGTTCCGGCGCATCTGCTTGGTGTGGTGCACGATGCATACGGCGGCGCGTACGGTCGATCTCTTCCAGCTGCAGTCGCAGCCGCGCGCGCGTTGGAGACGAGTACCGGGATTCGCCTTGACGACACATACTCGGCGAAGGCGTTCGTCGTTGCGCTCGCGCTCGCGCGCTCGTCAGATGGCATCACGTTATTCTGGAACACATTCGATTCGCGTTTGCTCTGAGGGCGCGGCTCTTGCAACCGAGTACACATGGTCCTGATCAACCTTTCCGGGGAGGTTCAGATGGCAGCACGCAAGTCAAGCCGAAAATCGTCCGGCAGAAAGTACAGCAAGAAGGCGAGTTCCACGGTAGGCAGCGCGATGCGCCGGCGCAAGCACGGCACGCTCAAGACACGCGGCGGACGCAAGGTAACGAGCCGCAAGCAGGCAATCGCAATCGGCATGAGCGAGGCGAGAGAGAAGGGCGAAAAGGTGCCGCGTAAGCGTGCAGCCAAGAGCGCGGCCAAAAAGACATCGTCGCGCAAATCGGCGTCGCGCAAGTCAGCCGCGCGGACCAGCAGTCCGCGGAAATCTTCGGCGCGAAAGTCGTCAGCCCGGAAGTCTCCGCGCAAGGCAACAGCACGCAAGGCGGGACGGAAATCCGCGCGCAAATCTTCCAGCTCCTGACTGGGAGGACGGAAGCTCGTCACATCGGGCAATCAACGGGGGAGGCCGTCCAATCGGCCTCCCTTTTTGCACTCGTCCGTTGAGCATCGCGGCGCGTTGGTGCAAATTGAGCCAATGACTGAGGACCAGAAAGAGGCAGTGGCTCCCGCGCCGCAGACCGTGCCGTTATCCGCCGCAGAGCGTACACCAGCCGCACGGACTGGCGCGATTCTATTCCGTCACCGCGGCTGGCTGCCGATCCTGTTCCTTGGCGTACCTCTCGTCGCGCCAGGCGCGATGTCGGCCAGGCTCTGGATAATCGGCATCGCACTTGTGCTCGTGGGCGAGGCGTGGCGCCTCTGGGGAGTTGCCGCTGCCGGCACGTCCACTCGCCGGCGCTCGCGCAACGTCAACCGGCTCGTCACGTACGGACCGTTCGCGTGGAGTCGTAACCCGCTCTACAACGGCAATTTTCTGATCTGGATGGGCTTCGCCGTGATCTCGGGCGTGTTCTGGTTTCTTCCAGTGGCGATAGTGCTGTTCGCTATCGAATACTCGTTGATCGTGAGATTCGAGGAAGGCGTACTGGAGAGCACGTTTGATGGAGAGTATCTGGACTACAAATCCCACACGCCACGCTGGATTCCGCGTCCACCAGCCGCACGCGTAGCTGGCGACTTGGATTGGCCGCAGGCGTGGCGGAGCGAAGTGAGCACCTTTCTTCAGTACGCGGTGCTCATCGTCGCCTTCGCAATCAAGAGCCGCTACGGAATCGGCGGGAAGCCCATGCCCTGATTCGCCGGTTGCGAATCAGTGTAGCACCGCCGAGAAGGGCGAGAGGGATCCGTCGTTCGGCGCGGGGCGAAGGTTGAGGAGCCTGGCGAGCAGGTCGTACACATCGACGTTCGGGAATTGCTGCGTCGTCACTCCCTGCCTGAACGCCGGACCGTGCGCAACGAAGATGGCGTTCATCGATGCATTCGAATTGTCGTAGCCATGTGCGCCACCGCCCGGCCCGCGTCTCGCACCGTGCATCGCGATGGTCCAGCCATCGTCAGCCACAGCGACGATCGGCGTGATACGGCGCCCTTAATTGTAGTGAAGTCTCTCTGGCACGTCGGCCTTGAGCCACGCGCTCACGTGCGGCAGGCGCTTGATCTTCGCGAGCAACGCGGGGGCATCGCCATCGCGCGGCGTGATCATGAGATCCGGGGACAGCGAAGTGATTCGTATCGACGCAGTATCCACCACGTCGTCCAGATACACCATCCGATCCGGAGACAGTTGCGACATCCCGTGATCTGATACGACAATCAGGTTCACCCTGTCGTACATGCCGCGGGCGCGAAGTCCCTGAACCAGGCGACCAAGGGCACTATCCGCGCGTGCCGCGGCCGCAGCGGTCTTCGGCGAATCCGGACCGGCATCGTGACCGGTGTGATCCGGCTCGTCGAAGTACAGAGTGATGAGCGACAGTCGCTGCGGGCCCTTCACGTCCAACCACGAGAGCACCGTATCGACGCGCGCATCGAACGTCACTTTGGCATCGAATGGCTTCCACCTTGTCGGCCGAATGCTGTCGATCTCAACCTCGGATCCGACCCAGAACATCGACGCCGCGTGCTTCCCCTGTTTTTCCGCTGTGACCCAGATCGGCTCGCCACCCCACCAGCGGCTTTCCTTGGAAGCGGCATTGCTCATCGTGAATAGCG
This sequence comes from Gemmatimonadota bacterium, assembly GCA_003136975.1. Lineage (GTDB taxonomy): Bacteria > Gemmatimonadota > Gemmatimonadetes > Gemmatimonadales > Gemmatimonadaceae > Fen-1247. Next base: position 42,534 of record PLEG01000247.1, on the reverse strand, counting down.
CACCGAATTCCGGATCGTAAATCGTGTTGCCGACAATTCCGTGGTGCTCGGGATAGAGGCCCGTGACTATCGTGTAGTGGTTCGGGAAGGTGAGCGTCGGAAACGACGGGATCATCGCATCAGCGACAACTCCTTCCCGCCCCAGCGCGTGCAGCGCCGGCACAGAGTCGGTATCCAGATAGCTGCGACGGAATCCATCCATCGAGACCAGCACTACCTGCGGTGTCGCGTTGACCGCCGCCGCTTCCGGTGCGCCAGATGTTGGGCGAACCGCCGACGTCGCGCAGGCGGAGACGACAATCGTGAGCAGAGCCGCTGTCGCGGCAAGCATCGAGCTACGCAATGGCTTCATCTGGCTTATCCGGTGTTGTGGATCGTGAGCAGCATCCGGCGCGATCCAGGGAACAGCAAAGGCGCCCGAAGGCGCCCCGCAAACATACAAAATGGACTTCAGCGTTGAGGCTTTCCAGGCGGGTTTGGCCCCTTGAAGACCTCGGCGTTGAGCCCAATGTAGCTCTTCAACGTCTGTGGGACATCTTCCTCTGGAAAAATGGCGGTCACCGGACATTCCGGCTCACACGCGCCACAATCTATGCACTCATCGGGGTGGATGAACAGTTGATTTTCGCCCTCGTAGATACAGTCCACGGGGCAGACATCAACGCACGCACGGTCCTTCACACCGATGCAGGCTTCAGTTATTACGTAGGGCATTTCTCACGGTTGGTTCGGCCAGTACAGGCAATCTTACGAAAGATAGGGCAGGGAGGGCAGATTTCAACATGTCCAACCAGCCCCGAGCGACTTCCTTGCTTGCCCCTCAGCGCTTGGGGATATACTTCGCGCCTGGAATCCCGTCAAAGTGCTCATCTTGTGTCCAGAGCAATGCTTGATGAGCGCGTGCTGTCGCGAGAATGATGCTGTCTGCAAGTGGCAGGTGGAAGTCAACGCCGAGCCGAGCCGCCTCAAGCGCCAGATCCGCATCGAGGTCAACTACGGTGGCCTGACGCATCTGGCCCACGAGATTGAGCGCGGCGTCTTCGCCACGTTCGCGCAGCACCTTCTTGAACACCTCGTACAGGATTATCGTGGGGACAAAAAGCGTGTCGACCGCGAGAATCGCAGGCTCAAAGAGGGAAGCGTTGAGTCCGTCCTGCACGTACTCGAGCCAGCCCGATGAATCGACGACGTTGGGGCCGGCATTGAGACGCGCTCGACGCGGTGGACGGCCCGTGGCTGGCATTACACCCTGTCTTCGTCGCGTTCTATATCACTTCCAATACCCGGAAGTGATCCGCGCAACTCGCGCAGGGGTCGAACTGGCACAAAGCGCAGCTGGTTCTGATAAACGAGTACCTGCAGCCGTTGACCCGGACGGATACCAAGAGCGGTCCGCGCCGCGCGTGGAATCACGACCTGATACTTGGGCGATACGGTGACGATTTGCATATCGATCTCCATCGATCAGTGAAGCGTATTACAGCGAAATTTCGCGGAGAGATCGGCGACAGTCAAGTGATGCGAAGTCCGGTGACTCCTGCCTAGCGGTGCTTTATCGCGCAGTCGTCGTCCATGGATCCCCGCCTTCGGCGAGGATGACGAGGTGAGAGGCGAGAATGACGAAGTGAGAGCGAGGATGCGAGTCCTGGTCAGGGTTCCGCATTCTGACGAAATGAGGAGTCCTGGTCGAGTTCCGACACTACCGCCAGGGCGGCACCTTCCCCTTCCACTCAAGATCGGGATTGTCCCGGAACAACGTCGCCTTGCGTCCGATCACCTGCACGACTTCCGATCCAGTCGCATCCGCAAGCGCGTTGGCGACTTCCTTGATCGGGGCCACGAGGTTGCGGCTTATGTCAACCTTCACCAGTTCGTGCGTCCGCAGCACGTCGTCCATGGTCTTCACGATGGCATCGGTGATGCCTGCGTGGCCAACGTGAACCAACGGACTCAGTCGCTGCGCTTCAGTGCGCAGATTCGCTCGCTCTTTACTGTTCATCACTCGCGCGCACCCTCCCAGTCAATGTGAAGAACGTTCTGACGTCAACCGCCGGACTGTTCCAGTAATCCCGCCGGCTCATGTCGCGCCGCATCGCCTGAAAGTGGAGATGCGGAACCGGCGCGTTCCCTGTCATACCAACATAGCCAAGTAGGTCGCCTTGCTGTACGTGCTCCTGTGCTGCGAGCCCGTCGGCATACTTCTCGAGATGGGCGTAATAGAAGATGAAACGACCGGAGTCGTCGGTCATGTAGATGGTGGTGCCACCGAGCGCGTTGTGGCTGAGTCGCATTATGGTGCCAGCTTCCGCCGCGATCACACGCGTGCCCATGGGGACGAGAATGTCGCTGGCACGATGCGTCCGCCCATCGGAGCGCGCCTCGTTGAAGCTATCGGACACGCCGCCTGGCGCCACGCCTTCAACGGGCACCATGAGCGGATTCGAGTCGAAGTATGCCATGTCGGACGCGTCCGCAGCGACACTCGAAGTTCCGCCCTCCGAACCGGTGACCGGTCCTGGAAGCGGTGATAGCGGACGCAATGTCGCCGCGCATCCCGTGACCGCGAATAGCGCGAATACGATCGCGCTTCGGCGCGCGGCGCCTGACGAATCGCGCATCGCGATCAGATTCCGCCCTCCAAACCGGTGAGCGCGGCGCTCGTGGCCCAGAGCTTTTCCTGCAACGTTTCGTCGTGACTGAGCGTCGTGGTCTTTGCTGGTTGGCACTTATCAAAGTACTTGCCGGTCACGCCATCCACATCCGGAGACGCTGCGAGATAAACCGTCGTGCGAGCGCCCTTCTCGGGCGAGAGCATGAACCACTTGCTGAGGATGCGAAGGATCGCAATCTGGCGCCAGATCTCAGTTGCAACGACACCGGGATGAAGCGTGTTGACGGTGATTCCGGTTCCTGCAAGCCGTCGCGCAAGAGCGTACGTGAACATCACATCTTCCAGCTTGCTCGACGCGTACATCTGGACGTTCTTGTAACGCCGCTCTCCCTGCAGGTTGTCGAATTCCAGCTTCCCGCCGGCGTGCGCGCCAGAAGCGACGTTGATGATGCGCGCGCTTGGTGCGGCACGAAGTCCCGGCAGCAACAGGTTGGCGAGCATGAAATACGCGAGATAGTTCACCGCGAACGTGCGCTCTATTCCATCAACGGTCAGTTCGCGCCGCTTGAGCGCCACGCCAGCGTTGTTCACCAACACATCGATCCTTGGATGCGCGACGAGAATGTCACGCGCGACAGCACGGACCTCCGATTGTGACGACAGATCCGCGACGCGAAGCTCCGCCTCACCACCATGACCAGTCTCCTGTGCCGCTTTGAAAATCGCCGCCCTGGCTTGCTCGCCCCTCTCACGATTGCGGCAGACAATTACGACATGCGCGCCGAGTGCAGCGAGTGATTCAGCTGCGGCCTTGCCGATCCCTGTGTTGGCTCCGGTGATGACGCATGTCTTGCCGTGCATCAATGAAGTGACGGGACTACAGGCCATGGGCGTCTCGCGATCGTGTTGGTTCGAAGATCTGATGCTTGGTGACAGTATCGAATCTACGACGCAAAAACGGCCCTGACGAAGATGTATTCGTCGGGCCGTAGTCGCGCGATGGGAAGGAAGCTAGATAGCGCCGTTCGAAGCTGTGGCTCCCTGAATCGACATCGGCGAGTCAAGCCGCACGACGACTCGTCCGCCACTCGGGAGACACGCGTCGTACTTCGCAGTCTGATGAGCGAGAACTGCCCCGGCCGCTGCACCACCGGCAGCACCAATGATCGTTCCCTGCGTCTTGGATCTGCCGCTCAGGATTCGTCCGAGAATAGCGCCCACCACGGCGCCACCAGCGACTTTTGTGGCATCGTTGTTATCGGACGCTTTCACCTGCTCCACCCCAGCGCTGACGATCTCGCCGTTCACGGGATATGTCTTTCCACCGTAGGCGATCGAGCGAACGACCAGGCCGATGTTCATGTTCTCGCCAGCCTGATTGCTGCGACCCAGCGACGTGATTTCGAGAACCGCGGTCGCACCGGCAGGTATCACAACACCATTGGATCCGGTCACAGACTCGGCGAGCGTCGCGGTTATGCGATCGCCAATGCTATTCGTATTCGTGCAGACGCGTTGCCCGGAGCTGAGCGTGATATTCGTCCCCGCCGACACCACTCCGACGGTTCCCTCGTTGTTGATGCCACTGGCAGGCGCCTTGACGATCGTGTTCCCGGACGGCGTCGTGACGGGCGCTGGAGCTACAGCTACTACAGCCGGCTTCGGAGCCGGCGCCCGCCTGCGTGGCGGTGGCGCGGTTGCTACGCGTCGCTTCTCCACCACTGTGGGACGCGGAGGCGCCGGCGGTGGAGTTGTTGGAACGTCCTTGAGCTGCGGTTGTGCCGCCGTATCGTTATTGGCGAGCTGCAGGTCGCGCGTGAGCGACGAATCCTGCGCTAGCGCGTCCTGGCCGGATTTGTTGTCGCTTTTGCTGCACGCTGCCACGGCGAGTAGGGTCACTGCACAGATCGCCGCAGGACTGATTGATCGCATTGAGTTTTAGGGTTTGCCTAGAAGGTGCCGCGGAGGATTGGCCCCCGTCGGTTGATCAAAATACCGCCGCCGCCGTTTCGGTGTGAGCGCGGATCGCAGTGATCTCCGTCGGCCACGCCACCGCGCAGGATGACGCCGCCAATTGCACCAATTATCCCGCCGAGCCCACCGCTTCCGCCGCCGTCACCGCGCGCGGAGCCAGGATCACTGGCGGGATAGGACACGTCAACTGGCTGCGGTCGCGGCGATGGTGTCGCGGCGCCCGCGCTGGCGGTCTGGACCGGTGTGATCGTGACCGGCGCTGGCGCGTCAGCGGCGGACGTCGGCGTCACCGCGACTGTCGGCGCACTCGCTACCCGATCACGGTGTGGCGTGCGATGCGCGACCGTTCGCGATGCTTTGCTGGACGCGGCAACTCGGGCTCGTCCCTGTGGCGAAAGCTCCTCGGTCGATACGACGGTTTGCAATCCCGAGTGAGGCGCGAGCGCGAGCGCATCCGACGTTTTCGCGGTAGCCAGGTCCTTTGCCAGATCGTCACTCATTCCAGCGTTATTGCCCTTGCACGCGGCCAGTCCCAAAAGCACCGCGGTGGAAGCGACCAGCGACCCGTAACGCATGTGTCCTCCAGCGGACGTACTTCGGTCATATTTGTACCCGAGTACCTGAACCCCCAGTGCCCATCAAGGTTCCATGGCCATAACCCGATCGCTGGTCCTACTCGCAGCTATTGTGGCGCTCGGCTGCTCCAACCAGATGCCGGGCGTGAGCGCGCTCCAGCGCATGGCGGCCGAACGAGCGATCCGGAGTGAGGTCGAGTCCGCATATGACTTCAGCCGACCGGACGTTCCCGGTAACCTCATGGCCCTGTACGCGCCGACGGGACCAATCGTTTCTGCAAGTGGTGGACGAATCACAACGTCACGGGATTCGCTCCGCGCTGGAATCCAGGCTTTCTGGACCAATGTTGGCCGGAACATGCGCGACGCCCGGGTCGAGTGGACCGCGATGAACATCCACGTTCTCGCGCCAGGGGTCGTGGTGATGACTGCGACATATCGAATCCCGCACAGGCAACCCAACGGACTTCCGCACGTCATCGGCGGGGCCTGGACGGCCGTTTTCGTGCTGCAAAATGGCCGCTGGTACATCATTGACGAACACCTGTCCGACAACCCGTTTGCGTCCTGACCGCCGACATTCCCCCGGCTAAAAGGGACTCTCGGAGCACGTTCGAACGGCCAATACCGTCCCTGTGGGTGTGCCCTTTGCGAAGTTCGGATCGTCACAAATGACAATGACGGATGCGAAAATAGCGGGAACGCCCTATCTGATCCACGCCTTTGAGCACAAGGCGTATCCAATCCCGGCCGACCGGCCCCTATCGATTGGACGGGAGACGGTGTGCGATATCACCGTCAACGAAGTGGCTGTTTCTCGGCACCACGCCGAAGTCAGACAGGAAGGCGAGAGCTTCGTTCTGCATCCAGTGGGTTCCACGACCACGGTAATGAACTCGCTGCCAGTGGTCGCGCCTCAGGCGCTCCACGAAGGCTCCACGTTCATGGTTGGCAGCATGAAGTTCGTGTTCACCCGCGAGCGCTTGCCCGTCGCCATGAAGATCGCGACTCCGATGCTGCGTCCTACCAGCGTCGACGATCGTCGTCCCACGCTCACCTTTCCCGGGCAGCCAAACGCGCCGGAAATCCAGCAACCCTCGGGGCAAATTGGCAAACTACCGTTGATTATGCTCGCCACTGTCGCGGTGATCGGCGGTGCTGCATACTGGGCGTTGGCCGTGCGGTAGCAGGGGCAGGCACGGGGGCCTGCCCTTACTCCGGGACCGGGTTGCCATCCTCGTCGATCACGACGACCGGAGCGATGTTCGCGGCCCTGATACCGGGCTCGATGACTTTGCGATCACCAACTATCACGATCGCCATCCTGGACGGATCCATGTGCTGCACCGTGGCCGTCTGCTCTTCTGCCTGAGTCACCGCGTTGTAACGCTGAACGACCGTGTTGTAGTAATCCAGCGGCAGCCCCTGGCGAATCAGGCCGCCGATCGCACCGGCGCGTTCAGAGATCGTCTCGAACGCAAGTGGGAATCCCTTGGTGGCGCTGGCGCGCGCGAATGCGAGCTCGCCGGCAGTAACCGGACGCGTACCGCGAAGATCCCGGAATTCCCTGGCAATCTGGACGAGTGAGCTGTCGGTCTTCGGTGTTGACACCGCAGTCGCGACGATGAACGTGCTCGGCTCCGGCGCGCGACGATAACTGAAGAATGAATTCGCACCGTACGTGTAGTGCTTGTCTTCGCGCAGATTCAGATTGATGCGACTGGTGAACGCACCACCGAATGTGGTATTGGCAAGATCGGTGGCGAAGTAGTCAGGTGCATCACGTGACGGACCCAGTGTGCCCACGTAGAACACGCTCTGCGGTGACGACGGGCGATCGACTATGTAGATGGTCTCGCTGGAAACGCCTTTCGGTGGGGCGATAACCAGTTTCGCTTTCTCGCCGGCAGTCCACGAGCTCAACGCGCGCGACAGTTTGGCCACTGCCTGATCCGGCGTTATGTCTCCGCCAACCACGAGTGTCACGTTGGGAGGGCGGTAGTACTTCTCGTAGTATCCCGCGACATCGGCGCGCGTGATCGAGTTGACCTCCGCTTCCGTCGCGGTGCGTGCGTAAGGATGCCCCTGGCCATACAGCACATTCCCGAACGCGCGTCCCGCGAGATAGTACGGACTCTCCTTTGCACGCGTGAGCGCAGCAACCTGATTTGCCTTGACCCGCGTGAGCGCCTCGTTGGGAAACGACGGATGCATAAGCTGATCGGCCATCAGCGCGATTGAGCGGTCCACGTTCGGCGTTATCGTATAGAAGCCGGTAGCGTTCACTCTGTTGCCGAGGTCGGCAAAGGCGTTGGACAGCTGATCGGCGGTCATGGACGTGGTGCCTTCACTCAGCATCGAGTTCAACACGCCAGTGATTCCGCTCTTCCCAGCCGGCTCGAGTCGCGTGGGAACATCGACGATTGCCACTACGCTTACGACCGGCGATTTGTGATCTTCGAGGACGATCACCGGAATGCCATTCGCGAGCGTGCGCGATTGCGCCTTGGGGAACGTCAGAGGCTTGGCTGCCGGTACAGCAGGAGCCTTGGAACGATCGAGCGTCGTCTGCGCGCTGGCGGTGACAGGTTCGAGCGAGGTCAGCGACAGCAGTGCGAATGCGACGGCAAGTATGCGTTGACGCATGTTATTTCTCCGCCTTTGCAGGTGCCGCTTCGAGTGCGGGCGTGACGTTGGTGAACGTGAGTGTCGGCTTGGAGATCAGATCGAGCTTGCCGGATGGAACCATGCTGACCACGATTCGCCCCGGCGTCAGGTACTCTTTTGTGACCCGCGCAATATCAGCACGTGTAACCGCGAGCGCTGCATCCGTCTCCTTCACGTAGTGCAGTGGCTCACCGAAGAACGTCTGGCCTTCAGCGAGGACCTCGGCCTTACCTAGCGCGCTCTGAATGCCAATGACCGCTGAGACGCGCACGAAATTCTTGAAGCGATCCACCTCCTTCGCATCCGGCGGTGACATGGTCAGCGAAGTGAGCGTGCTATCGATCAGATTCTCGATGTCGGTGAGCGACGCGTTGGGGCGCGGCGTGACGCTTATGGTGAACTTGCCAGCATTCTCGGAGTCGTCGTCGTTCTGGCTTGCTGAAACGCGCGTCGCAAGCTGGCGATCGTACACGAGCAGCTTGGTCAGCCTGCTGGTCCGATCCTGCGTGAGAATACGTCCAACCGCCTCCAATGGTGCGTTGTCAGCATCCACGTTGCCCACAGTTGGCCACGAAATCGTGAGCTGCGGTAACTTCGCGCGCGGATCTTCGAGAACGAGGCGCTTCTCCGCCGGAAGCGTCACCTTCGCGACGACAGGGCGTGTGATTTCGGGCCCCTTGGGAATGGGTCCGAAGTACTGGCTGATCAACTTCTTCGTTGCCGCTGGATCGATGTCGCCCGTTACAACGAGTGTTGCGTTGGACGGAGCGTAGTAGCGGCGAAAGAAGGCCCGCACGTCGTCGAGTGACGCCGCCGAGAGATCAGTCATGGAGCCGATGACTGGCCATGAGTAGGGATTGGATGCCGGGTACATCGCGGCGCCGATCACCTCATCTTCGGATCCGTACGGAACGTTGTCGACTCGCTCGCGCCGCTCGTTCTTCACCACCTCGCGCTGCGCATCGAGCTTGGCCTGATCCAGCGCCGGAAGCAGATAGCCCATCCGGTCAGATTCCAGCCAGAGTGCGGTCGCCAATTCGTTGCTTGGAAGGGTCTCGAAGTAATTGGTCCGATCGTTCCAGGTGGATCCGTTGAGATTGCCGCCGGCATTCTCCACCGTCTTGAAGTGCACGCCGTACGGGATGTGTTGCGACCCCTGGAACATCACGTGCTCGAACAGATGCGCGAAGCCAGTGCGGCCGGGCAATTCGTTCTTCGATCCCACGTGATACCAGATATCCACCGCCGCGACATGCGCGGAATGATCGGGCGAGAGAATTACAGTGAGCCCGTTCGGCAGGACGTATCGCTCGACTGGAAGCTTGGGAACGGCGAACTGGGCCTGTGCGGCAACCGTTGCCGCCGGAACTGCGAGACCCAGGCATGACACGATCCATGCACGGGTAAGCCATGAAGTATGGCGCATGCGGATGTGGTTGATGATGTGAACCGTCTTGAACTATCGCGGTGGACGAAGATGCACACCCGGGCAAAGTCACGCAACCGGCGTCGTCATCCCGCCGAAGGCCGGGAACCATGGACGAGGAGCGGATGATGTTACCACGCCTTGCAGGAGTACCAAGAGCTAGCGAAGCGCGGGNNTGGTACATAGCATTCAATCGTCAGCCATGGATTCCCGCGTTCGCGGGAATGACGAATTCTGTTACTCCTGCGAGGCGAGAGTGCACCATCGTATCCTCAGCCATGGATTCCCGCGTTCGCGGGAATGACGACTTTTGCGCCTGATCCGCTACCTACGCACCCACAGCGAACCGCTCGAATGCGAGTCTCTCCAACTCGTCGCGCACGGCCGGTATCGTCAACTCTTCGAGCACTTCGGCCGCGAACGCATACGTCAGCAGACGAATCGCTATCGAAGGACCAATCCCGCGGCTCTTGAGATAGAAGAGCGCCGTGGAATCCACGGGCCCGATTGTCGCGCCGTGCGTGCACTTGACGTCGTCGGCGTAGATCTCGAGCTGCGGCTTGGTGTCGACTCTCGCGCCTTCCGACAGAAGCAGATTGTTGTTGCTCTGCTTGCCGTCCGTCTTCTGCGCTTCCGGATGGACGTACACCTTTCCGTTGAAGACGGCGTGTGAGTCTCCGTCCAGAACGCCCTTGTACAGCTCGTGGCTGGTGCAGCTTTCCTTCGCGTGAATGACGCTCGTCTGATGATCGACGGTCTGGTCGCCATTCACGAGATACAATCCATCCAGCGAGACGTGCGAGCCCTCACCGTCGAGCAAGGTCGCGATGTTCGTGCGCGACATGTCTGCGCCGATCGCGAACGAGAATGCCTCGTACGTGCACGCGCGCCCCTGATTCGCGTACCACGATCCGACGTGATATGCGTTAATGCTCTCGCGCTGGATCTTGTAATGCCGCAAACGCGCGCCATCGCCCACGTAGACTTCCGTCACCGCGTTCGTCAGGTAGTTGGCGTTGCCGAGTGCCACGTAGCTCTCCATCACCGTCGCCTCGGCATGGTGCTCGAGAACTATCGCGTTGCGCGGCGATACCAGAGCGCCTTCAGCCGCGTCGTCGGAGACGAACAGCAGGTGCACGTTGCGCGGCGCAACCGTGTCCGCGGCAACATGAATGAATGCGCCGTCGCCAGAAAAAGCAGAATTCAGCGCCGTGAACGCATGCGTCCGCGTATCGGCGAGCCCACCGAAGTGTCGCTCCACGATGCGCGCGCGTGCTTCATCCGACAATGCATCGGACATCGGTCCAGCGTAAACTTTCAGGCCCGACTCTATCTGCGATAGCTGACCGACGAAATGTCCGTTCAGAAATACCAGAGTCTGCCAATCTCCTTCGAACTGAAACCGTGCAATGTCACGAGCGCTCAATGCCTCGGACGCTGTCGCAACGGGCACGTACGTGCGTTCCAGGAGTGCGGCCACGCTCGTGAAGTGCCAGTCCTCGTTGCTGGTGGTCGGGAACCCCAGCGTTGCAAAGCTCTCGATCGCGGCGCGACGCTGAGCGCCGAGCCACATCGGTTCCTGACCACGCGCGAACTCGCCGAACTGGCCAACATATTCCGCGGCGCGCGCGTCGCGCGTCGCGTGCGGAATCGGAGCGCCCACACGTTCCACTTCAGGAGAATCGGGTGCCTGCGTCAGAACGGCGTCAGTCATGCCGCGTCGAGCAGCCAGTCATACCCGCGCTCTTCCAGCTCGAGCGCGAGCTCCTTGCCGCCAGAGCGAACTATGCGTCCATTCGCCAGGACATGGACAAAATCCGGGACAATGTAATTCAGCAACCGCTGGTAGTGCGTGACAACGATCGTGGCATTGTCAGGACGACGCAGTGCATTCACTCCGCCCGCGACAATGCGCAGGGCGTCGATGTCGAGTCCGGAATCCGTCTCGTCCAGAATCGCCAGCTTGGGCTGAAGCACGGCCATCTGTAGTATCTCGTTGCGCTTCTTCTCGCCACCCGAGAAACCGGCGTTCACCGATCTGTTGAGCATCGATGAGTCCATCTCCACGAGCTTCATGCGCTCCTCGATCAGGTCGAGGAAATCGAGTGGATCGATTTCCTCTTCACCGCGCGCCTTGCGAATCTCGTTGTACGCCGAGCGAAGAAAATACGCGTTGGTGACACCGGGAATCTCTACCGGATACTGGAAGGCGAGAAAGATTCCTTTCTGTGCGCGCACCTCCGGCTCTAACACCAGAAGCTCCTCACCGTTGTACGTCGCGGAGCCGCCAAGAACTTCGTACGCGGGATTGCCAGCGAGCACCTGCGCCAGTGTGGATTTGCCGGAGCCGTTGGGGCCCATGACAGCGTGCACCTCGCCTGGATTGATCGTCAGATTAATTCCCTTGAGGATCTCTCGCTCGGCGATGCCGGCGCGGAGGGACTTTATATCGAGCATGTATTCGTTTTTGATGGACATGGATTCCCGAAAAGAAGGCGCGGATGTATCCGCGCCTTACTGCGGGCATTTAACCTGGCGAGCATCAGCCTACGCTTCCTTCGAGTGTGATCCCGAGCAGCTGCTGCGCCTCGAGCGCGAACTCCATTGGAAGCTCCTGAAATACTTCACGACAGAACCCGCTGACGATCATCGACACGGCCTGCTCGGCGCTGATTCCGCGCTGCTTGCAGTAGAAGATCTGATCCTCTCCGATCTTCGAAGTGCTCGCCTCGTGTTCGACGGTCGCTGACGGGTTCTCGACTTCGATGTACGGGAAAGTATGAGCACCACAACGGTTCCCAATCAACATCGAATCGCACTGCGTGTAGTTGCGTGCGTTGTCCGCACGCGGCATCACCTTCACGCGGCCACGGTAACTGTTGTTGCCATGACCAGCGGAGATCCCCTTGGACACGATGGTCGACTTCGTGTTCTTGCCGATGTGGATCATCTTCGTGCCCGTATCGGCCTGCTGCATGTTGTTGACGACGGCCACGGAGTAGAACTCGCCGGTTGAGTTGTCGCCCTGCAGGATCACGCTCGGGTACTTCCAGGTGATGGCCGAACCCGTTTCAACCTGCGTCCACGAAATCTTCGAGTTCGTGTGCGCCTTGCCGCGCTTGGTGACGAAGTTGTAGATGCCACCCTTGCCCTCGGCGTCGCCTGCGTACCAGTTCTGCACCGTGCTGTACTTCACCGCGGCGTTGTCGAGCGCGATGATCTCGACGACAGCCGCGTGGAGCTGATTGGTCGACCGCTTTGGCGCCGTGCACCCTTCGAGGTAGCTCACCGACGCGCCTTCGTCAGCGATGATCAGCGTGCGCTCGAACTGGCCAGTATCGGCCGCGTTGATGCGGAAGTACGTGGATAGCTCCATGGGACACTTCACGCCCTTGGGGACGTAGCAGAACGAGCCGTCACTGAACACGGCGCTGTTGAGCGCGGCAAAGAAATTGTCGCTATAAGGAACGACGGAGCCGAGGTACTTGCGGACGAGATCAGGATGCTCCTTGACCGCTTCCCCGAATGAGCAGAAGATGACGCCGTGCGCGGCGAGCTCCTCTTTCATGGTCGTTCCAACAGAGACCGAGTCGAAGATTGCATCGACAGCGACGCCGGAGAGGAACTTCTGCTCGTTGAGCGAGATCCCGAGCTTTTCATACGTGCGCACCAACTCCGGATCGACTTCATCGAGCGACTGAAGCGGCTTGACGCTGGTGGGCGCCGACCAGTAGCGCGAGGCCTGATAGTCGATCGGCGGATACGTGACGTTGGGCCAGTGCGGCTCCTTCATCGTGAGCCAGCGGCGGTACGCCTTGAGGCGCCATTCCAGGAGCCACTCGGGCTCGTTCTTCTTCGCCGATATGATCCGGACGACGTCCTCGCTCAATCCCGGGGCGACAGTGTCGGATTCGATGTCGCTTACGAAGCCGTACTGGTACTCACGGTTGACGAGAGACTCAATTGCGGTGCTCATTACTGCGTCTAACTCCTTGGCGTTACTACACTTTCGCGTAGATTGAAGTAAAGGTAAGTGATTTTGTCGGCTTTTTGTAGATAACCAATGGCATACCGCTCCGACTTCCCCCTCCTGGCCGCCAATCCGGGGCTACACTATCTCGATTCAGCCGCCTCGGCGCAAAAACCGAAGGCCGTGCTGGACGCGGTTCGGAATTACTACGAGACCAGCTACGCCAACCCGCATCGGGGGGCCTATGCCCTCTCCGTCGATGCTACGGAACGGTATCATCTGGCACGTTCCCGTATCGCCAAATTCCTCGGCGTCGCCGATTCCGATACGCTGATCTTCGCCCGAGGGACGACGGAGGCTCTCAATCTCCTCGCTTCTTCGTACTCTAGATCGAACATTCGTTCGGGGGACGAGATAGTCGTTACGGCAATGGAGCACCATTCCAATTTCGTGACTTGGCAGCAGGCGGCGCTCACGACGGGCGCACACTTCCGAATCTGCGAGATGACGGCCGACGGTCACGTCGATCTGGACATGCTCGCCGGCATGCTTGGCCCGCGCACCCGCGTCGTCGCCTTCGGGCACGTCTCCAATGCACTGGGAACAGTGAATCCGGTCGCCGAGATCGCGAAGCTGGTGCGCGAACGGTGCGACGCGTTGGTGGTCTGCGACGGTGCGCAGGGTGCGCCGCACATCCGCGTCGGCTTCGATGCGCTTGGCGTGGATGCCTACGCCTTTAGCGGTCACAAGATGGGCGGACCGATGGGAATCGGCGGCCTCGTCGCGCGGCGGGAGCTGCTCGAGGCCATGCCGCCGTACCATTTTGGCGGTGACATGATCGAGTTTGTCCACGACGAGACGAGCACGTGGGCGCCGCTGCCATACAAGTTCGAGGCTGGAACGCCAAACTCGGCGGGGGCCGTTGGGCTCGCGGCGGCGGTTGAGTATCTCGACGCAATCGGAATGGACCGCGTGCAGACGCACGAGCAGCAGCTCGTTGCGATCGCGCAGCAACGGCTGGAGGAGCTGGGTGGCGTGACCATCTACGGACCGCCCCCCGCGCAGCGCAGCGGCGTGTTGTCATTCAACGTGACCGACGTGCACGCGCACGATCTGGCGACGATCCTCGACAGCACGGGCGTCTGCATTCGTTCGGGACATCACTGCGCGCAGCCGCTCATGCGACGCCTTGGCGTCAGCTCCACCGCGCGCGCGTCGTTCTACATTTACAATGACGAGAGCGATGTCGATGCGCTTGTAGCTGGCGTGCGCCAGGCGGCATCACTCTTCGCCGGAAGCATTGCATGAAACAGATCTGAGATCGGAGGGCCGTCATTCCCTCGAATGCGGGAACCCATGGACGCATCCGCCGTTATCGATCATCACTCGCCGCGGTTCTATCAGCGTTTGGTCCACACCAGAATCACGCCGCAGCCGTTCGACTGGTATTGCGCCGGCGCTTCACCGAGTCCTGCGTATACCTCGATGCCCGCCACCTGTTGGGGTGGTATGATGTCGTCCAGGGTCTTGTAGCCGTCAGTCGCCTGCACGCCATCCACGTACACCATTGGGACACATCGGCCACGCAGAAGGATTACGTGGCCAAAGCTGCCACTCGGCACAACCTGAACGCCGGGAGTCATGCGCAGGGCGTCGCTCAGTGCGAGTGCGGTCTTGAGCGGGTAGTCAGCGGCGGTGATGTAGTGACCCATTCCGGTGCGCGCCCGTTTGAGAAAGCCATCGATATCGGGTGAATTACGTGGTGCCTTTCCCATGATCACGACACGCGACAGCTCCTGCACTCGTTCATTGAACGTGATATCCACCGACACTGGCGTTTTGGCGGACAGATCGACCGCGACGCGCTTGGGCTCGAAGCCGAGCATTCGCGCTTCGGCGCTGAAGGTGCCTGCGGGCAGCCCTCCGAGCGTGAATCGTCCATCGGCTCGGCTGGTCGCTTGCAGTCCCGTTCCCCACACGACAATCTTGGCACCGGACATGGGCTTGCCATCCGGGCCGTGTATCAGGCCAGACAGCATTGCCGATCCGTGAAGTACCGTCGTTTCGCGGCGCACCTCCTCGCTCGCCGCCGGATCGGGGACAACCGCGATAGCGGATGTTGAATCGCCGAGCGTGAAGTCACGTCGCACGATCCCGCCGATGGGTATCGGCACTCCCACCACTCCGGATCGTCGGCCGGGCGCTTCCGCGCTTCCCAGAACCGTGTCCGCGCCGGGCAATCCGCACAAACGATAGCCGCCATCCTCTCCCGTCTGCGCTGGCACGCGCCGTTGTTCCGAGAAGAGCCCTCGTTTATCGATCACTATCTCGAGCCACGTGACGACTACCTTCACGCCAGCGATCGGAAAACCCGAATTGGCGTCGCGCACGACGCCGGCCATGCCGCCGGTGGAATCCGCGACCGGTCGAGCGCCGCATATCGCGGTCATGATTTGCGCCGGACCGGGAATGACCAGCTCGACAAAATTGTCGGATCCTTTGTGGATAATCGCAGGGCGCAGTGGCGGCTCTATGCCGAGTGCGTCGACCGACGGATGAAAAAATCCGACGACGTAACGTCCCGGGCGCATGGCATCCACGTGGAATCGGCCAAGCGAGTCCGCGCTAACGGTGTAAGCCCTGGTGCGGTTATCGAGATCTACCAGCTGCACTTGCGCGTTGCCGAGTGGTGAGTTCGTCACGCTGTCGTAAACGGTTCCGGTTACACTTGCCGTTTCACCCGTGTCAGCGCGCACTGATTGCATGAGCGGATCGGCGGAAGCGAGGACGCTGGCAGGTGACATCGCCGCCAGAATGGCGAGAAGCGGGATCGCCAACGACAGCGCCAGCTTGTTCGATCGCGAGTATCGGTGTTTGAGTAGTGCGCTTTGCATGTGAGCGGTACTTGACCGGGTCGAAAGAAAGGCGTGCGGGAGAGAAGATATACGGATTCACCGCGGGCGCACGCGCTGGTCGCCCCGGGCGCGGCAGGCGGTCACTGCATGCGGGGTATATTTCACGTGTTATGGCCGACGCATCGCTGACCGCGCTTTACCAGGACATCATCCTGGATCACTACCGACGCCCCCGCAACAAGGGGACGCTGGAACACGCGAGCATTTCGGTGCCGATGCGGAATCCGCTGTGTGGCGACGAGATAACGCTGGAGCTCGAGATGAATGGCGATGCGATATCCGACGTGCGCTTCACCGGACGCGGCTGCTCCATATCCCAGGCGTCGACGAGCATGATGACGGAGATGGTCAAGGGTAAACACGTCGCCGAGATCGCACAGATTGGCGAGCGGTTCCGCGCGATGGTGATGGGCGACGCGGAAGCCGCCGCTGACGTTACACTCGGGAGGGCACGCGCACTCGCGGGAGTTGCACGCTTTCCCGCGCGAGTCAAGTGTGCGCTGCTGGCCTGGAACGCCCTCGAACGCGGATTGGCCGAATCGGCTGTGCAACGCGAGCAGGACCGTGAACAGGACGCAACCGCCAGGGAGATCTGATGTACGCGATAGCGATCATTCGATACCGCCGTCCGCTGGACGAGGTGCTCGCCGTTGTCGATGCGCATCGCGCCTATCTGCGCACGCTGTATGACGCAGGGACAGTGCTCGCTTCGGGGCCTTTGGATCCGCGTAGCGGTGGCGCATTATTGCTGCGAGTGCCGGACGATGCGGTGCACGCAACTCTCGACGCGATCCGAGACAACGATCCGTATGTCAAGAATGGAATGGCTCAGTACGAGCTACTTCCGTGGGCAGCGGGTACCGGAGTGGAGAAGCTCGACCGGTTGTAGTGGTTACGCGCGCTTGAGCGGCGTCAGGTCTGCGTAACTCCGACGCTGGCAAGAATGCCATCCGCCATTTCCAGTCGTACGGTTGCAAACGCGGTGTCAGTCTCCTGATGCGTCACGTGAAGCACTGTGAGAGCACTCTCGCTCTGCAGCAGCGCGAATTGGCGCAACGCTGCGTCGCGACGACTTACATCCAGTGCGGACAACGGCTCATCCAGTAGCAGCACCGTCGGCCGCGGTGCGAGCGCTCGACAGAGTGCCACAAGTTGGCGTTCGCCACCGCTCAACGAAGCGACTGAACGGTCCATGAGATGATCGACGCCAAATCGACGCGCGACATCTGACACCGCGCTCCTGTCACTGGCACCGTACTCCATGTTCTGGCGCACGTTGAGGTGTGGAAAGAGATAACCATGCTGCGGCACCAGGCCCACACTGCGCAATTCCGGCGCGGTGAAGGTAACATCCACGTCACTCACTCTAATCTCGCCCCCGGTGGGCGTGAGAGCGCCGGCTATCAACTCCAGCAGCGTGGTTTTGCCTGATGCGGTGGGCCCGGTGAGAACGGCGTGCGCGCCCGCCGGGATCACGAATGACACATCTCGCAGCGAGAAGTTGCCGACGCATGCGTGGATACCGCGGCACTCTATCACGACACTGCCTCATTGCTTCGATCATAGCGAAGCGCACGAAGCGCAATCAACGGCACGAGCGACACGAGTACCAGCGTCGCGGCGATTGGAAGCGCATCGCGGAGTCCTCCGGTCGTGAAGCGATCGTAGCTGAGGACACTCACCACTTTCGGATTGTACGCGAGTACGACCACGGCGCCGAACTCGCTCACGGCCCGCGCCCACGTGACGATCGTCGCTGAGGCGAGACCGCGCCGCGAAAGCGGAAGCGTCACTCGCCGGAATGCAGCCCATGGCGTGTCACCCAGCGTGCGGGCTACGAACTCATAGCGCCGATCGACGCGCGCGAAGGCCTCACGCGCGGCGCTTATGTAAAGCGGCGCCGACACAAAGAGCATTGCGGCAACGATGCCGGCTGGAGTGCCGACAACGCGCAAACCAAGATCCAGAAGCGCGCTACCGAACGTCGTATTGCGACTGATCAGTAACAGAATCGCGATTCCAGCCACGGGGTGGGGAATCAACAGCGGGAGATCGACTACAGCGGCAATCAGTGTGCGTCCGCGAAATGATCGTCGCGACAACGCGTACGCGATCGGTGATCCGCACAAGGCCGCGAGCACTGTCGCCACTGCCGCGGTCCCGAACGTCATCTCCAAGGCGGCGATTGTCTCGTGGTCGCGCAGTGCCTCGCCTATCCCCGCCGCGCCAAGCACGACGAGAAGGATTATCGGAACTGCGAGAAACAGAAGCAGCGCCGCGCCTAACACCCATGCAGCACCGTGCGCGAGAGTGAACCGGCCTACGACGACGCGCACCAGTCCCGCCTTACGGCTTTCGCGGCGCCGGTATCTGCGTCTGCGTTTGCGGCACGGCAGTCTGTGGTATGGGAGCTTGCGGAAGCGGTGCCGGCTGCTGTGTTGTGCCAACCGGTGCGGGCAACGTACCCGGTTGCGCCATGGTCTGCCCGGGCACCTGCACCGAGCTCGTGGTGGGTAGCGACACAGGGATAATCGGCGGTGTTGGGCTGGCCAGAATCGGCGACTCGATAACGATCTTACCGCCTAGATAGCCGGTGTAGGCGACCGCGCATATCGAAGCCAGCGCACCGAGCCCGACGAGAATTCGAAACCCCCTGGCCGGCGACAGCGCTTCCCGCGTTCTTGCGAGCGTTATCAACGAGAGCAGCGCCAGGACTCCAGTTACCCCAACAACCCACAGCGTGATGTCCGCCGCCGCTGAGTGGGAATGAACGGCACCCGGCGCGATGTACCACGCATGCCGCACGGCGCCAGACGCCCGCTCGCCGGTGAACGACGCTGGGTATATCGTGAGTCCGGCGAGTGTGAGCGTGGATAACGCGTACATCCAGATGCCTCTACGCTCATACATCGCCGCAAGCAACACTGCCAGCGCGCCGATGACCGTGAGAACTATCGGGAAGTGATTGACGAGAGCGTGTAAGGATGGCCAGCTCATTCTTGCGGTCCGTGAGGCAGGTTTGTACGAACTAAAACGTTGAGTAAGTAAGCTGCAGCAAAAGTGCGGTAACGCCCTACCCCTGCGCAAACCCCGCGCCGGCCGACGTATGACGAGCCCGGTGCGAGCCCAACGACCCTATATTTGGCGTTAATGACCCAAAACGCAATCGAAGCTAGTCACGTCAACAAGCAGTACGCTGGCCACGTGGCGGTGCGCGACCTGTCCCTTGCGGTCCCAACCGGTTCGGTCTATGCCCTGCTCGGTCCCAATGGCGCCGGCAAGACGACGACTATCCGGATGGTCCTCAACATAATCGAGCCCGACACGGGAACCATCAACGTTCTTGGCGTCCCGGCCACCTCTCCTGGACTGACCAATCGCATTGGCTACCTCCCGGAAGAGCGGGGCCTGTACCGGAAGATGAAGGTGCGCGACGTGCTCAAATTCCTCGCAGCGCTCAAAGGCGTTCCGGCGCACGACGCGGACCAGCGCATCGACCGGTGGCTCGATCGTCTGGCTCTTCGCACCGATGAGCGCGACTGGGGAGCGGCGAAAGTTGAAGAGCTGTCACGCGGAATGCAGCAGAAAGCGCAGTTCATCGGTGCGCTGGTGCACGATCCCGATCTCGTGATTCTCGACGAGCCATTCAGCGGACTCGATCCCGTCAACGCACAGGCGCTAAAGGATTCCGTGATGGATCTCAAGCGCCGCGGAAAAACGGTGATCTTCAGCACGCACGTAATCGAAAACGCTGAGTCGATGTGCGATTCGGTGTGCATAATAGCGCACGGCGAAAAGATTCTGGACGGAACGGTCGCGGACGTGAAGACACAATATGGCGGTCCGCCAGTGGAGCGCACGGTCATGGTACAGCCATCGCTGTACGACATTTTCCTACAACGCGTTGGTGCAACAGGCGTCGAGCCGGGAATACGCGGACATGGCTGATACGGGCTCGAAGCTCTGGGCGATAGTGCGGCGCGAATACATTGAGCGCGTACGTACCAGGTGGTTCATGATCTCCACTCTCTTTGCGCCGTTGCTGTTCGCGGGGATCACGTTTCTTCCCCTGCTCGTGATGAGCAGGGACGCGAAGTCCGTGGCGCCACGGGTATTGATTCTCGACGCCACGAATCACGGCCTGGGCAATTTCGTAGCTCGGTCACTAGCGGTAATGCAGACTTCGTCAGAGGGTGGATCCACTGCCGATGTGCGCATTGTCGACCCAGATTCACTCGTCCAGGCGCGAGCCGCCGCCACGACTGAGGTGTCGCGCCGGCTCGCGAATGGCTACGTCGTTCTCGATTCAAGTACGCTACGCAGTGACACCGTAACATACGCGGGACGACGGGCAGACTCCCGCGTCGATCGCGTTACAATTGCGAACGCTGTCAGATCGGGCCTCATCGCTCTGCGCATGCAGGCGGGCGGTCTATCCGCTGCCGCCGTGGACAGCGTCGTTGCCGTGCCGATTCCGGTACTGCGGGCTGAATCGATAAGCGATTCAGGGCGCGACATATCGTCTCCTGCAAAAGTGGTCATTGCGACGATCGTCGCTTTCTTCCTCTACATGTCCATCATTTTGCTGGGGCAAAACATGCTCAGCGGAGTGATCGAGGAAAAGATGTCGCGGGTGTCGGAGATAGTGATTTCGAGTGTAAAGCCAGAAACCTTGCTCGCGGGAAAGGTGCTGGGGGTTACTGCCGTTGGGCTCACACAGCAGCTCGTGTGGGTTGGCGGTACCATCGCGCTGATCTCCGCCCGTACGATCCTCTTCGGCGCTCCCGCTGTTGCGAAAGCGCAAGCGTCCGCCGCCAGTGGCGGATTTGGTTCATCCGACATGCTCGCCGCGCTCGTCGCCACACCCTTGAGTTGGGTGGCACTCGTACTGCTCTTCTTCGTGCTCGGGATCGTATTTTACGGCTCGCTATACGCGGCGGTCGGCGCAACTGTGGGAAGCGAACAGGATGCGCGCCAGGCGGCATTCCCGGTCATCATATTGCTGGTGCTGACGGCAGTCCTCATCTCTCCCGTCACCGCGAATCCCACCAGTCAGCTCGCTGTCACCATGTCGCTGTTGCCGTTCTCGTCGCCGATCATAATGCCGGTACGAATGGCGATTACTCATGTGCCACTCATTCAGGTAGTGGGAAGTATCGTGATCCTGATGGCGAGTTGCGTCGGCGCGGTGTGGCTGGCTGGACGGATATATCGTGTCGGACTACTGATGTATGGCAAACGACCGACGTTGTCGGAGTTGCGGAGATGGATCTTCGCGTCCTGACTCTCGACTCCTGCGAAGTGGGGTGCATGCCGACACCATCGTCCATGGATCCCCGCCTTCGGCGAGGATGACGATACTTTCCAAAAACTCGTCATCCGCGCAATTAGTGAAGAAGGGCCGGCTCAACGCCGGCCCTTCTTCACATCCTAAAGTCTTTTTCGCTTACGCACAGTACTGATCGAACGCGTGCGTGAGGTCGGTCGCGATGTCGTCGGACGAGCGGCCTTCGATCTGGTGACGCTCGAGCATGTAAACGATCTTGCCGTCCTTGAGCAGCCCGATCTGTGGCGACGAGGGCGGATAGCCGAGGAAGTAGCTGCGTGCGCGTTGCACGGCATCAACGTCCTGACCGGCGAAAACCGTCGTGAGTGTATCTGGCTTCTTCGCGTTGGTGATCGCCTTGGCTACGGCTGGACGGGCATTGCGCGCCGCGCATCCGCAGACAGAGTTCACCACCACGAGCGTGGTTCCCTTGGAATCCTTCAACTTCGCGTCCACCTCTGCGGCGGTGCGCATCTCTTCAACGCCAAGGCGCGTCAGCTCGGCGCGCATCGGAGTAACTAGTCGTTCATCGTACATGATTGGCCCTCAGTGGTGATTACTAGAAATAAGCTAGTCACCAGACCGGCGCTCGACACCCCCGGGGTGGTGTCCCTTCTTTCGCTCCGCGTGTATCTCACGCCGCCGAACAAACTGTGCGACGCCGCCGAGTACGAGGGCGAATACGCAGATCATGCCGAAGCGGGTGAGGAAGGTCGTCGCAGCCATGGCGGGCCAGTCGCCGAACACGGCGCGGCCGGTACCCCATCGCTCGCGGCCCGCGGCGATGAGCGCGAGACTAAGTATGGATTCGACCGCAGACTCGACCAGCGCGAACGCTGGGGCGCGCCAGACCCATTGGTGAAGCGGGTAGCTCGCAAGGTGGATCGTCGCGAGCGCAAGCAGGATTACAGGGACCGCTATGAACGTTCCGACGAACGAATGCCAGTCCAGTTGTTCGCCGTGAGCGTTGGAGACAACGTGCAGCACTCGCACGATGACTCCAGCAATGATCGCCATCTCGACCAGTGATGCGGCGATTCGGTGCCATACGCTCCGTGGAGCGTGGTGATGCTCTGTCCCTGTTCCTACCTGATCCAATGTCCCAGTCGTGACCAACGGATGTCGGTGATGAACGGCAACGGCCGGTCCGAGTCATCCGCGTTGTACGAGTAGTACACGAACATCGGACGTCCGCGCACATTCTCTCGTGGAACGAAGCCCCAGTACCGGCTGTCCTTGGAGTCGTACCGATTGTCGCCCATCATGAAAAAATGATTGGCTGGTACAACGATTGGACCCCAGTTGTCGTGAGACGGTTCCGCCGGCGCCGCACCGAAGCGCGACGTTGCAGGCGCGAAGCGATTCTGCCACTGAAAGAGCGGGTCCGGATAATCAGGCTGCGCCGGCGTCTGAAGCGATGGCGCGATGGCTGAAGCCGGACGATCCGACTCCACACCGTTCACAAACAGCACCGCATGGCGCATATAGAGCGTGTCACCACCAGTTCCGATCAGGCGCTTGACCAGCGTCGGCGTTGGGTCGTCGCCGCGAGCTGCCTCGTCTGCCTGGTAGGGCGAGACGAACACGACGACGTCACCCTTCCGCGGTTCGCTGGGGCCAGGTAGCCGCGAATTGGTGAATGGTACGTGCGGACCGTACACGATCTTGTTGACGAACAACCAATCGCCTACCAGCAGCGTTGGGATCATGCTGCCCGAAGGAATTCGATATGCCTCAGCTATGAACGCGCGGAACGCAAGAAAGATCGCGATGACTATCGCGAATCCCTTCACGTTTTCCCAAATCACATGGCCGGGCGACTGTTGTGCGAAGGGGCGCGCTTTACCGGCGCGCCCCTTCAGTACTCCGTTCGACACTCAATTACCGCCTGATCAGTCCTTGAGGTGCTTGTTGACAAGCTTGGTCATGTCGAACATCGACACCTGCTTCTTGCCGTTGAATACTGCCCTGAGGTTGTCGTCCGCATTGATCATGCGGCGCTCCTTGGGGTCCTGCAGATTGTTCTTCTTGATATACACCCACAGCTTCTTGGTGATCTCCGTGCGCGGCATCGGCTTGCTGCCGACAACAGCGGCGAGCTCGGGCGAAGGCGTCATCGCCTTCATGAACGCTGCATTCGGCTTACGAGCAGCTGCCTTCTTGGCTGGCGCCTTCTTCTTGGCTGGGGCCTTCTTTGCTGCCACCTTCTTCGTGGCAGCCTTCTTCGCTGGCGACTTCTTGGCCGTGCTCTTCTTCTTCGCTGGCATACAATCTCCTGTGAGTGCGGAAATTCCGGACGGGGAGCAAGCTATATCCTAGAGAGCGTCGCGCAATAGGGAAACGACGAATTCCCCTATGAAAGTACCATTTTTTCACTCTGGGAACGCAATTCTACCCCCGAATTGCCCAGCGCGGACGCCGTCGAGCACACTTGCGTGCGCGCAACATCAAGCTCTACCACGTCGCGAAACGCACCGCGACACGGCCTCCGGTCTGCATCGAATCGGGTCGCTCCGACCACTGAACGGTTACGGAATCACCTCGCATCGCCACGACCGGATCGCGCGCTGGCAGATCTGCCTGGGACACGAGCAAGCGCTGCTCGAAGATGTGGCCCATGGTACGCGACAACGCCAGTCCGACCATCGACTGATCGCCGTTCGGCTCCTCGTACGCGACCGCAACCTGATCGCCCATCGCCGCAACAGACACGTTCGCGGCCTTGTCGCCATACACTACGGGAACGGGCGCGTGGAAGATCCCGTCCCCCACTCCCAGGTGGCGCGCGTCCATGCTGTGGGTGAAGAAAACACCCGGTCCCTCCTGCGCCTCGAGGAAGTACGCGATGTCCACGTAGTTCGTCGAGCTATCGGCGGCGATCGCTGGCGCCGGCCGAGTGCAGCCGCGGCGGGACCGGTCCAGCGTGTCCGCCGGCTGGGCAATGCTCCACGTTTTGCCGCTGTCGGTGGAGCGTCACACCATGAGAATCGAGCTGCTGTCGTCGCGGATCTCCCACCAGGCGCCGTACACATCCGGACCGGATTGGGCGGTGCGGAGTGAGCCGGCGCACGCGCCATTTGGGGCCGACGCGACTGGCGGATGCGGGTCGAGCACTGGCGACGCCGGATAGCTCATGCTCCCCAGCGTCACCGGCGATGGAGAGCACGCGACCATGAGCGCGAGCGGAACCGTGACCGCCCCAAGCAACAGAAAACGCGTGACAAGCTCCGGTCCGCGCAGTGGTACATCACCGTGATGCATGACTTGCTAATTTACAGGTATGTCAGCATTCAACGGCAACAGACGAGTTCCCCTACCGGTCAACGAGCCGGTGAAATCATACGCACCCGGCACCGCGGAGCGCACCGAGCTCAAGTCGCGGCTCGCATCGATGGCCGGTGAGCGAATCGAGATTCCCATAGTTATTGGCGGCAAGGAATTTCGGAGCGGGAAGATCGCTCAGGCGGTGATGCCGCACGATCACACGCACGTTCTTGCTGACTGGCACATGGCCACGCCGGAGATGATCCAGCAGGCCGTTACCGCATCCGCCGAGGCGCGGAAGGAATGGAGCTCCTGGTCGTGGGGCGATCGTGCGGCTGTTTTCCTCAAGGCCGCCGAGCTGCTCACGACGACGCATCGTCAGACGCTCAATGCGGCGACGATGCTGGGACAGTCGAAGACCGCGTTCCAGGCTGAGATCGACGCTGCGTGTGAGCTCATCGATTTCTGGCGCTTCAATCCGTACTACGCCGAGCAGCTGTACGACCAGCAGCCGATCAGCGACCACACCATGTGGAATCAGTTGGACTACCGCGGGCTGGAAGGATTCGTTTACGCGGTAACGCCGTTCAACTTCACATCGATCGCCGGAAACCTGCCGACGGCACCAGCGCTCATGGGCAACAGCGTGATCTGGAAGCCAGCGGCGACTGCCATTGTGAGCGCTTGGTACATCTTCAAGCTGCTGGAGGAAGCCGGCCTGCCGCCCGGCGTGATCAACTTCGTTCCTGGCGATGCCGTGATGGTCTCCGATGCGCTGCTGTCGCACAAGGATCTCGCCGGCGTGCACTTCACCGGCAGCACCAACGTCTTCAACAGCATGTGGAAGACGATCGGCGCCAACATGTCGTCGTTCCGCTCGTATCCGCGCATCGTCGGCGAAACGGGGGGCAAGGATTTCATTGTCGCCCACGCATCGGCCGACGTCGACGCGCTCGCGGTTGCAATTGCGCGCGGCGGATTCGAGTTTCAGGGCCAGAAGTGTTCAGCGGCGAGCAGAGTTTACATCCCCGAGAGCATCTGGCCACAGGTAAAGGAGCGCGTTGTCGGAATCATGCAGCAGCTTCGCGTGGGCGATCCAACCGATTTCCGGAACTTCATGGGTGCGGTGATCGACAACCGCGCATTCAAGAAGATCAGCGACTACGTGGAGCACGGCCGCGCAAATGCGACGATCGTACACGGCGGCGTTGCGAAGGGCGACACTGGATACTTCATCGAGCCGACGTTGATCGAGACGCGCGATCCCTCGTACAAGCTACTGTGCGAGGAGATTTTTGGACCGGTCGTCACGGTGCACGTGTATCGTGACAGCGAATTCGAGGAGATGTTGCGCACGGTCGATCGCACGTCTCCATACGCGCTCACTGGTGCAATCTTCTCGCAGGATCGCTCAGCCGTGCGCACGGCGATGAGTCTCTTACGCGACAGCGCTGGCAACTTCTACATCAACGACAAGCCAACTGGTGCCGTGGTCGGCCAGCAACCGTTCGGTGGCGCGCGCGGATCGGGAACCAATGACAAGGCCGGCTCGCAGTTGAATCTGGTTCGTTGGGTTTCGGCGAGATCGGTGAAGGAAACATTCTCGCCGCCGCACGATTTCCGTTATCCGTTCATGGGCGAGGCGTAGCATCGAGCGGTTGCCACGACGCAGAGTGCGCAAAATGGACGGACTGTGACGATCTTCGGATTGGATATTCGAGATATCTTCTCCGGACTAATCGGCGCGGTGATTCTTGGCACTGTCTTGACGGCCATCGCGTTGCTGATCGTGCACCTGACTGTTGCGGAGCGGCCCCGATGGTGGGCGCTACGTGGATTCGCGTGGCTGGCGGCTGCATGCACCCTGGGAGTTGCAGGTTCCGCGTTGTTGATGGCTGTTATTGCTGGAATAACAGAACTTCCCGACGGTGTGATGGAGAGCATTGCAGGAATACTTCCTCGCACCCTGGTACTGATATTCTGGTTCGCGGAAGTTGCAGTGTTATTCCTGGCAATACCCTATTTGCCCCTCATGCTTTTGTGGGCGCGCCTTGGCCCAAAGCTTGGATGGCTGGAGAACACGACGCGCGGAGTTTGCGCGAGCGCGGCGATATTGTCGCTACCTGCCTTTATGATCATCCATGTCGCGAGCGGTAACCCCTCGCCAACTCGACCCACAGTCATTCGCGGCATATTGTCAATCACACTCGAAGTCGGAATGATTGCCATCTGCTTGGCTCTTCCACGCTTGGTGATTCCGTTCCTGCGTCCCGGGGCGTTGGCATCGCGAGGCGTATCGTGACGTCGCGGTGAAGGATTCAATTCGCTATAACCCGGGGAAGCGAATTCCCAGTCTGCGCTCGATGGCGAGCACTCGCGTGTTCACCAACCGAATGCACAAACACAGCGACTGGAACGCGTCAACACCATACGCAGTCAGAATCTCTTCTTCGCCCGCCAGGCCCGTGATCTGATGGCTGCATTGCCAGTCGATCTCGGGAGCGGGAACCGGCCGGCCAATATGAATTACAAGCGAGGGTGCATCCGCTCGTTCGGCTGACATAAGGATGTCGGAACTGACAATGATGTCAGTCAGGGCTGATTCATGCATGAAAATGGCCTCCAATAAATCTGCGAGCGGAATGGCTCATATCTCGATCCCGCGGTGCGCTAGCACTACCTTCGGCACTCCTTAAGGGTGTCGCTGGCGCAGCATCTCTCGGATGACCAGAGCGTCCTGCCGATCCTGTGGCCGGTCTGCCGCTTCCTTGGAGCGCAGGATGTCCTCGAGCCGCGCGGCTTCCAACTCGACGCCAAAAACGCGAAAGCGGACCGCGGTAGATGCGAGGTCATCATAGCCCGTTGTGCCTGCCGGCGTGAAGACGATGCCGAGCCGACCTGAGTCCGTTATGAGATTCCAGACGTCCGCACGCGCAAGTGTGCGAGCGCTCACATCGAACGCGAGTCCTTCCGGAATTGCCTCGGTATAAACTCGTGCATCCAGCTCCCTGAGCGCTGCAGCCAGACGCGCGAGATTCTCCGTATCGCGCGCTGGTGTGATGTCGGCGTCGGCCGTCATTCGAGGGAAACCGTGCAATCGTGCACCCATTGCGCCGATGAGCACGTAACACACATGATGATCCGCGAGCACTGTGATCATTCGCTCCGGATCCAGCGGACGTATTGCGCTCATATGCGTTCTGCGGCCGCGAAAAAGCGGGACGCATTGCCAAGCTCGATAAGCCGCTGCTCGGGCGTAAGGCGCTGAATACGTGCGACATCGTCGAGCATGCGCATATCGCACGCCGGCGCAGCTTCCAACCCCATGCGCAGTTCGAATCCCGACGCGTGAAGCAGCGCCGCGAGCGTCTCGCAACTCGGACTCGTTTGGCCTAGCTCGATACGCGCGACAACGGATTGAGCCGTGCCAGCGCGCGCAGCCAGAGCGCGTTGGCTCAATTGCGCTCGTGCCCTAGCCATACGCAACAGGCTACCCGGGGTAGTTGAAGGCATGTGGGATGATAGCTAAAAGGCTATCAAATTGCCAGGCTTAGTCATCGACCCTGCTGCCCATCCACTGGCCAAGGGGCCGCGTGACGGACTGGAATATGGCGCGCGATCCGCTTGAAGGCGCATCTCCGACCGCGGTTACGGTACGCATTCCATCACCGGTGTCAAATTCCAGATCGTGTGTCGGTGAGTACGCTGTTCCGTACCCACTTCCGGCGCGATACGAGAGCGTGAACGCGGAGCTCGATCGCTCGACGCGGTTGCCATCATTCCGCGTACTTGCGTTTTGTATCAAAGGAGCATGATCGAATGACGCACCTCGCACGTAGTCTATCCGAAGTGCGTCGCCTTCTCGTTCGGCGATCTGATCAAACCGCACGACCACGCGTTTTTCCTCGCCCGGCAGAATAGGAAAGATGCGCGTGCGCAGCATTCCGTAACCCATCCACTCCACAAGCGCCGGATCGCGTTGGCGACGGACTATCTCCTCGTACACGGAGCGCGCTCGTTGCGCATCCATCGTCTCACCGCCAACGAGTTCGCCGTTTATCGAGAGCTTGAGATCGCTGAAAGCGGCGTTCTTCGGAAGTGGGAAAATGTAATCTGCCTCACCGATTCGACCGCCATGATTGACGAACGTCTCATCTACCTCGTAATGCAACACGCCGTCGCTGAGTGTGACGTGCACACGCGATGTGCCACGTGTGACGACGGCGTTCCACGGTAATGGTCGCGCGCAGGGCCGATCCGGGAAACACGGCAGCGGGATGCACTCGCCGCCGTTGCCGCAGCGCGGAATAAGAATGCCTTGTGCCTCGACGCCAATGAAAGCGATCGTGGACATGAGCATGGCGGTGGCGAACGTTACGAACGTTACGAACGACGGAGTGCGCATTATCTGGTCTCCAGGCGGAAGTGATGCCGCATGGAGACGCCGCGGCCCGGAGATCCTGCACATCGAGCGTGATATACTTGAGTTGAGTTACATTGATTAATATTGATTGTAAGTGAATAGTGGAGATAAATCATGATTACGAAAGTCATAACGGCCCATTTGCCGGTCGCGCTCGCTGAGCAGGTCGACCAGATGGCCGCCAGCCTCGAACGCTCCAGGGGGTGGATCGTCAAGGAGGCTCTTACAGCGTGGGTCGCTCATGAAGAGGAACGCCGCCAGTGGACGCTGGACGCGCTGGCCGACGTGGATGGCGGCCGCATCATCGATCATGATGCGATACGAACCTGGACGGATAGCCTCGACACGGGCACACCTTTAGCGCCGCGCGTACCAACCGTTTCGACGGCGTCGGTCAAGGTCAAGCGTACGTCGCGCAAACGGTGAAGCTCAAGTGGACCGAGCACGCGCTATCCGATTTGGGCCGCCTGTATGACTTTCTCGCTATTCGAAATCGACAGGCCGCGGCGCGTACTGTACGCTCGCTCTCCGAAGCGCCGACGCGGCTACTGGAGAATCCACGTATCGGCGAGCGTTTGAGCGAATTCGAGCCGCGAGAGGTACGTCGCGTTCTCGTAGGAGGCTATGAGATGAGATACGAGGTTCGAAAATCGATCATCTACGTGTTGCGCCTCTGGCATACGCGGGAGAATCGCTAGAGCCGTTCAGCGACAGCAGCTGGGCTTACTCCTGCAAGGCCACGTTTCGCCATCTCGTACTCGGCCGTGGATCCCCGCCTGCGGCGAGGATGACGAGTCCAGGATGACGAGCCCACTCGTCATTCCCGCGAGTCCAGGATGACGAGACGTCAGGCCTTGTGGCGGTAGGTTATCCGGCCGCGGGTGAGATCGTACGGCGACACTTCGACCGTCACGCGATCCCCTTCCAGGATGCGGATACGGAAGCGGCGGAGTTTTCCCGCGATCGTGGCGAGAACTGCGGCTCCGTTGTCGAGGGTCACGCGGAACGACGTGCTCGGAAGGACTTCGGTGACGGTCCCTTCGAGTTCTATCAGGTCTTCTTTGGAGATACGGTCCTCTGAGTATGGGCGTGCAGCACTTCCGATACAGCTATGGAGGTTAACCTATCTAGAAGCGGGCGTCCAGATACAGGCTCGCCCTGACCCCGCCCCGGGGACGGATTCCCTTGGCCAGATCCATCCGAACAAGTCCGTCCATGAAGGACGCGCCCACCCCTGCGCCGCTCACTGGAATCACCCCTTCGTTCCAGTTGCGCCGGTCGCCAGCCCACCCCAGATCGCCGAATATCACCGGGCGGGCGAAGGCGGTGCCCATTCCAAGCTCCAGCCTGGTAAGCCAGTAGGCGTCACCGACTGCCACTCCCACGTCCTGTCCTCTGACCGTGGAGGTACCGCCAAGGTACCAGAGCCGCTGGGTGGGCACACTTCCACCTGACGTTCCGCCACCCACCGTAAGGGCTGCGTCAAGCGGGCCGGCGAGCGGGTGCATTACGGTCAGGTCGGCCATGGCGCGCGCGTAGTCAAACGTTCCAGTCGCGCCCTCGATCCGAACATCAGAGAAGGCCCGGAGTCCGTCGGGATCTTCGCCAAAGGATCCACGTTTGCGCAGTGCCAGGCCGGCGACAGTGCCCTTTGTAACTGCGATGTTGTCCGGGAAGTAGCCACCACTGAGCTTGCCGGAGAGCGAGAAGCGGCTTTTCACACTCGCGTTGAATTCCTGCTCGCCAAAGAGACGCCAACTATCGACCAGGCCGCCTTGCTGTTCGTGAACCAGCTCGGCGCCCCAAGATCTGAAATAGACGCCATTGTCGTGACCGAACAGCAGCGTCGAGAGTGACGTGCTGAGACTGAATGGATCTCGCTCCCAATCGTTTGCCGAGTTGAGACGCCGGTACACGTTCGTGCTGTAAGTCTCGCGACCATTGGTGCGCGACAAGCCCAGCTCGCCATTGGGAGAAAGATCGACACCCAATCGTGCAAGCGCATGACCGGAATATCCGTTGCCCATGTCCTCGTCAACGCGCACACCGGTCGAGATTCCTTCAATGCGATTGTAACGCGATTGCGGAAGCCCGTACTGTACCTCTGGCGGCGCCCATCCTTCACCACCAGCCTGACGCTGCAACGACAGCGCGCTCGCGACGAGCGCGTCTATATCCTTGTCCCCGAACAGTGAGTCGGGCGCGTCGTAGATGGATTTGGGAAGCGAGGCCGACCGTGCGAGCGACGCGGTATCGCACGGAACGCGCACGAGCATTGCGACCGCGTTGTCGCGACCGGCGCGGCGTGTCTCGCGATACACTGCGCCATTCGTGCACGCGCTGTCGCGCTCGGTGCGCCGTACCTTGCGCGCTTCGACACCACGCGCTGTGTCCGTCACGCTCAGTTGAATCGTTGGCACTTTCAAGTCGGCGTTGACACTCTCGTAGTCAAAACGCTGACGCAGCTCGAACGGGAACCGCATTATTCCCGCGCGCGCTTTTCCCTCAGTGGTCTGCGTGCGCGGCAACCAGAACCGTCCCTCGTACAGACCGTAATCCACCGTCATCACATCGATGCTGCCGGTCATGGGAAGAATCATGGGTTTGATCCATCCGGGGATGTCCTTCTGTGGGTCCTCGCCGTCCTCTTCCTTGGCTACCGACATCATGTTCATCGGCTCGGCCATGCGAAACACACCGCGCACCAGTTGACCGGTCGATACGTCGAACCAGAGTGAGCCTACCACGAGATTCCAGCGTGAGACGCGCGGTTGCACGCGCAGCTCACGAACGAGTATGCGCTTGCCGCCGGGAAGCTGGAACGCGACCGAGTCGCCGCTCTCATATGTGTAGTATGCCTCCGCACCGTTGCCGAGTGGATGAATCATCGCGCTCGCGTCGGCGTCGGCCTTTGCGAGCTCTGATCCGATCCAGAGTGTTTCGCGGCCGGGATAGTATGGTATTGGCACGTTGCCACTGCCAAGATCGACATTCGCATCGCCAGCGCCCTTGAACATCGGAAGCGCCGAACGTGCGCCGGTGATGTCGACCAATGCGCCGTTGCCGCGCTCCCACCGAACGCGCGTTGCGCGCTCAGTGCGGAATAGCAAGCGCTCTCGGCCGAGGCTGCTGATCTTGGAGCCCACGGAAATTCGCTCGTACGTAGTGGCGTCGTACGCCTTAAGGGCAGAATCCTGCGTGAGCCTCGCGACGCGCGCACGATCGAGCAGCACGCGGGCTTGCGGATCCCTGAACGCACTTGCGAGCAGTTCCGGCGTGAGCGCGATGTGCCTTGTCTCGCGACGCTTGACTTGAAAGGAGTCTCGAGCGGCGCGGATTGAATCCCTGCGCATGGCCATCGAGTCCTGGCGCGCGATATCCTTCGCGCGCTTGAGGCTATCGGCATGTGACGGCTTGCCACCACCGATGGAAACCGTGATCTGTGCGAATACGAGCAGCGCCGCTGACATCATGCGGAGTTGGTCACAGCGGCGAGCGAAGTGGTTTGTTGTGAAGCACGGCGCGGACGCATCCGCGTCCTACGGGCATCGCGACTCCGACGCGCCTACTTCCCGATGAGTCCCTTGAGTTCGTCCGGCTTCCAGGGCGCAGTCTGCGCCTTGGTCGCGGCGCGGACTGAGGCTACCTGCTCCGCGGTGATCTTGGACGCGCTGTTGCCCCAGCTGGACCGCTCGTACGTGATGATCGCGGCGATCTCGGCGTCCGATAGCTGATCCGCGAATGGCGTCATCGCGCTGTTGAAGGATGTGCTCTTCACGGTTATCGGCCCCTGGAGACCGTGCAGCACGATCCGGATCGGAACTTCAGGATTGTTGAGCAACCATTCGGATCCCGCGAGTGGAGGATACGCGCCTGTAACGCCCAGCCCGCTCGCCTGATGGCATACAGCGCATCTGGTGAATAGCTCGGCGCCGTTCGCCGTTCCGCCAGCCGCACCGGCGGCTGCGGTACCCGGAATGACCGCCTGTGTGGAGTCGAAGTACATGACACTGTTCGGCTCGTTAGCGGGACCCGACGTTCGGTCGGTGTCGCGGCTATCGGCGCCGCCGCAGGCTGCGAGGGTAGTGCAGGCGGCGAGCGCCGCGAAAATGGTGATACGTCGGCTGTTCATCGCTTGAAAATATCCCGGCCGCTAGTGTCTGACCAAGTTGGTAAAAGTGATCTGGACGTTGTTGCCAGTGGCACCGGCGCCGCAATCACGCCCAGCGGCGGACCCGGTGAGCTCAGCGTTCGAGACTGTGAATGAGCCATACAACGCACCGGCGCACGGTGACGGAACAACGAAGGTAAAGTCGGCTCCAGCCGATGTCGATCGTCCGGTGACGCTTCCCGAGTAGATCGGCCGCGCCAGTGTATCGGTCACCGAAAAAGTGCCACTGAAGTCCTGTCCCAGCTGCGCTAGTGTCATCGTCACAGTCATCGGGCGCGTGGCTGGGGGGGCTGGCGTACCCGCCTCGACTGGCGAGCGCTGGAGAGTCCCCTGGCCCGTGTATGTGGCGTTGTAGATCATCTGATCCAGGCCCGTGGCGGATTGGCCGGAGCAGCCTGCCAGTACGAACGCCGCGACGACCGCGGCCATGAATGCGCCTTTTCTCATAGCTCGACGCAATATAACGCGAAGGGGAACGCGTCTCCCGACACCGTGCGCGAAACGAGAAAAGGCCTTCAGCCGACGGGCTGAAGGCCTTCTCGATCCTGACTCCCGATCCTACCGGTTCGCCTGATTGTCCAGCGTTGGGTAGGTCGTCAACTTGTTCGATACGACGGTCATGTCACCCCGCGCGGTGATCGTGTAGTACCGACCGCCCGTCAATGCAACAGCCGCGTGAATCACCGGCGTTGCGCCAAGCCCAGCGACGCTGAGGCTGTATGAGCCGGCCGGAATGGCGACGTAGGCGCCGGCACTCTTGTACGCAATACTACCTCCAATCACGCTCGGAGGCGGCGTCGGATGGATGCTGGTGTCTGCGTTTGTGACCGTCAGCGTTCCGGGATTCGCGTTGTAGATCGCGTTCACGAGCCGGACATTGGCGACCGAGTAGTCGATGGTGGCCGCAATGGGATCTTCGACGACAAAGGCATCCACCTTTTTCGCCGTGGCATCGTACGGACCGGCCTGATAGTACGAGTACCACTTGCCATCCGCGAGCGTCGTGCTGACCGACGAGATCACGATGTTGCGATTCGCGGCTGTCGTGTCGGAGAGGCGACCGGACAGCGTGTGCTGGCCGGCTGCGAGCCCCGTGTAATAGCCGCCAACGGCTACCTGGCTGTACGTCGTACCTACCGGCGTCTGCGCCCCCGAAGACGAGCTGATGGCGGTCAGCTTGGTGCTATCGGCAAAGAGGTTCACGCCGGGCGAGTTAAGCCCCTCGTTGAAAAACAGCACCTTTGCCGACGGTGCCGGCGCGGTGATATCCGTTTGAGCAGTCGTCCCGCAGGCCGCGATCGCGGCAGCGCTGAGGACGAGCGCGGCAATATGGCGATGTGTGGTCATGTGGGGCCTTTAAGGTTGGGAGGTGGTGATCCACTCTTCTTTCGTGTGGTAGTCGGGCGCGAGGCCGCCGATAGCGGCCAGCGCAGTGCTGTTCCACACGTAGTCAGAGTTGTACCGCGGCCGCATCCGATACACGAGCTTGCCACCATTGTCCGGGAACAGGTTCGTCGGTGGTGCGAAGTTCAGGTACACCTGCTGACCAGTGACGGGATCCTTGTCGGTGTAGTGGTACCGCCGCATGTCCATCCAGATCTCGTCGTTGTTCCATCCCCAGAGCGCGATGTACTTCTGGGACATGATTTGCGTCAATGTCAACGCGCTCGGCGATGCGACGAGCTTCGTGAGAAACACGTTCTTCTCGCTTTGCGAGATCTGCGACGGCCACTGGCCGTCGTCAAGGTTGCGGGCGTTAACGAAATCGATGTGCGCAGCCACGCCATTCTGGAAGGCGGTGTACGCAGTGGAGGCGTCGCCCTTCCGCAGCGCGGCTTCCGCCTTGATGAACTGCAGCTCGGCGTAGGTCATTGCAGGTACCTTCGCCTTGTCGTCGAAAAGGTATTTCCCGGGGAGACCAACACGCGTGGACCCCGAATACCCGAAGAGGTTGTACGGTTGCTGGCTCGCCGGGAGGCCCCCGTAGCCGGGCTGATTGATGTCGAGTCCGTGGTACCCCGAATCAGCCGCCATCGAAAGCATCCGCTTCATGCGCGGGTCGGCGACGCCGAAGTCGGTTCCGTCCATCAACGATACCACGAACTGCGTCTGGCGGAGGAACGTGACGTTGTTGCGGGACTGCCCCAGAAAGTTGTAGTCCTGGAGCCCCGGATCCTTCAGCGTGTACGTCTCGAGCGCGTCGTCAGCCTCGCTGGCGAACGACTTGTCCACCAGCGCGATAACGGAGTCCGGCTTGTACGAGGGCTTGTTCGAATAGTGACTGAGGTTGAGCGCGTACAACCCGTACGCGTACTTGAGCCACTTGGTGCGATCGCCCTTGTAGATGATGTCGCCCTGCGCGAGGTATGTCGGATCGACGGCACCGTCCGTTCGCTGCAGATAGACGAAGGCGCTGTCGAGATTCCGTTGCACTTCCGAGTACGCGAACTGCTGCGGGTCGTAATCGAAGGTGTAACGGCCAGGCTGGAACGCCTCCTTGATTTCGATCTCACTGTGCATGTCGGTGAGCACCTGCCATCCCCACGCCTTGAGGACATACCCGACGCCAAGCACGTCCCAGCGCTTCTCGGTCTGGGCCTTGTTCATCATGTCGATGAGGTTCTGGCCGAAGCTCCAGTACACGTCGCGCCACTGCTCGGCGCCCGTGTCGCTACCGGACGCGTACCCCATGCGCTGCCAGACGCTCAGCGTCGTGGTGGAGGAGACGGATGCCCACTCCTGCGTGTAAAGCCCGGTCGCCGCAGTGGCATCGTACTGCTGTGACGTCACCATCCAGTGGAGCATCGGCGGCAGGTACAGATTGGCCGCGACGCTCGTGGGGACGTTCGGGTTCGTGTTGACGTCGAGATAGTCTTTGCAGCCCGACGCGAGGGTCAACGCCCCCGCGAGGAGCACGCCTGCAGTTCTTTTCATCGGCCGCTCCCTGAAGGGTGTGTGCCTGGTATCTGTGCGTTATTTGCGGTCATGTCAGAGCCCGAGGCGAATGCCGAAGTTGAAGCCGCGCGGCACCGGAAGGTTGCCGTAGTCGATCCCGGCACCACCCGAGCCGCCGACCGCTGCGCTATTGCCATTCGTGAGCGGATCGAGGCCGGTGTAATTGGTCTTCAGAAACAGGTCGGTCCCCGTCACGAAGACGCTGGCGTTCCTCGCAATCCTGCTCGGGAGCTGATACGTGACGGTGATGTCGCGCAGGCGCACCCAGTTGACGTTCTTCTGGATGTAGAGCTCGTCGCTCATTTCGGTGCTCGTCCCGGCGAAGAACTGCGTCTCTGTCGCCGGGTTCACCACGATGCTATTCGTCGTCGGGTGGCTCGTGTTCTCATTGCCATCGCGCAGGACGCCGGCGATCACGACCGGCGTGTTGCGGTTGAGCGTCGACGTTGCGAGTCCGTGGGTCACGAGATATTGCTGCGTCGCGTTGTAGATGTCGCCGCCACGACGGAAGTCGAGGAGGGCGCTCACGCTTATCCGCTTGAATCGAATGCTGTTGTTGAGCCCGATGGTGTACTTCGGCGTGCGATCGAAGCCGCCGTTGATGAAGTTCGGATTCGAGTTGATCGGGAGGCCCGTCGTGGGATCGATGAGGAGCTTTCCCTGCTTGTTCCGGAGGAAAAAGAAGCCCGTGAGCGACTCGGTCGACAGCCCTGGCGCGGTTCCGTTGCGCACGTTGTCGTAGAGCCACGTGTCGGAGACGTACGCCTCCGGGAGGTTGTCCGGAAGGGACAGCACCTTGCCGTGGTGGCTGTCGTAGTTAACGTCGAAGTCCCAGGAGAAGTCCTGGCGCTGTACCGGAGTGCCGCGGACCGCGAGCTCGACACCGTGGTTCTCCGTGGTCGCGCCGTTCAGGTTGAACAACACGAAGCCGGTGGCGTACGGACCGCGGAGGTTCGAGACAATCTGGTCCGTCGTCTTCTTCCGGTAATATGTGGCGTCGATGCCGAGGCGGTCGTGGAAGAAGCTCAGCTCTGCGCCATATTCATGATCCCGGGCGAACTCCGGCTTCAACAAGGGGTTGGGTCCCGTGAAGTTGTAGCCGTAGCCGTTGCCCGTCGTCGGCTTGTACTGCAGTGCCGCCGCGTACGAGTATGCCGGCGCGTCGCGCCCGACCTCCGCCGCCGCCGCGCGCAGCTTGCCGGTCATGAAGCGCTGCAGTGACGGGAAGGCGTCCGTAAAGACGAAGCTGGCCGAGAACGAGGGATAGAAGAACGAGTTGTTCTGCACCGGTATCGTCGACGTCCAGTCATTTCGGCCGCTGGCGCTCAGGTAGAGCCAGTCCTTGTAATTCACCGTCGCCTGGCCCAGGCCGCTGACCACGCGACGCCGAGTGAGCGTCGTGAGCAGCGAGCGATTCGACGTGTTGTTCATCGACACGAAGGTGGGCGAGAGATAACCCTGGCCTTCGAGTGAGTTCACGTTGTCGTTCTGATCCAGCACCTCCTGCCCAAAGAGGCCGCTGATCGACAGGCTTCGCGTGAAGTGGTGCGGATTGATGTTGAACAGCGTCCGCTCGTCGATGTTGCGCGTGACATCGGTTGACTGGTCCAGAATGCCGTTGAACGTCGCGCCGTAGTAGCTCTGTGGGTCACGGTTGATCAGGTTCTCGCCAGTTGTGTAGTCTGTGCCGACGAGGGTCTTGATGTTGCCCCAGCTCACCGGGGTGAACGTCAGGGTCAGGTTGCCGACCATCCGGTTCCCCGTGGCGTTGTTCTTGTTCTTGTAGACGTTGTAGTACGGATTGTCGTACTCATTCGCCAGGCCCTGATTCGTGACTGTGCGCCGCAGGCCGGAGGTAGTGAGCCAGTTGGCGGCGTTGTCGTTCTGCGGCCACGACAGAAGCCCGAGCAGCGGGCTGCCAGCACCCTTGAACGGCTGGTTGTTGTTGTCGTAGGCATACATCAGCGACAGGTCGGTGCTGAGCCAGTTCGTCACCGTTGCCGACGACGCGCCCGTCAGGTTGATACGATGGTACGTCGACGTCGGGACGACGCCGTGCTGGTTGGTGTACGAGCTCGAGATGCGGTAGTTCATGCGGTTGTCCGCGGCCGCACCGCTGAACGCGAGATTGTGCTTCTGCGTCATTCCGTCCTGGAAGAAGGCGGGGACGTTGTTGTAGAGAGTGGTGCCAGACGCGTACGGTGCACCGAAGTACGAAAAAGCGCCGACGTCGGTGGTGCGCGCGTACAACTGCTGAACCTGCGGCACCTTGCGGAGCGAGAGGATTTCGAAGTCGTTGCTGTACTCGATGCCGCTCTCGCCTGGCCGCCCACGCTTGGTCGTGATCAGGATCGCGCCGTTCGCCGCGTCAATGCCGTAGAGGGCCGCCGCTTCGGGACCCTTGAGCACCGTGATCGACTCGACGTCCTCGGGATTGAAGTCCGACGCGCGGTTCGTGAAGTCGACAGTGCGATTCGCGAAGTCGGTGGACGACGCGGCGCCCGCAGCCAGGGCGCCAGTGTTAAGTGTCTGGTTGTTGACCGGTTGGCCATCGACGACGATGAGCGGCTGGTTGCTCGAGCTGATCGAGCTGACGCCGCGGATCGTGATCGCGGTGGAAGCGCCCGGGGTACCCGACGTCTGTGTCACCGTCACGCCGGCGACGCGCCCCTGCAGCGCGTTGAGCACGTCGACGCGCTGGCTCTGCGCGATCGCGCTGCCACTCACCGTCTGCTGTGAGGTACCGAGCGAGCGCGCTGCCACCTGGCGACCAAGCGCGGTGACGACGACGGCGTTGAGGTTCGACGCGACGCTATGCAGGATAACGTCGATCGTGTTTGCTGGGCCGACGGTGCGCTCAGCGGGGCTCGTTCCAATCCGCCGGAACTGTAGCACCTGCCCCGGTGCGACGTGGATGGAGTATTTCCCCTGGTCGTTCGTGTTCGTACCGTTCTGCGTGCCCTTGATGACGATCGCGACACCAGTCAACGGGGCACCTTCCTCCCCGGTGACGGTACCAGTCACCGTCTTGGTCTGCTGCGCCATCACTGGCGCAGCGCTACAGAGCACTCCCAGCACCACCGCGAACAGTCTCGTTTTCGTCATTGCATGCACCGAGGTTGTGACGGCGGCACGGACGTGCTGCTCATCAGCTTAAAATCGTGCGGCTAATATACAGGCCACCCAGATTGGCCGCAAACCGAGCCAGACCGGTGGGTGGAGTGAGAGCAGCGGTGAATGGCGGCCGACGGCGGCCGACTGCGGCGAATGGCGGCGGAAGGGGCTGACGGCAGGGCTTCACCAACAGTTTTTTTGCAGACACGTCAGAAACCGCACCAAGCCGGTTGCATTTACTGCAACTCGTAAGGCTCCATATGAATGAGCACGCCATCTACGGCTGGCATCGCGGTCCGGATCGCTCCCTTGACCTTGCCGCTCACTATGTGGGCGTCATGCAGCGACATGTGCGGATCGGCCTGGACGTGGAGGTCCACAGCGTACTGAAGTCCCACTTTGCGCACCTTCAATTTCTCGATCGCGCGGACGTCGGAAACGCTCGTTGCCGCGTTCGCGATCGTTTCGACGACGTGCGCTTCAGGCAGCCGATCCATCAGATCGTTCACCGCGGGGCGCAGTATCTTCACGCCGTTGTAGCAGATCACGAGTGATGCAACAAGCGCGGCCCAGTCGTCCGCCTGCTCCCAGCCTGGTCCGCCAATCACCGCGATGCTTATTCCAACGAACGCGGCAGCGGACGTTATTACATCGCTTCGGTGATGCTGCGCGTCCGCTTTCACCGCGGTACTGCCGATCTCCGATCCAATGCGGAATACGCGGTTCGCGAGTATCTGCTTGATGACGATCACACCGACGAGCACTCCAAGCGTCCACGCCTTGGGCGTGTGGTGCGGCGCTCTTATCTCACGCACCGCCTCGATTGCTATTCCGGCCGCCGCGATGAGCAGCATGAGCGCGACCAGTGCGCCCGCGAGCGGTTCCGCCCGTCCGTGTCCGTACGGATGGTCCTCGTCAGCGGGCTGCGCGGCGATGCGCAGTCCGCCGTACACCACTAGCGACGAGAAAATATCCGCGGTCGATTCCACCGCGTCGGCAACCAGCGCGTATGCATGGCCGACGATCCCCGCGATCAATTTTATGACCGCGAGGACCAGGTTCACCAGCATTCCGACCTGTGCCGCGCGCATCGCGCGGCGGGCGGGCGATCTCATCCCGCCAAATCTACGCCGTTGGCTCGCCCAAAGCGGGTTGAGGCGGCGCTCCCATTCCAGGCTCACGTTCCGGCGCGTGCCCGGTCGGGCTATCAGTGCCACGACGCCGGGCGAATGCATGCAATAGCTTCTCGCGCCACTCATCCAGAATTTCGTAGAACGTGGGGATGACGATCAGCGTCAGCAGAGTTGACGTGATGACACCGCCAATAACAGCGCGCCCGAGCGGCGCGCGGAAGTCGGCGCCTTCGCCAAGTCCCAACGCCACGGGGATCATTCCAGCGATCAACGCGAACGTCGTCATCAAGATGGGACGAAGACGTACTCTACCAGCTTCGATCAACGCCTCACGCAATGTCACTTTCTTCGACTCGCGTGTCCATTTGGCGAAATCCACGAGTAGAATCGCGTTTTTCGCCACGATTCCCATCAACAGAATCACGCCGATCATGGACATGATGTTCAACGTGCCGCCGGTAACGAGCAACGCGAGCACCACACCAATCAACGACAATGGCAGCGACAACATGATCGCCAGCGGATCGAGGAACGATCCAAATTGCACGACCAGAATGAGGTACATCAGCAGGACCGCGAGCCCCAGTGCAGACAGAATCGAGCCGAACACCTCGTTCTGATCCTTCACCTGTCCGCCCTGCGACAGATGCACTCCGGGCGGAAGCTGGACCTTCGCGATCGCGCTATTTACATCAGCTGATACTTCACTTAGCGGACGGCCCTGAGGATTCACGCCCACGATGACGACCTTATCCTCGTCCAGATGATCGATCTGCGCCGGGCCGGTTGTGACACGTACCGTCGCAATCTGGCCAAGCGGGATCGTCTGCGGTCCGGTGTTCGTGGGACTGATCGCGACAGCCGACGGTTGACCGGACCCAGACTGGGGGGCGCCTGTTGATGGCGGAACGGCGATCGGTAACTGCTGAAGATCAGAAATCCGCTCACGCGATCCGGCCGGAAGACGCACAGTTACATCACGCGTCTT
This sequence comes from Gemmatimonadota bacterium, assembly GCA_003136975.1. Taxonomy (GTDB): domain Bacteria; phylum Gemmatimonadota; class Gemmatimonadetes; order Gemmatimonadales; family Gemmatimonadaceae; genus Fen-1247. The sequence goes on along the minus strand of PLEG01000247.1, from coordinate 1,022 downwards.
TCCTGTTGGATCTACCCAACTTCCGGCTTGCACGCCGGCGAATGCCGGCCGAAGCGCCTGGGCAAGTTGGCCGACCGTGATTCCGAGCGTCCCGGCGAGTCCGCGGTTCAACTGCACGTCGAGCTCGGGCTTGAGTCCCTTGGTCGAGAGGCCAACATCAGCGGCGCCCGGAACCTTGCGTACCTCCACCTCCATCTTCTCGGCAACTTCATTCAACTGCTGGGCGTCGTTGCCGCGAATCTGAACCTGAATTTGTTTCTGGTTTCCAGCAAAGCTGCTGTTGAATGTGTAGGCTGTCACGCCCACAATGTGGGAGATCTCCTCGCGGATAAGCGTGCTGAGATCGCCCTGTGAGATCGAGCGATCTGTTTTGGGAACGAGCTTGATGTAGATGTTAGCCGCGTCCACTGCTCCCGAGCCGTTCGCCGTACCCACGATCGTGTAGGTGTACGCGACTTCCTTGTGAGTACGGATGATGCGGCCGATCTCCTCCGACTTGATGTGCGTGTAGTCGATGTTCGAGCCGGGCGGAGCCTCGACCGATACATTGAGCTCGGAATTGTCCGAGTCCGGAATGAACCCGCCGCCAAGCTTTGCCCAGCCCGGCTCTGGGAGCATCAGGCCGACAACCATGGCGCCGATGAACACTCCGACCGCGAGAGTTCCTCTGGCGATTCCCCAAAACGTTGTCTTCGGGAAGTCGAGCGACATCAACCAGACGATCAACAGCACGCCGGCAACCAGCGTGAGCGCGGCGAACAAGCCTTTTGCTGGAATTAGGATGCTTGCCAGGCACACGCCGATCGAGATCGCGACCATGTCAGCGCGATGATCCAACGCCCACGCAACCACGCCCTTGTAACGGTCAGCTTGTCTGTCGAACCATTTGTTGAATGATTCAAGCTTGCGCGAGATCCAGCTGCGATGCTCGTGTGCCTCGATCGCCGGATCTGGCCAGTAAGCCGAGAGCATTGGATCGAGCGAGAACGAAACGAAAAGGGAGACGAGCACCGCGCACGCGA
>PLEG01000060.1 GCA_003136975.1 Gemmatimonadota bacterium | reverse complement strand
TTCGGGTCGAAGAACGGCGGCTGCATGATGCCAGCCGGAAAGACTATCTCGTTCATCAACGGGTTGTAGTACGCGTTCACTGTTGGCGGACTCATACCCCAACGCGTGCGATCGACCGGCTTGTTGATACGCCCGATGTCGTCGGCGTTGTTGAACTCGGCCACCGCGAGGTTGTTGTCGTAATACGACACGCCAGGCTTGATGGACAGAGCCGTGTAATCCCTCCACTTGTCGGGATAGCCAATCTTCTGCACAAACGCGTCGAGCTTCGCGTAGGCCATCTGGCGAGTCGAGTCACTCATCCACGTGCGGCTCGCGAGCCGTTCACGGAACTCGGACTTGATGTTGTTCACCATCGCGTTTGCGCGTGCCTTTGCCTCTGGTGTGAAGTACTTGTCCACGTACGCCTTGCCGAGCGCCTCACCCATGGCGCGATCGGTCGCGGCGATGCAACGTTTGTAACGCGGCAATTGCTCCTTGGCGCCCGTCAGGTTCTGGTTAAAGGCGAACGCTTCGTTCACGAACGGTGAGCTGAGCGCGTTGGCGCTGCGGTTCACGATGTTCCACGTGAAGTATGTCTTCCAATCGCTCACGGGAACTGTCTTCAGCAGCGAGTCAACCGCTGTAATGAACGTGGGGTTCATGACGTCGATCGCGGTGACATTTGAAGCCTTTTCCGCGGTGAAAAGGCCCTTCCAGTCAAAGTCAGGGGCAAGCGCCGCCAACTGGGCTGGTGTCTTGCGATTGTACGTGAGTGCAGGATCGCGCTGCTGAACGCGCGTGAGATGCGACGCGGCGATCGATGTTTCGAGAGCGAGAACACTCTGCGCATCGGTCTGTGCCTTGGCAGGCGTTTCGCCAACGAGCACCAGGTCGTTCGCGATATGCTTGACGTACGCATCTCGCACGGCAGCCGTGTGCGCATCCGTCTTGAAGTAATAGTCACGATCCGGAAGGCCTATGCCGCCCTGACCGATTCCCCCAATTACCTCACTACTGTTCTTCGCGTCCTGAGTGGATCCGAAGCGGAACAGCATTCCGCGACCGAGCGCGGCCTGTGAAATGAGGTATTGCTTGACATCGCCCGCCGTGTTGATCGCCGCTATTTCTTTGAGCGCGCCCACGATCGGTGTGTGCCCGGCCTTCTCGATTCCCGCGGAGTCCATGCAGGCAGCGTAGAAGTTGCCGACCTTTCGCNNGACACATCCGACGCCGTGGCTCGATGCGCGGCCGCATCGTCGAGCACATGCTTGAGCTTGTCGTTGTTCTGCTCGGCGAGCTCGTTGAACGACCCCCACTGGGCGTACGCGGCGGGAATTGGGTTGGCCTTAAGCCAGCCGCCGTTCGCAAACTGGTAGAAGTTCGTGCATGGCGCACAGGTCGTGTCGACGTTGGCGGGATCGAGTGGCTTGGTCTGCCGGTAGCTTCCCTGCGCGCCCGCGGTGCTCGCGATGAGGGTGGCGATCAGCCCAATACAAATGCGTGGGATCTTTGGCATTTACCGGTAAGAAGGGTTGAGAGCAGCGCTACCGTTTGGCACGGCGCTTCCCCGATTTCTTCCCGCGGGGCGCGGGCTTGGACTTCATGATGCTTCCGCGGCAATTCGGTGCGCCGCACAGGCACTTGTAGAAAGTCTCCATCTCATCATCATTCTCGCCAGTGCGCTCATACTGGTAGTCGTACACCAGTTCCTCGCCCGGCTGAATGGTACGAATGGCTTCGATGAAGATCCGGCCACCGTCGATCACCGCCTCAGCGTTGGGATCGCACGAGTGGTTGATGTAGATGGACTCGTTGCCGTTGATCGCGCCATCGACAACGGTGCGCGCTGTCACCGTGAACAGGAACGTGTGGTGTCGCCGCATCGATGTCTCGTCGTAGCGGCTGTCCGCTTCGTCGTTCGATATGCGCTCACCAGTGTATTCGATGATCCGCTGACCCTTACGTATCTTCGTGGTGGCGAATGCTCCCTTCCCCTGAATTCCGGACTGCCGCACATCAAAGAAGCGCGACTTCATGTTCGCGATCTTCGCCGTGGGCACGAGCGGTGCGGCTGGAGCGGTCTTACGCCGGAGAGCGGTCTTACGCTTCACTGACTTCTTACGTGCTGGCATTAACCCTCTTCCGCAACGATCATGGCTCGGCATTCGCCGAATCCGATGCGTACGCTTCCTTCGCGCTCGCAATATCCACGCATTATCACTTCGTCTCCATCCTCGAGAAATTGTCGTTGTTCACCGGTCGGTAGCGTGACCGGCTCGGCGCCGCGCCGCGTGATCTCCAGCATGCATCCGCGCTCGTCCTTGCCTGGTCCCGACACGGTCCCACTGGCAATCAGATCGCCAGGCCGGAGGTCGCACCCATTGCTGGTGTGATGCGCGACCATCTGGGCCATCGTCCAGTACATGTCCTTGAATGTACCGTGGCTCAGCCGCATGGGTGGAAGCTCGGCGTCGCGCATCTGCTCGCTGGAGATGTAAACCTCGAGCTGAATGTCGTATGCGCCCTCTGCCTGATCAGTCTCGTCGTTCAGGTAGTCGAGCGGCGCAGGGTCTCCCTCCGGCCGAGCATATACCGGCGACCGGAATGGCTCCAGCGCTTCGCGAGTCACGATGAACGGAGAGATGTTCGTGGCAAAGCTCTTGGAAAGGAACGGCCCAAGCGGTTGGTACTCCCACGACTGAATGTCGCGCGCGGACCAGTCATTGACGAGACAGAAGCCGAAGAGCGACTCCGATGCATCGCCAATTGGTATGTTGTCGCCGAGTGCGTTGCCGCGCGCGATGAACGCACCAACCTCGAGCTCGTAGTCGAGTTGCTGGCTTGGACCGAAGGTTGGAGCAGACTCGTTCGGAGCCTTGGTCTGCCCGTGCGGGCGAATCACCGTTTCCTTGAGCGACACCGACGACGCGCGGCCGTGATAGCCGATCGGAACCCACTTGTAGTTCGGCAGAAGCGGATTGTCCGGACGGAACATGCTTCCGACGTTCGTCGCGTGGAAAATAGATGCGTAGAAGTCGGTGTAGTTGCCGATGCGCGTCGGCAGGTAGATCACCGCGCCGTCCATGGGATACAGGATGTTTCGCGGAAGTGGAATACCGCGATACGTATGACCATCGCCACTCAACAGCGCACTCACCTCTGCGCGAAGAGCGGAGAGGTGATCCTGATCCATGGACATCAGCTCGTTCAGCGTGGACTGCGCGGCGACGAAGACCGCATCAGCAGCACGACCGCCAAACAGGCTTGCATCGGCGCATGCGGCCATGTCGAGGATCTGATCGCCTATCGCGATTCCGCCGCGCGGAACTGCTTCTTCGTCGAACTCGCTGAACACGCAGAACGGAAGATTCTGGATCGGAAAGTCACAGCCCGGTACGTTGGCAGATTCTACCCAGCAGCGGAGTGACGGGTCGTGTGTGAGATTTGTCGACATTCAGGAAATGGAGAGGGCCGCGAGGTCGTCTACAGGCTCGCGAAAGGAACAGGATCCGAACGAGAGTACAAAGTTATCTCGCGCATCGCGGATGGAATCGACGGAGAGCGTGCGACCAGCGAATATGATGGATTCGTCGGAGAAGGCGAAGTCCTGCACTGACGTTGAAGTCAGCGCTGCCAGCACGATACTTTCGTCTGCGCCGTTCCAGGCGAGCGCGGCGCCAAGGAACATGTTCAGGTAGCCGAACATCGTTCCGCGCGGAGCGTCATCGGCGTACGTCAACGGATATTCCGCGCGCAGCGGGTGATGCAGCCCCGCGGTCAACTTGAACGCAACTTGCGCATCTCTACAGCGAATCATGAAACGGGCTACATCTTCCGCGCGGGGAAATGAGCCTGGTGTAACACCGCCAGTGCGCGCCTTCGCGAAGGCACCCGAGCGCTTGATTGCATTGACGAGCACCAAGGGATCGCTCGTGATCGGGATCTCAAAGAACGGCGTGAGTTGCCGCGGCATGACGCTGGCCGCGGCGTGTATCTCATCGGGCACCGAAGCCTTTATCTCAAGCGCATCGATCACCGCGTGGCCGATCTCGGATTCGCTCCAGTGCCGACAGTTGAACTTGAGTGCGAGATCGATGTCAGCGGTGATGTCCGGGCCCGGAAGCGCGCTCAGGCGCCATGGCTCGCTTGTCGCGCCCCGATGGAGCAGCGCGGAGGCGGCCTCATCGAACTCGCGAAGTCGCATGACTGGAATGACAAAACGGCCCAGCACTCGCCTGTTGGGGTCCTGAAGGTATTGCGCGTAGGACTTGGTGGCCGCGGGCATGTCTAGCGCGGCAGGTGGAAACAGGCCGGCGTAATCCACCACGCCTGCGAGCAGGACTTCGAGGGCTTGCTTCATTCGATAAGTCTGGAAATCTACGCGATCGCCGAGCGGCGGCCACGGGAATATCACTGCGAAAAACGCGTAGGCCGCGTTGACATGGTGCCGCCCCTCACTAGATTAGAAACTCTGACGCGGGGTGGAGCAGCCTGGTAGCTCGTCGGGCTCATAACCCGAAGGTCGCGGGTTCAAATCCCGCCCCCGCCATTCGACGGCCGGCCCCTCGGGCCGGCCGTCGTTACGTTGTACGGTGTGATGTGCGGCAGGGTAGCTCAGCTGGTGAGAGCGCACGACTCATAATCGTGAGGTCGCGGGTTCGATCCCCGCCCCTGCTACTGCGTAAATAGAAGTCCCGCTTGCACTTAGCTGCCAGGCGGGACTTCTATTTTTCCGGAGTGCGAGCTCCTTGCCAGAATCGCGTTCCAATCAAATGTTCACTTTATGTAAACATTTGCCTAAAGGGCGCCGAGACTATGAATTGCCGGGGTATGCGGGTGACGCCGGCAAAGCACCTTACGACAAGCTCCTTTCGACGAACGCGCACCTTGCACAACGGCTTCGGGTCTCTGACCCGAGGCTTTTTTTTCGTTCGTGGCCGCGATGGCTCTTGGATTGGCCCGGATGGGCTCAGCGCGCGGCCGTCGTATCGGGAAGGAAGCGATAAAGAATCTCGCCGCCACGTACCATCCCGAACTCCTCGCGCGCGATCCGCTCCTGAGTCGCCGGATCGGTGCGCACCAATCGCTCGGCGCGCGTCAACGAATCGACAGCACGTTGAATGGAATCTGCGCGGATTGTCAATTCGGCCGCGCGTCGATGCTGTCGCACGATGTCGAGCGTGCTGTATTCTCCGCCCTGCAGGGCGAATACGAGGGCGCCCAGAATTAGCGCGCCCCAGATCAAGCGTCCACGCATGCTCGGCTGCTGCTAAAGTCCGTACAACGCAGCGCCGGGGAACTCGGCGAGGTCACCAAGCTCTTCCTCGATACGAAGAAGCTGGTTGTACTTCGCTACACGATCGGTGCGACTCGCGGAGCCAGTCTTGATCTGTCCAGCATTCGTGGCGACGGCGAGATCGGCGATGAACGTATCCTCAGTCTCGCCCGAGCGATGCGAGATGATGCTCTGATAACCGTTCGCACGCGCAAGCTCGATCGCCTCGAGTGTTTCGGTCAACGTTCCAATCTGGTTCACCTTCACAAGAATTGCGTTGGCAACGTCCTCGTTGATTCCACGGGCCAGGTATTCGCTATTCGTGACGAAGATGTCATCACCCACCAACTGGACGCGCCCGCCCAATTCAGCGGTAAGCTCTGCCCATCCCTCCCAATCATTCTCGGCCAGTCCGTCTTCGATCGATACAATTGGAAATTTGTCGAGCCAACCGGTGTAGAGCTTGATCATGCTGTCAGCGCCGTGCGTTCCGCCGCCGCTCTTCTTGAACGTATACTTGCCACCCTTGTACAGCTCCGATGCCGCGACGTCGAGCGCAAAGGCAACGTCCTTCCCCACACGGTAACCCGCTACCTCGACGGCTTCTACCAGTGCGTTGAGCGCTTCCTCATCGTTTGGAAGATCCGGTGCGAAGCCACCTTCGTCGCCAACGGCGGTCGAAAGTCCACGCTTGGTGAGCACCTTTTTGAGTGCGTGAAAGACCTCCGCGCCCATTCGGAGCGCAGTCGCGAAGTCTTTGGCACCCACGGGCACGATCATGAATTCCTGCACATCAACGGTGTTCGACGCATGCGCGCCGCCGTTGAGAACGTTCATCATCGGCATCGGCATCACGCGAGACAGCGGACCGCCAATGTAGCGGTACAACGGAAGTCCAAGCTCGGATGCCGCGGCGCGCGCGGCGGCGAGCGACACCGCGAGAATGGAATTGGCGCCGAGTCGGCCCTTGTTGTCGGTTCCGTCGAGCGCGATCATCGTACGATCGAGTGCCATCTGGTCGATCGCATCGAGGCCGAGCACCTCTGGCTGGATCTCGTCCTCGATTGCGGTCACGGCCTTCTCGACACCCTTGCCATTGTAGCGGTGGTTGTCGCCATCGCGCAGCTCGAGTGCTTCGTGCTCCCCAGTCGACGCGCCGCTCGGCACCGCGGCCCGGCCGGTAACACCGCTCTCCAGCGTGACATCGGCTTCGACAGTCGGGTTTCCGCGGCTATCCAGAATCTGGCGTGCGTTGATCTCGACGATTGCTGACATGGCTTCGTTTATCGGTTGAGGTAAAGAACGTTCATCGCTGCCTGCATGTTGTCGTGCACTGTGTGCGCGAGAGTGTCGCGGTCCGCGTAATCGAGACCGGTCGTCGAGACCTGGTCCAATACGTATACGTCGATGATTCCAGGATGCATCAGTAGCTTGCCCTTTGGAAGGATCTCGATAGTTCCGTAGACCACCACCGGCACGATCGGTGCGCCGGCCTTGATCGCGAGTACAAACGGCCCCTTTTTGAGCGGGCGTATCGGGTATTCCCTTCCACGAGTGCCCTCAGGGAAAACTACTACCGAACTGCCGCCCTGGATGCGCGCCGCGGCTGTTTCGTACGAGCTGAATGCCGCCTTCTGATTCGCTCGCTCGATTGGGACAGTACCCAGTACCCGAATGCCCTGGCCGAAGATCGGAATCTTGAAGAGCTCGGCTTTCGCGACAAAGTTGTTACGGGGAAGAAAGCCGACCAGAGCCGGAATATCGAACAGAGAGACGTGATTGCAGAGGAATATGAACGTGCCGTTCGCGGCCAGCCTGTCGAGGCCATGAACGCGCACCGTGATACCCGCCGCCCACAGGATCGCGCGCGCCCAGACGCGCGGCAAAACATCGTATATGCTGCCCGAGCGATTTGGAATACCTACAAGGGCGGCAAGGACCAGCAGCGCTGCGAAGACGACGGTCAACACCAGCAGGACGAGCATCGTGAAGAGTGTGCGAAGCGCAGCGATCATACGTGTCCAAAGTGATCGTATCCGCGTAGTTCGATCTCCAGCGGCACACCATTCATCATCAGCTGCACGCCGGGCGCACCATCCGTAACGGCGCCGATATCGCTGAGCGGGATTCCAAAGCGATCCGCGAATGCAACACAGTCGATCGGAATAGCAGACGTCAGAAGCAGCTCATACTCCTCCCCACTCTGTGCGGCCGCAATGGCGTCGACGCCCTGAACGGTCGGAACGCGATCGATATGCAATGCGATGCGTACGTTGCTCGCCGCGGCGACATGCGCGGCGTCAGCGACCAATCCATCCGAGATATCGATCGCCGCGCGCGCTGCGCGACCGGCGACCCATCGGGCTTCGCGTATGCGCGCACGCGGGTTGGCGAATCGATCGCGCCACGCCGCGGGCACCGGCGCACCGTCGGCAAGAGCACGCACCGCAGCTCCCGGGCCGCCAAACACGCCAGTAACATAGACATGGTGACCGGCGCGGGCCGCGTCACGACGCATCGCGTCGCGGCTGTTGCCGAACACTGTTACCGTGAGCGACAGAACCGGACCGCGCGACGTATCACCGCCGTAGATTCGCACGCCGGCCGCGACGGCGGCGCGTGCGATTCCATCGCCAAGCGCGTCGAGGTTCTTGCGCGATTCAGGTGGCGTAACGAGCGCAACAAGGATCCCCACGCCGCTTGCGCCCATTGCCGCCAGATCGCTGAGTGCGGCCGTCGTCGCGCGATAGCCGATTTCGTCCAGCGAGAGCCAGTCGCGCCGGAAGTGAACGTTCTCGACCGAAGTATCGGTGCTGATCGCTACCATGTTGTCGCGCGGCACGTGAATGAGCGCCGCGTCATCACCAATCCCAACCGCGAGTTGCCCAAATCTCCGAATCAGACGGCGTATGAACCGAAACTCTTCACCAGGCCCGAACGCGATCTCACCGTCATGTATCACGCGATGCTCGGCAGCGACGCCACAACGGGGTATCGCGGTGCCAAAACATCGATTGTCCAAGCTTGTGGCAGTCGATCGAGGACGTCCAATAGTCGATATCCGCGCACTCCAGGCGTGAGTTCCGCCGCGCGTCCATGTACCCACGCCGCGCACGCCGCGGCGACACTTGGTGCGCATCCCTGCGCGAGCAAAGTCGTGATGATGCCGCCGAGCGCATCACCGCTGCCACCTGTCGCAAGCGCTGGTGTGCCGGCGGCGACGACAAGTCGTGCGCCGGATGGATCGGAGATAACGGTCGGCGTTCCTTTAAGGAGAACGGTGGCGCCCAGGATTCGCGCGACCTCCAGTCCAATGTCGAACCGATTGTCGAGAACGTACTGAACGTCGTGCCCCATCAGTCGCGATAGCTCACCTGGATGCGGAGTGACGATTGCGGCACGGCCGCGTAGCGTTCGTGACAGCGCGTCAATATCACCGTCAAATGCGGCAAGCGCGCCGGCGTCAACCACAACCGGTCCACGCCAGCGGTCCAGGACATCCCGAATAAGGGCACGCGTAACGTCGTCCGTGCCCAGCCCAGGGCCAATGAGAACAGCGTCCGCCCAATTCGCTATCCTCGATGACGCTTTCTCGAGCGGCGCGACCAGGGCCTCGGGAATCTGCGTGTGCATGGCGGAGGCATTTGCCGGCGCGGTAATCGCCTGCACGAGTCCCACTCCACTCCGCAACGCAGCTGTTGCGGCGAGAATAGCGGCGCCGCCCATGTTCTCTGCACCGGCCACGATCGCGACACTTTTCCGCGTACCCTTGTGAGCGTCAGGTGCGATGCAGGGGACGTTCGCCCAGACGAACGGCGCGTCCACCAATGACGGAAGGCCAGCGGCAGTTGCAGCTAGACCTATGTCAATTACATCGATCTCGCCGCATTCCGCGCGCGAAATGAGGCTACCGCGCTTGCAGCTACCGAAACTGATTGTCAGGTCCGCGACGACAGTGGTGCCTTTTGCGCCCGCCGTCGCGTCAACGCCGCTCGGAAGGTCGAGCGCAACGACAACCGTGCCGCGCGCCCTGGCCGCGGCGATTTCGTGTGCGGCAGCGAGCGGCGCATCACGGAGCTCGCCGCTAGTGCCAGTCCCCAGCATCGCATCGACTATCACGCCGCAAGCAAGCGGATCCGTGTTGAGTAGCGTGGCCGCAAGTGTTCGCTCAGCTATTGCATCGGGAGTGCGCGACTGTGCGATCTCACGAACACGAACGGTGACACCCACGGAGTGGAGCGCGGAGGCAAGTGCCCAACCGTCGCCGCCATTGTTACCGGGTCCAGTGACGATCGTTACGCCGGCGCGCAGTCGATCGGGATATCGCGCGCAGATTACCGTGGCGGCGTTGAACGCCGCGGCGCGCATCAGAGCGCGCGCCGGAACTCCTCCCACTATCGCAGCCGCGTCAAGCGCAGCTGATTCCTCGGCATTTACGACGCGAACCGGCATTGAATCGGCTCCCCCCAGCTCAGACGAGAGCCTTACCGTTCCACGGATAGCGGAGCTCGAAGGCCTCGAGAAAATCGTACACGTCGCTAAACTGATCGCGAGTGTCGGTTGGCTGGCTCGCGAGAAAGCCAAGATCGACGAGCGTGAAGACTACCGCGCCGATGTCATCGGTGGAGGCGATGCCCCAACGCTCGAGAACGACCCTGGCCATTATTCCATATCGATCGATCGCGAGATCGCGGCATGCAACCGCAAGCTCCTTTCCCGTAATATGACGTCGCACCTGAAGCTGCGCCTGCGAATATTCCAGCGCCGCGAGCACGAACAGGTATGCGCCTTCCTCGTATCGGGATTCACGCTGCCGAATCTGCTCCATCACACCGTCGCGAAATGCGAGATCGGCCATCCGCTACGCCTCGTCCCGCTCTGAAAAGCTACCCGGGTAAAGCGGAAAGCGGTCGGTCAGCGCCAGCACTTCCGCACGAACCGACGCGCACACAGCGGCATCCTCCGGCGCCTTTGCGACGCGATCGATCAATCCGGCAATCTGCAGCATTTCCGCCTCGCGCATTCCGCGCGTCGTCACTGCCGGCGTACCAACGCGAATTCCGCTCGTCACGAACGGAGACTGCGTTTCCTTTGGCACAGTGTTCTTGTTGACCGTTATCGCGGCGCGATCGAGCGCCTGCTCGAGCACCTTTCCCGTCAGGCCACGGTTCCGAAGATCGACAAGCATGAGATGCGTGTCTGTCCCGCCGGAAACGATGTCCATCCCACGACCGATCAACGCATCAGCCAGTGCCTTTGCGTTCGCGATGATCTGCGCGCAATACGTCGCGAACGACGGATCCAATGCCTCCTTGAACGACACTGCCTTCGCGGCTATTACGTGTTCGAGCGGGCCGCCCTGCGTTCCCGGGAACATGGCCTTGTCGATCGCCTTCGCATGTTCGGACTTGCACAGGATCAGGCCGCCGCGCGGTCCGCGCAGCGTCTTGTGCGTGGTCGTCGTCACGGCGTCCGCATACGGAATCGGCGACGGATGCAATCCGGTTGCGACCAGGCCGGCGATGTGCGCCATATCGACAAACAGCTTGGCGCCAATCTCCTGAGCGATATCCGCGAATGCCGAAAAGTCGATGGTGCGTGCATACGCGCTCGCACCCGCAATGATCATCTTGGGACGGCGCTCACGGGCGATCGAGCGCAGCATGTCGTAGTCGATATATCCAGCGTCGTTCACACCATAATGAATGGCGTTGTAAAGCAAACCCGAGAAGTTGACCGGTGAGCCATGCGTGAGATGGCCGCCCTGCGATAGATCCAGGCCAAGGACCAGGTCGCCGGGCTTCAGAAAGGCGAGGTACACGGCCGCGTTCGCCTGGGCACCCGAGTGCGGCTGCACATTCGCATGCTGGGCGCCGAACAACTGCTTCGCCCGGTCAATCGCGATCTGCTCGACGCGATCCACGACTTCACAACCACCGTAGTAACGCTTGCCGGGAAGTCCTTCCGCATACTTGTTCGTGAGCGGTGTCCCCATGGCCTGCAGCACGGCGAGCGACACGAAGTTCTCGCTCGCGATGAGCTCGAGGCCATGACGCTGGCGCTCGGTCTCCTCGATGATCAGACGCGCAATGTCAGGATCAGATTCCCAGACTGCACTCAGCTCGCCGCTCGCCGGCATGGTGGATACGCTCATCTCGACTACAACCTCTCGGAAACGGACAAAATTGCGCTCACGACTTGCGCGGCCACTGCGGCCACGTGCGCATCATTGAATTTACAGCCTGGAGCCGTCGCTCGGCGAGCCGGTCGGCTGCGCGGTAGGTCGGGATGCCATCGGTGCGAGCAATCTCGAACACACCAAGAATGGTGTCGTAGATTTCGTCCGCCTTGCGGAAGGAGCGCTTGGCGTCCCAACCAGCAAGTTCGCTGTACACGTTGATTACGCCGCCGGCGTTTGCCACGTAGTCGGGTGCGTAAAGAATTCCACGCTCCTGTAGCATGTCACCGTGACGCTCTTCGAGTAACTGATTGTTGGCCGCGCCGGATACGATTTCGACCTTGAGCTTGGGAATCGTCGCGTCGTTGATGATTCCACCGAGTGCGCACGGAGCAAAGATGTCGGCTTCGACGGAATAGATCGCATCGCCGTCGACAGCCGTCGCGTTCGTTTCCGCGAGCACCCATGCCACGCGATCGGGATCGATGTCTGATACGATGACTTTCGCGCCCGCCTTGTCCAGCGCCTTGGCCAGGTGGCGGCCAACGTTGCCGCAACCCTGAATGCTGACGGTCTTTCCCTCGAGGTCGTCCGAGTCCCAGCGGTACATAGCCGATGCCTGAATCGAACGGAGGACGCCGTGCGCGGTGACCGGTGATGGATCTCCGGAGCGTCCGGCGAGACCGGCCACGTAATCGGTCTCCATGTGCACGAAGTCCATGTCCGACGTGCTTGTGCCGACGTCCTCCGCTGTCACGTATCTGCCACCGAGACTCTCCACGAACCGGCCGTGCGCGCGGAAGATCATCTCGCGCCGCGTTGCGCGGTTGTCACCGATGATGACAGCCTTGCCGCCACCGAGGTTGAGACCGGCGACCGCATTCTTGTAGGTCATCCCGCGCGCCAGACGAAGCGCATCGGTTATCGCGTCCTCGTCGCTCGCATAGTTCCAGAAGCGAGTGCCGCCGAGCGCGGGGCCGAGTGTGGTGTTGTGGATCGCTATGATTCCGCGATATCCGGATGACGGATCCGAGCACACGACGACCTGCTCATGGCCCATTTCGGCGATTGTGTCGAACAGCTTCATGCGTAAAGCTCCCGTGCGATGACGATGCGTTGAATTTCCGACGTTCCTTCGTAGATCTCTGTGATCTTCGCGTCGCGGAACAGCTTCTCCACCGGATAGTCCTTGACGTAACCATAGCCGCCAAAAACCTGCACTGCTTCGGTGGTGACCCACATGGCCGTTTCGCTCGCGAAGAGCTTGGCCATCGACGCAGCCTGCTTTGCGCTCGATGCATTCGCATCCTTTGCGCGCGCAGCTGCATGCAACAGGGCGCGCGCGGCCGATATGCGCGTCGCCATGTTCGAAAGCTTGAACTGAATTCCCTGAAAATCTCTGATCGGCTGCCCAAACTGCCGCCGCTCGGCAGCGTACGCAACTGCGGCGTCGAACGCCGCGCGCGCGATTCCCACCGCCTGTGCGGCGATTCCCAACCGACCCGCGTTGAGTGAGCGCATGGCGTAAACGTAGCCCATTGACGGATCACCCAGCAGGTTGGCCGCGGGAACCCGCACTCCGTCGAGGACGATCTGAACCGTCGGAGAGGCGCGCAGGCCCATCTTGTCTTCCTTCTTGCCAACGCTGAAACCGGCAAGATCAGGCGTCACGATAAACGCCCCAATGCCTCGCGCGCCTTTCCGATCCGCGGATGTATCGGTGCGCGCCTGCACCAGGATGACACCCGCGTACGGCCCACTCGTAACCCAGGACTTGGTTCCGTTCAGGATCCAGTCGTCGCCGTCGCGGACGGCCTGGGTGGTGAGCGCGGCTGCGTCGGAACCAGCCTCCGGTTCGGACAGGGCGAACGCACCGAGCAATTCACCCCGCGCCATTGGCTTGAGGAACCGCTGCTTTTGCTCTTCACTTCCGAAAGTCGCCAGCATCTGAGTCGGCAGCGAATTGTGCACGCTCATCATCACGGCAACGGAAGCGTCTGCCGCGGCTATCTCCTCCAATGCGACGAGATACGTAACCGTGTCGAGTCCCAGGCCATCGTACTCCTCCGCTGTAAGCATGCCGAGGAATCCGAGGTCGCCCAACTTCTTTACGAGCGCAATCTCAAAATAAGAATCGCGATCCCATTGCCTGGAATACGGAACGATCTCGGCGGCCGCAAAATCACGCGCAACGCGCTCGATCTCGCGTTGCTCTTCCGTGAGCGGGAAGAGATCAAGCATACTTGTAGAAACCCCGCCCCGTTTTACGCCCCAACCAACCTGCCGCGACATATTTCTTGAGCAGCGGACACGGGCGGTACTTGGGATCACCGAGTCCCTGGTGCATGACTTCCAGAATCGCCACGCACGTATCGAGACCGATGAAATCCGCGAGCGTTAGCGGGCCCATTGGATGGTTCATTCCGAGCTGCATGACGGTGTCGATCGCTTCCGGCGTGCCAACGCCTTCCATCACACAGTACACGGCTTCGTTGATCATCGGCATCAGAATTCGGTTCGCGACGAACCCGGGATAATCACTCACCTCAACGGGCGTCTTGCCGAGTGCGCTCGAGAGCGACACGACTCTGGCAGTTGTTTCGTCCGACGTCGCGAGCCCGCGAATTATCTCGAGAAGCTTCATGACCGGAACCGGATTCATGAAGTGCATTCCGACAACCTTGTCGGGGCGCCCTGTCTTTGCCGCGATTTCCGTAATCGAGATCGAGCTCGTGTTCGTCGCGAGTATGGCGTCAGGCTGCGCAAGCCTGTCCAGGTCGCCAAATATCTTGTATTTGAGCGCGACATTCTCGGTCGCGGCTTCGATGATGAGCGATGCATCACGCGCAGCGCCAAGATCAGTCGCGAGAGTCACGTTCGATAGCGTGGCATCCTTTGACGCCTGATCGATGGTCCCCTTCTTCAGCTGCCGGTCGAGATTCTTCTCGATCGTCGCCTTGCCGCGATCGAGCGCGGCCTGGGCAACATCGATCATCGTCACGGGAAACGCCGCTTGCGCGAATACGTGCGCGATCCCGTTGCCCATCTGTCCCGCGCCGATAACGGCGATGCGTTCTGCCATGCTACTTGACCCTCATACAGTTCATTCAGTCGGCGTATTGGTCTGCAAGTGGCCGCGATAACGTCCCAGCAGATAGAAGAGAAATACGAACATCCCAAGCGCAGCGGCGACCCCGCCTTCCGGTCCCCAGGAGCCGCCAGTGAGCCACGCTGGCCCGCTGTCGATCACGTGATAGTTGGGCGCCGTGACACCCAGTCCGCTCACCGACGTGTGAAGGCCAGCCGCCATCGTCCAGTTCCACGCGAAGTGCGCCAGCGATACGGCGTACAGGCTTTCCGTAACTAGCAATATCGTTCCAAGAAAGAATCCCGCGATGATCACTGCTGTGATCGTCTCGGGATTCGCGCCGGGATTGCGTAGGTGCAGCATCCCGAAAACAATACTTGTAGCGACCAGCGTATTCTTCCAACCGATCGTTTCGCGCAACACGGAGAAGATGTAACCGCGCATCAGCAGCTCTTCCGCCGCCGCCGCCGGAAGTAAAAAAAGCGCCATTTGCGCGGCGGCGATTGCCCAGTTTCCCGATCCGGCTGGAACTATGCGTAGCTCGTGGGTTGCCAGCAATACAACGCACGGAACGCCGATCGCAAGCATTCCCATCAGGAATCCGCTCGTGAGCAACGCGGGTTGCGATGCCGCGCGGCCCATCAACACAAACTTCCAATCGAGTCCATCCACCCAGCGCAGCGACACGATCGTCGCGATGAGCACGGCGATGAAATCGACCCAGTAGTACAGAACCGTGCGAATCCCCGGGAGTGCCAAACCTGACGCGAGTGCAGCGGCGACCAGAGTCACCGCTACCCAGACCAGGATGAAGATGAGGATGCGCCACGGAGCGCGAAGCTTTCGTTCTGAGGGAGAAATAAATACGAGAGATCGCGCGTCCAACAATCAGCTCGGGCGCTCGACGCTGAGCGCGACGGCATTTCCGCCGCCGAGACAGAGCGTCGCGAGGCCGGTGCGCTTACCACGGTCCTTCAATGCGTAGAGCAGCGTGGTGAGTATCCGCGCTCCGCTCGCGCCAATCGGATGGCCCAGCGCAATCGCGCCGCCATTCACGTTGACACGTGTATCGTCCCAACCAAGCCCGCGCGCGTCAGCGATGGATTGCGAGGCGAACGCCTCGTTTGCCTCGATGAGATCGTAGTCGCCGATCTTTGCGCCGGTCTTCTGCATCAACTTCTGGACGGCAACGATCGGCGCGAAGAAGAGATCTTCCGGTGCGCCACCACCCGTCGCGTAGCCGGTGATGCGTGCCAGGATCTCGAGTCCGTGATCCTTAGCGAATTGCTCGCTCACTACAACAAGCGCAGCAGCGCCGTCGTTCAGACTCGATGCGTTGCCGGCCGTCACGGTCAGATCCTGGCTCTTGTCCTTGCCTCCGAAAGCTGGTCGCAATTTTCCAAGCGACTCGATCGTGGTGTCCTTGCGCGGACCTTCATCCGTATCGACGACCGTCGTCCCCTTTTTTCCCACAATCTCAACTGGAACGATCTCAGCCTTGAACTTGCCGGCCTCGATCGCGGCGACAGCCTTCGAGTGCGACAGGACGGAGAAGACATCCTGCTCTGATCGCGTCACGTTGGCTTTCCGCGACGTGTAGTCCGCGTGGACACCCATGTGCACATCGCAGAACGAGCACCAGAGGCCATCCTTTATGAGACTGTCGACCATTGTCTGGTCGCCGAACTTCACGCCACCGCGATAGCCGTACACGTAGTACGGCGAGTTCGACATGGACTCCTGGCCACCCGCGACGACTACTTCTTCATCGCCGGCCTTGATCGATGCGGCGGCGAGCATCACCGCTTCCAACCCTGATCCGCAGACCTTGTTGACGGTGAGCGCGGAAACAGTTTCTGGCAACCCTGCCTTGAGCGCAGCCTGACGAGCCGGCGCCTGGCCCACGCCGCCCTGCAGGACATTTCCCATGATCACGTTGCCCACCGCTTGGGGCGAGACGTTGGCTCGCGAAAGCGCGGCCCGGATTGCTATTGCGCCGAGTTCGGGGGCAGAAAGAGAGGCAAGGCCGCCGAGGAACCGCCCGATGGGCGTCCTCGCGGCCGACACGATTACCGGTTGGCGACTGAGGTCTGACATGGGTGGAAAGCTAATCGGAGCGCGGCGGATTTTCGCCGGTCCCGAGGCTCCCCGCATTGGTACCCAACGTCAGGGCGTCAGTGACCGCGAGGCGATCTCTGACTGAACGCGTGCCACGAACTCCGCCAGAGGCGCGACCTCCTGCTTGCTCCCCGCCCCGCGCGTCCGGACGGCAACAGTCTTCTGCTCGGCTTCGCGACCACCGACCACCGCCATGTAAGGAACCTTGAGCGTCTCGGCCTCACGGATGCGGTAATTGAGCGTCTGGTTGCGATCGTCCAGATGCGCGCGCACGCCAGCCGCGAGCAGCGCATCGCGAACTTCACGCGCCGCCTCGACCTGTGCATCGGAGATAGGAACGATGCGCACCTGCTCCGGCGCAAGCCAGAGCGGGAACGCACCCGCGAAGTGCTCGATCAGAATCGCGATGAAGCGCTCGAACGAGCCGAGTATCGCACGATGGATGATGACCGGCCGGTGCGACTGGTTATCCTCGCCCGTGTAGCTCAAGTCAAAGCGCTCCGGGTTCGCGTAGTCGAGCTGGATCGTGCCCAACTGCCACTGGCGCCCAATCGAATCGGTTACGTCGAAGTCGATCTTGGGACCGTAGAACGCACCGTCCCCCTCCTTCAGCTCGTACGGTAGCCCGGTCGCGACGAGCGCTGACCGCAACGACTCCTCGGCGCGATCCCACATCTCGTCGGTGCCGACGCGCTGTTCCGGCGCCGGACGCGTCGCCAATTTTGCCGTGTAGCTGAGGCCGAATACACCGTAGCAGTCGTTGATCATCTCGACGAGACTCTTGACCTCGTCCGTGATCTGCGACTCCGCGAGGTAGATGTGCGCGTCGTCCTGCTGAAACTGACGCACGCGTGTGAGCCCCGACAGCGCGCCGGAAACCTCATAGCGATGCAGCACGTCCTGCGTGGCGTAGCGAACCGGCAACTCGCGATAGCTGTGCTTTCTGCTTCCGTAGAGTACATGATGCGACGGGCAGTTCATCGGCTTGAGCGAGAAATCATGCTCACCTGTTTCGTTGTCGAGCACCAGGAACATGTTGTCCTTGTACTTGCCCCAATGGCCAGACTGCTCCCACAACGACTTGTGATACAACAACGGCGTCTTCACTTCGTCGTAACCCGCAACGCGCAGCTTGGCGCGCATGAAGTCCACGAGCCCGTTGTAAATTGTGGTTCCGCGATTGGTCCAGAACGCCGCGCCTGGCGCAATGGGATGAAACTGGAACAGATCCAGTTCCTTCCCAAGACGGCGATGGTCCCGCCGTTTGGCTTCCTCGATGCGATACAGGTATGCGTCGAGGTCTTCCTTCCGGAACCACGCGGTTCCGTAGATGCGCTGCAGCATCTGCCGCTTCTCATCTCCGCGCCAGTAGGCGCCGGCCGTGCTCATCAGCTTGAAGTGCTTGAGATACGACGTGTCCTGAACGTGCGGCCCGCGGCAGAGATCGGTGAATGGGCCATCAGAGTAGGTTGAGATCACCTCGTCATCGGCCAGTTCGGACAATCGTTCGAGTTTGAGCGGATCGCCTTGGAACACTCGTTCGGCTGCGGCTCGATCAAGCTCTGCACGCACGAAGGGATATTTTTCGGACGCGATCTTCCGCATCTGCTTTTCGAAGGCTTCGAGGTCCTCGGGAGTGAAGGGATGATCCACACCAAAGTCGTAGTAAAAGCCATCTTCGATTGACGGGCCGAAGCCGATCTGCGCGTCCGGACGGACGCGCCGAACGGCGGTGGCGAGCAGGTGCGCTGTGGAATGCCGGATCACCGACAGGGCTTCAGGGTCGCGCTCGGTGAGGACGCGGAAGGAGCCGCCATGGCGCAGCGGCGTCACCAGGTCCTGAATCACGCCATTGACCTCGACGGCGATCGCGGCTCGGAGTAGTCGTTCCCCAATGGAGCTGACGACTTCGGACGGCAGCGTACCTTCGGGGACGGATCTTACGGAACCGTCGGGAAGCGTTAGCTCTAACAAGAGATCGGTCTGATTAAGAGTTCGCCGGTGGCCTTCTTCTTGCCGCCTTGCATCGCGACACCACCTAATAAATCCAGCGTATGCGTAAGCTATCCTTCGAGGAAAACCTCCGCCACAGGTTGCGCGACCTTCCGCGCTTCCGTTATCGAGACAAAAGCCCACGCGCGAGTGAAGGAATGATCTTCCTCGCCATCGGCGCCGCTGTCGGCATTGCCGCGGGAGTGGCGGTCGCCCAGAAATTCGGCGGCTTTTCGGCTCTGGCCACAAAGCTCCGGGAGCGACTCGGCGGCGGCGATGAGGAAGAGTTCGTCGCGGGCGAATATGATGAGTACGACGATGAGGATGAGGACGGCGACGACGAGGACGACGAGGAGTTATCGCCGCTCGAGGAGCTGGAGGAGCGCGTCCTTGAGGCGTATCACAACGACCCGATCCTGAGCGAGCGCGCGATCGACATTGGCGCCATCGACGAGGGGATAATCGAGCTCACCGGCTGGGTTTACGCTGCGAGCGAAGCCGAGCATGCCGTAACCGTAGCGCGCGGTACGCCGGGCGTGGAAACGGTTCTGAACCGACTCGCGGTGCGATCGGAGGAAGACCAGCTCGAAGATTCAGCTGAGCGCTATGTGGCTGGCGACGACCGCCTTACGGAGTCTCACTGGGAAGGCCAGGGCATAGGCATGGGGCGCGAGCGCCAGGGCAATTCATCCGAACCTGACCGGAACATTGATCCCAAGCCAGCTCTGGAAGACAAGTGGATGAATGAGAGCGAAGCGTACCGCTCGGCCGCGGATACGATCGAGGGAACCGCAGAGCGCCGCAAGAAGCCGCCAGCACATCGTGGTGGGCGCGCGGACGGGTCCGCGATTTCCCCAAGTGGAGTTCCCAAGGCCGATAACGTCGCGAATCCAGAGGACGCTCCGCCCACCGCGTAAGCGCAGCACTACCGGCAGGCGTTAAATTGGGCGTTGAATGACGACGCCCCCGATGGCTGAGATTCCGACTCAGTACGATCCGGCGGCGACCGAGCGCGAGTGGTATGAGCGCTGGCTCGCCGCCGATGCATTTACGGCCGATGCCGCGCGCTCCAGTCGCGCCGGCGGAGACCGTGATCCCTTCACGATTGTGATGCCGCCGCCGAACGTTACGGCGGTGCTTCACGTTGGCCACGGCCTCAACATCACCGTGCAGGACGTGATAACGCGCTGGCGGAGAATGCGCGGCGACGAGACGCTGTGGCTTCCCGGCACCGACCACGCCGGTATCGCGACGCAGAACATCGTCGAAAAGCAATTGGCCCGGGACGGATTGTCGCGCTTCGATCTCGGCCGCGACGCGTTCATAGCTCGCACCATGGAGTTCGTCGCTGACACGGGTGGAAGCATCCTGGAGCAGTTGCGCTCGATCGGTGCGTCGTGCGATTGGTCGCGTACCGCGTACACTCTTTCGCCGGAGCTTTCGATCGCGGTGCGCGAGGCGTTCGTGCAGTTGTACGAGCGCGGGCTCATCTATCGCGGCCATCGCGTGATCCACTGGTGCCCGCGTTGTCTCACTTCGTTGAGCGACGAGGAGGCAGAGCATGCGGAAGAAAAGGGATCGCTCTATCACATTCGGTACGAGTTGGCTGACGAGCCTGGCAAGTGGCTCACCGTCGCAACAACGCGGCCGGAGACAATGCTGGGCGATGTTGCGCTCGCGGTCAATCCTGAAGACGAGCGCTACGCTTCTCTCGTTGGTAGAACGGTGGTGCTTCCGATCGCGGGAATCACGATACCGATAATCGCGGACGAGTACGCTGATCCGGCGTTCGGTACTGGTGTCGTCAAGATCACACCGGCTCACGACGCGAACGACTTTGAGGTCGGCAAGCGTCATGGGCTTCCAATGCCCGTGATCATGACGGCCGAAGGAAACATCGACAACGTGACAGATGCCGACGGGCGGGTGCCGTCCGAGCTGCGCGGCGTCGAGCGATTCGAGGCACGCGTGCGCATCGTCGCGATGCTCAAGGCAAGCGGCGCGCTCGTGAAGGTCGAGCCGCACCAGCACGCGATGCGACACTGCTATCGCTGCGGCACGATCGTGGAACCGCGCCTGTCTGATCAGTGGTTTGTGCGCATGAGCGAGCTGGCAGCGCCCGCGCTCGACGGTGTGCGCAGCGGAAAAATTCGGATTCTCCCGGAACGATGGGAAGCGGTGTACGTCAACTGGCTCGAAGGCATTCGAGACTGGAACATCTCACGCCAGTTGTGGTGGGGCCACCGCATTCCGGTGTGGTATTGCGAATCGCGCGGCTGCATCACCGTGAGTCGTGAGGATGTCACTGCATGCGCCACGTGCGGCGGCGCTGTTCGACAGGATGAGGACGTGCTCGACACGTGGTTCTCGTCGTGGCTCTGGCCGTTCTCCACGCTGGGCTGGCCC
>PLEG01000133.1 GCA_003136975.1 Gemmatimonadota bacterium | reverse complement strand
TGCGCGAGGAGTTCGTGCGCGACTATGTGTTCCCGATGTTCCGCGCCAACGCGCTCTACGAGGGCCAGTACCTGCTCGGCACCTCGATCGCGCGGCCCTTGATCGCCAAGAAGCAGATCGAGATCGCCGAGAAGGTCGGCGCCGACGCGGTGGCGCATGGGGCGACCGGCAAGGGCAACGACCAGGTGCGCTTCGAGCTCGCCTACAAGGCCATCGCGCCAAAAGTAAAAATTATCGCGCCGTGGCGCGAGTGGACCATCAACTCGCGCGAGGACGCCATCACGTATGCGAACGCGCACAAAGTGCCCGTCGAGCAGACCAAGGCCAACATTTATTCGCGCGACCGCAACATCTGGCACATCTCGCATGAAGGCGGCTGCCTCGAAGATCCGGCACAATCGCCGCCGGACGATCTATTCATGATGTCCCAGTCGCCGGAGTCCGCACCAGACGCATCAGAAGAGGTGACCATCACCTTCGAGCGCGGAACGCCGGTCGCCGTCAACGGTCACGTCATGTCGCCTGTCCCCCTGCTCTCCATGCTCAATGAGATCGGCGGCCGCAACGGCGTCGGCCGCATCGACCTCGTCGAGGATCGCCTTGTCGGCATGAAGTCACGCGGAATCTACGAAACACCCGGCGGCACACTTCTCTACACCGCGCACAGCGAGCTCGAGCAGCTGACGCTCGACCGTCGCACGCTCGCGGCCAAGGATCTCATCGCCCCGCGCTACGCAGACCTCGTGTACGAAGGCCGTTGGTGGACAGTCGAACGCGAGTCCTACGACGCATTCGTCAATGTCACGCAGGAAACCGTAACCGGCTCCGTCACGCTTCGCCTCTACAAGGGCAATGCGATTGTCGCTAGCCGCGAGAGCGCCTACGCCCTCTATGACGAGCGCTTCGTGACCTTCGGCGAAGACGACGTCTACCAGCAGAGCGATGCCGCCGGCTTCATCCGTCTCTTTGGCCTCTCCGCACGTGTCCGCGCCCTCCGCGACCAGGAACGCGCCGCCGAGGACGCCAAGGGAGACCAGCAAGCCGCGTAAACGTGGATCTCGTAGGGGCAGGCCCCCCGTGCCTGCCCGCGTGACGAAACCACTCATGCATCCCATAGCCGCCGTGTGGAACGTTAGCCCCGCACGGCGCCTCCGCGCTATACCTTAAGCAAATGACCGCTGACTCCCACAAACTCTGGGGTGGCCGCTTCGCCGCGCCCACGGCACACGCACTCGACGCGCTGAATCGCTCAATCGGTACCGACTTCCGACTCTGGCCGTTCGACATTCAGCTGTCGCAAGCATGGGCCTCAGCACTCGCTGAAGCAGGCGTTCTCACCGAAGAGGAACGCGATCAAATCCGCGGTGGTCTCGACGTTGTTGCGGAAAAACTGGCGACAGGCGCCCAGCCCGAAGAATCAGACGAAGATGTGCACACGATGATAGATCGCATGCTGCACATCGAAGTCGGTGACCCCGCATCAAGGCTTCACACAGGCCGCTCTCGCAATGATCAGGTCGCGACGGCGACACGCATGTGGTCGATGAACGCCGCGACAAAGATCGATACCGCAATTCGCGACCTCCAACGCGTCATGATCGACCACGCCGATCAACTGCGCACCACACTGATTCCGGCGTACACACACATGCAGCGCGCGCAGCCCGTATCAGCGGCGCACTGGATGCTCAATCACTTCTGGCAACTCGAGCGCGACCGTACACGCATCGCCAACGCCGCATCCGCTGCATCGTCTCTCCCACTCGGCTCCGGTGCCATCGCGGGATGTGCATTCCCCGTCTCGCGCGATCAGATCCGCAATGAGCTCGGCTTCAGCAGTGTGTCACAGAATTCCATCGATGCCACCGGTGATCGCGACTTCGTGGCGGACCTGCTGTATGCCACCACGATGCTCGGCGTGCATCTGTCACGACTCAGCGAAGACCTGATCCTGTACGGATCGAGCGAGTTCGGATTTGTAACATTTGGTGACACGTTCAGCACTGGCTCCAGCATGATGCCGCAGAAGCGTAATCCTGACGCTCTCGAAATCGCGCGCGGTTCTGCAGGCCGAATGCTTGGCAATCTTACGTCGGTCGTCGCCACAATTAAGGGTTTGCCAAGTGGCTACAATAAGGACCTGCAGGACGACAAGCGACCTATGTTCGATTCGGTTGATACAATGCTGCTCGTTTTGCCGGCAGTCGCGGGAACGCTTGGAGAGCTTCGCTTCAATGCACAACGTATGCGCGCTGCGCTCTCGTCCAGCATGATGGCCACGGACCTTGCCGATTACCTCGTATCGAAAGGCACGAGTTTCCGCGAAGCACACGGTGTAGTTGGAATGCTCGTGCGCAATAGCGAGACGAGCGGGGTCGAGCTCAACCACATGCCGTTCACTACGTTCGCAGCGGCACACCCGTCTTTCGATCACGACGTATTTGATTGGCTGTCGCCAGATGCATCCGTCGCGCGGCGCAACGTCGCCGGCGGCACCGGCCCGGATGCAGTCGATGATCAGATCTCGGCTGCGCGCGCTGCACTCGGTACCGCCGTCCGCAGATTACAGCTGATCCCCTGAACGGAGAGCGCGAAGATGTCCGGTACGCCTGACGAAGCTCCACCAGGTCCTGATCTCGTCGCAGGAATCCCCGCTTCGTCGGTGGCCGATGGAGCGATGTTGCTGGGTCACGTCAACAACGAATCGGTGCTTGTAGCGCGCACCGGTGGCTCGCTGTACGCAATTGGTGCAACATGCACGCACTACGGTGGACCACTCGCCGAGGGACTTCTCGTTGGCGACACCGTTCGGTGCCCGTGGCATCACGCCTGCTTCAGCCTCAGGACAGGCGAGCCGCTTCGTGCACCCGCTCTCGATCGCGTGTCTTGTTTTCGTGTCGACGAGTCCGGTGGCACCATTTTCGTTCGCGATGCCATCGAGCCACCATCAGTGTACCTGCGCTCACTCGCCAGCCCGCCCACATCAATCGTTATTATCGGTGCCGGTGCAGCCGGCGTCGCGGCAGCTGAGATGTTACGCCGTTGCGGCTACACGGATTCCATCAAGCTGTTCGATCAACTCACCACACCGCCAGTCGACCGCCCGAACCTTTCAAAGGATTACCTTGCCGGTACCGCTGAAGAAGCATGGGTCAATCTTCGTCCGGATGATTTCTACACATCGCACAACATTGAGCTGATCCGCGGCGAACGCATTGCTCGCATCGATACCAGGACGCGTCAGGTGGTGACCGATTCCGGTAAGATTGTTAAGTACGGGGCGCTTCTACTCGCTACCGGCAGTTCGCCAGTAAAGCTCCCGGTTCCCGGCGCAGACCTCCCTACCGTGCATTACCTCCGCACGCTCGATGATAGCAAGGCGATAATAGCCGCTGCCCAACCGGGCAGGCGCGCGGTTGTCATTGGCGCGAGTTTCATCGGATTGGAAGTCGCCGCATCGCTCCGCGAGCGCGACGTTGCCGTCACCGTCGTAGCGCCAGAGTCACTTCCGCTACAGCGCATACTCGGCGCCGAGCTCGGCCAAATGATCCAGACCGAACACGAACGCCACGGCGTTATCTTCAAGCTCGGAGCCAACGTCAAGTCCATCGCCGCTGATGGTGTTGCACTTGCCGACGGCACTTCGCTCCCTGCAGATTTTGTGGTGGTCGGTGTCGGCGTGCGGCCCGAAATATCGCTTGCACAGGAAGCCGGTATCACGATCGGCAACGGTGTTATTGTCGACGCGACGCTCGAGACATCCGCACCGAACGTGTTCGCTGCTGGTGACATTGCATCCTGGCCCGATCCGCGTGTTGGCCGCATACGTGTCGAACACTGGGTAGTCGCTCAGCGCCAGGGCCAGTTTGCCGCACGTAACATGCTTGGCTCTAACGAAGCTTTCACACTCACACCGTTTTTCTGGAGCCGGCACTATGGTCTCACGGTCAACTACGTCGGTCGCGCCGGTCACGACGACTCGCATGGGGTTGATGGGGATCCCGCGCGGCATGACTGCACCGTCACATATTGTGCGCCGGCAGGCACTCTCGATGCGCAAGCTGATGTCGGCCGCGATCTGACGAATCTGCTCGCCGAAGCCCGCCTTGATGGTGAGATTCCGTAACATGCCATTCATGGGATGTCACGAATGCTGATCTGGTATATTGCCCTCGGTAGCGCGATGGGAGGCGTCAGCCGCTACGTCGTTGGAACCGCAATCCAGCAACGATTCGGTCTCGGATTCCCTGTCGGTACACTCATTGTGAACATTACGGGCAGTCTGTTGCTGGGCTTCTTCATTCGCGTCGCACTCGGCGGTACACAGATATCGCCCGAAGCACGCATCTTCCTAACGACAGGTTTCTGCGGCGGCTACACTACCTTCTCCACGTTTTCGTACGACACTGCAGTCATGTTCGAGAGCGGTCAGATTCGCCGTGCATTGATATACGTGACGCTCAGTATCGTGCTGTCAGTCGTCGCTACGTTCGCCGGCTTTGGTCTTGCGCAGTCGGCGCTCACATTCCGAAGCCGGGCCTGATCATGTTGCGTGGTCTCAAGGGCGAGCGCGTGCTCATGCGAATCCACATTGGCGAGCGCGACCGGTACGAAGGCAAGCCGCTGTACGAGGCGATCGTCAATCTCCTTCGCACTCGCGGTTATGCCGGCGCCACAGTCTTTCGCGGTGTCATGGGATTTGGTGCAAGCGGCCGCATCGCAGCCGATCACATGGAGTTGCTCGCTTTCGACTTGCCGCTCGTCATAGAGTGCGTCGAAACGCAGGAGAAGATCGAAGCGATCCTGCCAGAGATCGACGCGATGATCGACGCCGGTCTCATCACGCTCGAGCGCGCGAAAGTGATTCTCTACCGCGCCAAACGTGATGGCTTGCCCCGTGATACATTGCCGGATCCGGATCGCATCGACATCACGGGCGACTGGCAGGAGCGAAAGTAAACAGCCCCTGATCTTTGCGATCAGGGGCTGTTTACCTCATGCTACCACTTCGGACTAGAACATTATTCCGAACGTGATCGGAACGAAGCTCGTGCTGCCGCCACCATCATTGTTGAAGTGATTGTAACGCGCCTCGACAAACGCATTGAATCCTGAAAGCGGGATTGTCAGACCACCACCGACGTCAAAGCCGAACTTTGTGCCGCTGTTCGCCGAGACGGTCGTGTTTCCGCTCGTATAGCTCGCGCCGGGCGTGAAGCCTCCAACTCCACCAATGACGTACGGACGAATCCCAGTCATCGTCGGAACTTCATAAACTGCATTGGCCGTGTAAGACCATACATGATAGTTGCTGTTGCCTGAACCCTTGGCGCCGAAGTTGTCGTAGTTCACATCTCCACGAAAGCTGATTGGGAGAACTGGCGTTCCGAGTCCAACATGGCCACCAACGTTGTAGCCGGTATTCGTGTACTGCGCCAAGTCGCCCGTCGGAATCGAAGCGCCACCAGAGATACCGAGCGAGAACGGCTTGGTCGCACTCGTTACACCCTGCGCTCTCGCTGCTGCCGCACTCGACACGGCAATCGCTGCAATTGCCACAAATTTGGAAAGACCCAACATGAATACTCCTTTGAAGAGTTAAGAGCTTCCAATCAAACGCGCCTCGGATCCTAAGATCCTCGGCGCGGCACTAACACTTTACTTGTACCAAAAGATGATCGAGAATGTTTCCGGACAACGCCAGGAACGTATGTTTCTAGAACAGTATCCCGAGTGTTATCGGGACGAAGTGATAGGAGCTCGTATTCGAGCGATTTATCGCGTGGTATCGAACCTCTAGAAAAGCGCCGAGCGCGGTGTATGGCAATGGGAACCCAATCCCCGCACCGCCATTTGCGCCCCAGTCGCTTTCTCGCTTGGTAGATCCGGGAAGACGGAGCGGATACATTCCGGCGCCGCCAATGACATACGGCTTGGCGTACCCGACGCGGAAGGGCGCTACGATGTTCGCCGTCAACGAGTTAACGTGGATATTCGGAACCGTACTACCACCGATGGTCTTACCGTTAAAACCATCATACTGATAATCCAGACGAAGGCCCAGAGGGGCATCCTGCGGTCCGAATGACAGGGTTATAAGCCCGCTACGCCCTGACGCGTAGGTGCTGTCCAATTTGCCCACAGGAAAGACGGCCCCTCCAGCGACTCCTAGATGGATCGACTGTTGGGCGAGCACCGGACTGGCCAAACCAGTACCCAAGATCGCAATAGCGAGAGCCAACCGCTTCATATATATTTATCCTAATAATCTAGGTTAATTAGAAATATCCTCAATATTTAGGATATTATGCCACTCTACAACACTGCGACTGCTGCTGCAGTTCTCGATGTCACCCCTAAGTGGCTCGATAACTTATTGTCCCACAACAACATAGACAGCATTCAGAGTGAGTCGCAAGGGGTCGCAAGACGACTCTCGCTCTCTACTATAACCGGTCTTGCACTCGCTAAAGAGCTAATCGATACACTGGGGGTTCCTGCGCCGGCTGCCCTTAGACTCGCCGTGCGAATCTTGGACAATCCAACCGGCGAACTGATCATATCCCCACATTTACGCATCGCCATCCAGACCGATGCACTCAAGGCCGACGTATTGGGCAGATTAGCCCGCGCCGTCGAGATCGCTCCAACACCGCGTCGAGGACGCCCGCCCAAAAGATAAGCTCCGCACGTCACTTACGTGCGTGCAGCCGGGCATCATAGGGGCCACACCGAAATGGGGGGCGCCTCTTTCGAGACACCCCCCCATTTGCCACTGCTCCGGGAGCACGCTACCCGTTCATCCTGGTAACGTTTTCCGCGGCGGGACCCTTCTGCCCCTGGACGATATCAAACTCCACCGCCTCACCTTCCTGCAGCGACTTGAAGCCGTTCCCAGAGATGGCGCTATAGTGGACGAAGCAGTCCTTCTGACCGTCGTCGGGCGTGATGAAGCCAAAGCCCTTCGCGTCGTTGAACCACTTCACCTTTCCGGTCGTGCGCATTCCAACTAACTCCTGAATAGAAACTTGTCCGGAAGCAGGAAACGCCTACCCTGACAATACCGCAGGGAGTTCAGATCCCCCGCACAGATCCATAGGACGATCCTATGCTGGGCCACAAAGTATTGGGGACCGGAAAATTAGGCAATAGACAAGTTTCCCCCCATGCCAGCCCGTCAGCGATCGACCCTGAATCCCTCCACGAAGTACTCGGTTTCGCCAAAGCAGGTAGTTGGAATGTTCTTGTGCTGAGCATACGTCAGCGTGACCTGGTGGCCAGCCGCTAGCTCGAGCGCCTTCGCCACCGAGTCATCCCGGATAGTGAAGTTGAACAGCGTCGGCGGAGACCCGGGTACGGGCGACATCGCCAGTTCGCCTTCCCACGTTTTACACACCCACCCTCGGTGCGACATCTTCTGCACGTAGCCGGTCCGCTCTCCCGATGAGTAGACAAAGCCAAGCGCGCTCCACACCCAGAGGGCGACGGCCAGAATCGGAATCCCTATTACCGGCACTCCAAGCTTGAGCCACAAGCGTCGTTTCCTGCGCTTTGGCGCCTGCTGTAATATCGGTTCGCTCGACGTCATCCCTTTCCTCTCCGCAGTTACTCCGACAGTTACTTCGACAGTTACTTTTCGACTATGCCTTTCGGACCGCGCAGAAGAACGGTAACGACCCTCGTAGGCGATATCGCCGTCGGGTCGGACCATCCAGTGGTGGTGCAGTCCATGACCAACACCGACACCGCTGACGTTCCCGGTACTGTCGCACAGGTGGCTGCACTCGCCGCCGCTGGATCGCAGCTTGTTCGCGTCACCGTCAACAACGACGCTTCAGCCGCCGCGGTTCCCGCGATCGTCGAGCGTCTCGCCAGTGTCGGCATAGATGTGCCGATCGTCGGCGACTTCCACTACAACGGGCATCTCCTGCTCGCTAAGTACCCGGAAACCGCACGTGCCCTGGCGAAATATCGCATCAATCCTGGCAACGTGGGTGGTAAACGGCGCGATGAGCACTTCCGCACCATCGTTCAGATCGCCATCGATAACGCCAAGCCCGTCCGCATCGGCGTCAATTGGGGTTCCCTGGATCAGGATCTTCTTACCTCGATGATGGACGAGAATGCCGCACGCCCAGATCCGGCCGACGCGCGTGACATCTACATCGAGGCAATGCTCGAGAGTGCTCTTCGATCCGCCACCCTCGCCGAAGAAACCGGCCTCGCGCACGACCGCATAATCATCTCCGCCAAGGTATCCGGCGTCAACGATCTGGTTGACGTCTACCGCCTCCTCGCTGCACGCTGCGACTACCCACTCCACCTCGGGCTCACCGAGGCCGGGCTCGGCATGAAGGGTATAGTCTCGAGCACCGCGGGCCTCTCCATCCTCCTTAGCGAGGGAATCGGTGACACCATTCGCGTGTCGCTAACGCCCAAACCGGGCGGAGACAGAACCGAAGAAGTCCTCGTCGCACAACAGATCCTTCAATCGCTTGGACTCCGGTCGTTCACACCGCAGGTTACGTCGTGCCCGGGATGCGGACGCACCACGTCGACCTTCTTCCAGCACATGGCGGAAGACATCCAGACTTATCTGCGCGAGCAGATGCCGGTGTGGCGTGCCACTTACCCGGGCGTCGTCGAGATGAAAGTCGCGGTGATGGGTTGCATCGTCAACGGTCCTGGCGAGAGCAAGCACGCCAACATCGGCATCTCGCTCCCAGGCACCTTCGAGGATCCCAAGGCGCCAGTGTACGTGGATGGAAAGCTTGCCGTAACGCTGAAAGGTGATAACATCGTTCCCGAGTTTCTGATACTCCTCGATAACTATGTGGAACGAACCTATGGCACCAACCGCGGCGTTATCGGCAGCGTCACTGCTGGAGTCTGACAGGCATCTTCTCCAGCGCAGGGCCGCACCTGCCTGAACTGTGGGACTCTGCTCACCTGGTGCTGCTCACCTGGTGCTGCTCACCTGGTGCTGCTCACCTGGTGCTGCTCACCTGGTGCTGCTCACCGTCTATGGTCAGGGTATCGCAGCTACCACAGGCAAGCTGGCTTACGGTGTATCCCTGGCGATTATCATGGGCGTAGTCGGTGCTACGGCATTCCTTTTCGCCTAGCGAGCGAACCGCGAGAGAATCGTAGTCAGCCCGCGCTCATCGTCAGCATCGAACGTCCCGACGCTCTCCGAATCAACGTCGAATACCGCGATCAACTCGCCGCGCGCGTTCTTCACAGGAAGCACGATCTCCGACCGCGAGCGCGCATCACATGCTATATGATCGGCGAACTCGTTCACGTCGCGTACTATTATCGAGCGGCGCTCCGCCGCTGCCGCGCCGCAGACACCACGCCCGAATGATATCTCCAGGCAGCCGAGTGTACCCTGATACGGGCCAACACGCATTAACACATCTGGCGTCACTACGCGGTAGAAACCGGTCCACAAAAACCCAAACGCGTTGTGAATCAGCGAGCTAACAGTCGCCATCTCCGCTATTTCATCGTCAATCCCGTCGAGCACGGCATTGATCTGACCCGCCAGCTCTCCATACGCCTGGGGTTTGGGGACCCCGCGCAGATCCAGTGTGACTTCCGCCATTCGTCAAAGCTAGCAGAGTTACTTGAATATTCCGAAGTGACCCAGCACCAGCCAGAGAATTATGAATATGACAATGGTGCCGCACCCACACCCACCGCCCCCCAGCTTTTTGGCGCCGTAGCCGGCCGCAAGCCCGCGTAGGATTTTGCTCATGCGGGGCTTGCCTGCACGGACCGTACCGCGTAAGGCGCGAATCCAGCCGCGCCCGCATACGACCCTTACTGTTTCATCAGTCCCAGCTCGATCGTCTTTTTCTCACGTCATCCGTTCCAACATCCGACAACGCCCTCAGCCACACCGCTCGCATTGTGATGTCGCCAATAAAGTCCCAATCATTTCTCCGCACGACCATTTTGGCGCTACTCCTAGCCCCACTCGTAGTGCCAATATTTGTCGCCGCATCGGCTAGCGCTCAGGTGTCCTCACCAGGCATCACAGGTGCATGGCGCGCTGACGTACCGCTTCCAAACGGTGTTGTCCAGACATTCCGGTTCGATCCCGACGGCACGTTCGACCTCGCCTCGGCACTCGCCGTTGACGGTAGCTACCGCGTTGACGGCAATCAGTTGATCGAGACCGTAACCCTGCCAACTGTCGGTGTTACAAACACCGACACCGCAACGTTCACAATCCTTGGCGATTCGCTCACGGTACACGAGCGCGCCGGCGCACCCGCGCGCGTGCTACATCGCTCCGGACGACCGGCGGCGACTTCGTCAATCATCGGCGACTGGGCGATCCGAGTGAGCAGCGGCACTGCCGCACACTACGTATTCGGCGCCGACGGAACGATGCACGTGCGCGCACAGGTTGGAGACGAACACGGCAAGTACACTGTCCGCGCCGACACGCTACATCTCTCCAACGACCAAACCTTTCAACTCCCCGCCATTGCGCGGTTCACCGTCGCCGACAGCGTGCTCACCCTCACGCCATTAAACGGGAAACAGCCGCGCCAGTTCCACAAGGTATTGGCGATTCCGTAGCACGCGGATGCATTTAAAGCCGTGGAGCCTCGTCGTCCCAGAGCACTATTCCGTGCACTACCTTCCCGGCCGCGCGTAACCCCTTCACGGCCGCGCGCAGATTCGCGATCTCCGTCACACCAACCTGCGCGCACACAATCACGTCAGGCGCCGGAATTATCGTATTGGCCGCCAACTGGGCATAGCTCGACGGCACCGCGATAACTATGAAGTCATACCGGCGCTCCATCCGCGCCAGCGTGTCGTGCAGCTTTTGCACAGCCTCCGGTGTTGCCGTACCAACCCGCCCGTGTCCGCTGGGTAACACATCCAGCGGCCGATCACGGCCGATTGTCGTCGTAACAATCGCCGCCGCGAGCTCCACGCGCTCGCTCAGCACGCCATTCAATCCCGGATCAGACTCGATCCGCAATACCGATGCAATCGCGCTCGTCGATGGATCGCCGTCGACCAGCAGCGTGCTGCGCGCTTCGTAAGCCGCGACCGCCGCAAGGTTCGCTGCCACGGTCGCAACGACCGGAAGAATATCGCCCGTCAGAGTTATGATCGGCACACTCGCCTCGGTCGCGGCTAGGTGCAGATACAACGTCCGATAATTCTCCGATGTTATGTCGATCAACGGTGGTGCTTCAACATCCGATTGCCGCCGCGCACGTTCCACAACACTGCTCGATTGAATCACGCTCAACACGCGTACATTGGACACCGCCTCCCCTTCACGCATGTGCGCGACACGCGGATGCCGCACCTCCCCAACAAAGACGACCGAAAATCCAACTGCTAGCGCAATCACCAGCGCTGCACCGAGCATCGCTATTGGTGGCGCCCCGACATTTGCCACGGCACGCGCTTGCGTCGCCGCTGTATCGATCCTCGCGTTTGTATGCCGCAACGAGTCGAGCCTCTGGCGCGCCAGTAGAAATTCCCGCGTTGCGCTTACGCGAGCGCTGACGAACCCTGTCGTATCCACATGAGTTGTCTGCAGCGTCACAATCGGCGACGGTACGGCAAGCGGCGCAATGCGCGCACGTAGCTCGGACCGCTTCTCGGACGCTGCATCACGGATCGAACGGCCGAGCTCGTTCACTCGTGCGGTAAGCGCGACGTATATCGGATCACCAGCGCCAAGCGCGCCGAACGGTGCGCGAAGCTTGTCAACCTGATCCAACGAATCCAGCCATACCGAAATCCGCTGGTCCCCCGCCAGCGCTGGCGATGTGCCGAGCGATCTGAACGCAGGCGGCAACGGAGACTCTGCGGCGCGCGCCATCGCCGTGTTGAGTGAGGTGAGCAGCGTGGTGAGCGAATCACGCTCCGCGCGCAATGCGGGCGATAACGTATCCTGCGGAGCTACGACCGACTGTTGTTGCAACGCCACGACTCGACGAGCGGCGGCGAGCGCCGAGTCCGCCTGCTGTATTGATGTCCGTGCGAGTATCAGGGCATCAGCGGCGGCCGACGTATCGGCTGACTTCTCGGTGGGATGCTGGCTCGCGATGTGTACCAATCGCGTAGTCTCGCGCGGAATCAGTATCAACCCGATCAATGCGCAGACAAAGGCGGCCCCGCTCACCGTGCTCACCAACGCACGGCGCCTCAGCGCGTTGCGCGCGCGCGCTGCGATCCAGACATACGTCGGGTTACCTGGCGGCATTCCTTACCATATCAGAAGCTTCGCTCACGGTTTGGCCCGGCCGGGGTGCTGGCGTGTGTGTCTACTGAGTCTGCCTGGTGCGCACATCGTACGCCAGCGGAATATCGAACCGATCCGGCTCCGGTACCAGAGCCTCGCCGGTCATTTGCACATAAACGAACCGGCTGCCTCAGAGCTAATTGAGCTCCGAGGCAGCCGGTGAGATACGGAAGCTCGATTCTTACTACTGAACCGTGATCGTCTGCTTCATGTTCATTGCGAGGTGCGGCGTGCAGTGCGCCTCGTACGTCCCTGCCGGAATCTTCGCGAACGAGATCGTGTAGTCTGCGTTCGGCTGAATCAGGAGCGGGCCAGCAAGATCACTCATCTGGTTCGGCATGTTCGCCGAGAGCTGCGGCTTCACAGCGGCTGGAATCGCGGCCGGATCGAATGCGACATCGTGCGGGCCACCGCTGATGTTGATGTACTTGATCCCGTCGCCTTCCTTGATCGTGATCGTCGCAGGCTCAAAACGATAGCCTTTCGCGTCGCCGATCATCTTCACTTCGTGGATCGTCCCCGTAACCGGGGCGGCCGCAACCGCGCCAACTGCTGGCGCTGCAGTCGATCCCGTAGCCGCCGTAGCGGCAGCCGTTGTATCAGTCGCCGGGGTCGTCGCAGCAGCCGTTGTGCCGGCAGCCTTTTCGCCGCCGCCGCACGCGGCAAGCATCAGAGCGCTGGCCGCTATAGCAGTAAAACCGAAATACCGCATCTACTTTATTCTCCTAGGTAAGTACGGCCAACGAGGACTCTCGTGGGCATTGTGAAAGTATTCACAGATCACGCCACTTTCAATGTTGACAGCAGAACTCACTCCTATCACATTCAATGAATGGCTCGCATAGCAACCCACCACGCGCTGCATCATCTCCATGTCCTGACGGGCCGGGGAAGCTGTCGCACGTGATGGGCTGATCGGCCAATCATCCGTGCACTCCCGGGCCCGTCCATCTGGACGGGCCTTTTTTGTTTCCCGGCTCAACTGTTAAACATCCGTCACACCTTCAAGAGTCCCCGTATGAACCCCGTAGATCCTCAGCTTCCACAGCCCCGCATACTCAGCCCGGCCGGTACTACGGCAGCGCCACTTCTCCGCATCGCGCTCCCGAACAAGGGACGCCTGGCTCAGGACACGCGTGACCTCTTCAATGACGCGGGCCTGGAGGTCCGCGCTCTGAGTGACCGTGCCCTAAAGGCGGCACTCGGCGGCGAGTTCGAGGCAATCTTCGTAAGGGCGCAGGACATCCCGGAATTTGTCTCCGACGGTGCCGCCGACGCAGGCGTCACCGGCCTGGATCTCGTGGCTGAAAGCCGGCGCGAGATCGTTAGCCGGCTCGATCTGGGCTTCGGCCGATGCCGCCTTGCCGTGGCAGCCCGTGATGAGAGTGGGTTCCACGCGGTTGACCAACTCCCGCCACGCACCAGAGTGGCAACAGCATTCCCCAATATCACCGCGCGTTTCTTCGAGGACGCTCGGCAGGACATTGAGATAGTACCCATTTCCGGCGCCGCGGAGATCGCACCTCACCTGGGCATCGCGGACGTGATAGTTGATCTGGTCTCGACAGGTTCGACCCTCAAGACCAACGGACTTCGTGAGATTGGCACAGTCATGTGGTCCACCGCTCAGTTGGTCGTTGCCAGGAACAGATCCGGCTGGCCGACCGCCAAGGAAACCGCTCTCCAGGAGCTCTCGACAGCGCTTGAG
>PLEG01000005.1 GCA_003136975.1 Gemmatimonadota bacterium | reverse complement strand
CACTACCCGCTCTACACGAAGGGCCACATGCTCGTCTCGGGTGGGATCTCGGCGCAGCCAGCGCGATGGCTGGAGGCAATGCTGTACCTGGAAGATCTCGAACGTCAGCAAGACCGCAAGCTCGCGGAAATCGCGAAAGCATCAGTGGAGTGAGAAATGGGCGATAGCAGACTGCAGCTAGTGCTTGAGGCGAACGACCAGGCGTCCGCAGTACTCGCCAAAGTCAGGGACCAGATCAAAGCGACCGGTGTGGAGGCCAACACCGCGAGCGGTCACATTGCACGGACGGCGGACGGTCTCGATCGGATCGGCGGCGGCGAAGTCAGCGTCCACAAGGCAACGCACGCGATGTCGTCGCTGTCGTTCGCCGCGTCAGAGGCGCGACTTGGCACCGAAGGAGCGGTGATGGCTGTCGGTACGCTCGCCACCACGGCTCTCGAGATGGCGCCTGCGCTCGCTGAATGGGCTATCCCGATCGGGGCCGTCGTGGCGCTCCTGGGCACCGTCGTCTCGCTAATGGGTGACACCAGGAGCGAGACGGACCGGATTGCCAACTTCCAAACCTACCTGGGCAAGCAGACGCTCACCGGGTTGCAGAACGCATACGCAGGCGCGCAGGCGCAGCGCGAGCAGGCACTCAAGGATATCGAAGAGACGACCGACACGTTCTGGGACCGCATGCTACACAAGCGCACGTATGCCCGTACGGACATGGGAGCGCTCGCGCGCGACATCGCGTACAGCTTTGGCGGCGCCAATCCGGACAAGCAGTCGAACATGAAGGTTGCCGACGAGAACTCGGTCAATGCGTTTAAGGCGCTGCAGGACGCAAAGAAGCAGGACGATCTTAGGCTTATCACTATGCGGGATCAGTCGAGCGAGATGATACGGCAGAAGGCAATCACGCTTGAGAGTGCACGCGCCACGCTTGCCGTCCTGAATCAGACCGGAACGCAGCTCAACGCGCAAACCGCAGCCGCGCGCGCGCAGTTGGCGTCCCAAAATGCATCAGTCACCGTGATGTTTCGGCATCGCGACGCGGCTGGCAATCTGGTCGCGCTCACAAGAGAGGAGGTCGCTGAACGAAACCAACTCCTCGGCCTCAACCAGGCGGCGTACAAGGTCGCACTGCAGGAAGTGCAGCTGCGCGAGATCCAGCGCGGGCAAGACGCGCGGTTTCAGGCGAACACCCAGCTCGCGTTGCTGCAGGCGCAAGCGCGCGATGCGTCCGCTCCCCAGATGCAGAATCTGCAAGCGCAGATCGCTTACCAACAGAAGCTCGTTGAGATCTCGCGGGCCGGCTATGCCCCCGAGCTCGCCAAATACCTGCAAGATCAGGCGTTCGCCGCTTACGACGCCGCTCGTGCGATCACCGCGCTTCAGGTCTCGATCGCCAACGCGCAGCTAAAGTCTGATGTCGATCAGAACGCCAGCGACCCCATGGAGGTGTATCGTGGACGCATGGAGGCGATCCTGGCGGCGCGAGACGCTGAGATCAGGGCCGGGAATGACCGCGTGCTTGTCGAGCAACGCACACAGCAGCAGATCCGCGCGCTGCAGCGCGACACAGTCACTCAGGCGAAGGCGAATTACAAGTCGCTCGAGGATGTGCTGGTGGCGTCAAAGTCGCGCGAGGTGCACGGAGTCGGCGAGGCGATGCGGAGCGTCCGGAAGGTCCTTCTCGGGTACGAGGCCGCGGAAGCTACCGTCAACGCTCTCAAATACGGCGCAAAGGCGATCGGCTATGCAGCGGACAACAAGTGGGGGCAGGCCGCAATGGCCGCATCTGCGGCGCTGCAGTTTGCGAAGGTGGCCGCCGTCGCTGGCCAGGAGTCGCTCGGCGGCGGCAGCTCGAGCTCGGGCGGCGGATCCACGACGCAGGCCAGTTCATTCGAGCCGCGAAACGCAACTGCGGGAAACGGTGGCGTCACTGTCAATCTGATCACGCGCGATCCGTACGGCCGTGATTCTATCCAGACGGCGATGTACGAGATCAACCGCGCTGGCGCGTTGGGAGTGCCCGCGATCGCGATCCCGTCCACCACAGGCGTCCGGAGAACCGCCTAGTGGGCTCCCAGCCGCCCTTTCTCCTCGTGGACAATGTCTTCGATGGCATCAACCTCTATCCTGGCGCTACGCGGGCGTCCAGCGGCGATGCGTACGGTACCGACGTGCGGTTCGTCGCCGATTACCGACGCGAGCGTACGGTCTGGAAGGCTGCGGCCGCGCAGACGTACGCGTACGTCTCGAGCGACCTCGGCGCGGGCAACACGGCGGCGGTCGACACGCTCTTTATCGATCGCGGATCGCTGCCATCGCTCACAGGCAAGACAATTCAGATAACGGGCGACGACGGATCCGGCGGCAGTCCTGTAAGCGTGACGCGGACGGTGCCGGCATTGGGTACTGTGGGCGGAGATCCAACATCCGGCGCGCTGGTCATCACTGAGGAGGCCGCGATGTACGGCTTCCTTGGGTCGATGGCCGCCAAACGGCGCTGGCTCGTGTACGAGGTAGAGTCCGGCCAGCCGATCATCACCGGCGTTATACTCGGCACGCGACTGCAGCTCGCGAGTTACGCGACCAAGCGCGACGAGGACGCCGGACGACGTAGTCAGCGGAGCGAGGAGTCACCAGCCGGTTACGTAGCGAGCGACCGCACGTACAGCGGCCGCACGCTCGACCTCACGCTCAACAACATCGGCGGAAGCGCGTACGACGCGCAGATACGGACGCTCCGTCGCCTGCTCTTCGAGAAGAATCAACCCGCGCTCATCGTAATGAACTACGGCGCCAATCCAGAACGCGGGTGGCTCTACCGGCTGGACGCAACCAATTGGTCAGCACCACAGACGCGCGCGATGCGTACGGCGTCGATGTCGTTCCGTGAGCTCTATCCATTGGTCGCGTAGGAGAGCGCAAGCAAGATGCCGCGCACGCTGGATCCGGATCTTAGGGACTGTCTCGAGAGAGCAAACCCGTACACCCGTACAATCGTCGAGCTCGCTGTTCCCGACGTCGCGAACGTGCTGCGCCGTCCCGATCAGTTCGTCGGTACCGGATCCGCGCTCGTCGCCGGCACGATGTCGCCGGCCAACTCGCTCTCGTCGAGTATCGCGAGCGGGCTCTCGCTTACGGCGTCCGCGTCGGCAGTCGCTTCGTACACCGGTGAGCAGAGTTCATACGACCTGAACGCTGAGGATCCCAGTCGACGCGTGAAGGGATTGTCATGGCAGGTGGATCCGGCATTCGGACGCGGCGTACTGAAGGCGTTCACTGCGCGCATCAGACGAAATCCAATTTCCGGCGTGCTGTTCTTCAGCAGCGACTATCAGCTGCAGATCTATCGCGTGCTGAAGACGCCTGGCGTCAAGACCAAGGGAGATCCCGGCACGAGTGGTTATTCGGTTACCGCATTTACGGACTACCAGTTCGTCCCGTTGCTGTCGAGCGCTCCCGTCATCAAGGCGGCCGCGATCACGTGGGCGAGTAACAAGGCAACGCTGTCATTCGACCTGTCGCAATTCGGCGCGATCGTCGAAAGCACACCGAATGTCGCTGCGCAACCCGACCAGACCGGAGAGCTGCCTAAGTATTACTTCGTTGTCACCGCGGTCAATCCACCGACCGGGAACGGGTACGCGAGCTGGCTCACTGATACTGCCAGCTCGCACACAGTTGCCGGCGTGGGTGCATTTAATCGCGTTTTCTGGGGGCGCAATACCGATCAGGACCAGTGGGTCGAGACCGCGACGTACGGCGACGTGCCCGCGTGCTCTGTGAGCGTTGAGTCTTATCCGGCGACAGGGCAGGGAGTGTTCGCGCTAGACTTGCTCCAGGCGCCAGCGACGGATGCGGTTGGTCGCGTACACTTCGAGCGCACGCTACCCAAAGGCACCGCGGCCACGCTCGAGCTCGCGACAGCGGGATCCACCGGACCTTGGACGGCGCTGTCTGACGGCGCGCTCGTCGCCACGGCGCAACGCTACTACTGGATCCGACTGTCGCTGGCATCGGAGTCCGCGCACCGATCGTCGTCCGGCGTACTCGCCGCAGGAGTGGAATTCCAGAAGCCGATCGACGTCTCGCTCGAGTCGTCCGTGGGATTCCCGACACGCCAGGTGGATCTGCCATACCCCAAGGCCGCTGTCGCGGAGGGCGATCTCACGGTGATCCGAACCGGGCTGCGCGACTTCCTGGACATTGCCGGTACGATTGCATCGACGAAGTCGACAACGCAGATCGAAGCGAACGTATTTCTCGCGAGCGACAGCCCCAAGATAGATCGCAGCAAGTGGCTCCGGCTGGAGCGACTCCGTGTAAGCACGCGCACGCCGACGGGGACGTCCGAGAAATTCAACACGATGTCGTACGCGTCACAGCTCAAGAAGAAAATCCCAGCACAGACGGAGTCTATCAGCTCCGTGCACACCGTCGTGACGTCGACGGCCGCGCAGGTCCAGGTGTCGCCCAACTTGCCGGTCGCGACGACGACGGGAAATGAGTACGACGCGCAGAACTATTACATACGAGTGCGCACGACCGCGAAAACGATCTTCCCGCCAAATTACCAGCAGGTGATCCAAGGCAACACGGGCGTTGACAAGCTCGACTTCGTGCCGTCGCTGCCTGACTCCCTCGCAATCGGTGACGTGATCGAGGTGCACTCCGGCGTGTTCGCGCCAGTCGCGCTCGAATGGATCGACCAGGACCTCGCCGACGTATGGGCGAACGTCTTAGATCTGCGCGGGATACCGAAGGAGCGCGTCGGACTTGGCTATCTCCCGCGCGGCGGGCTTCCTCCGCGCGTCACGGACTGGGCGCCGGGCGACTCCTCGAGACAGGCGGCGCTCAAGACGACGTTCAAGGTCACCGCCCTCACGGTTGCACAGGACCTGCTGGACCAGGTGTCGTTTATTCTGGGCGGCGCGACGATCGAGATCGACGGCCAGATCGTGTTCGTCCAGCTCTATCCGCTGCGCGCGGCCGACGGAACGATCACCGTGCCGTTGGCGCCGGTCGCAAAAGTATTCGACATCAGAGACCTTGCTGGCGATCCGGATACGCCACCAGGCTACGACAAGCGCGCGCCGCTCGTCGCGACCAAGTATGGAAAGGATTCGACGGCAGCTGATCCGAGCTTGTTCCCAGATCGCCAGACGGCTGTAGTTGACGCCGACGCGCTCGCGTGGCTCGATGCGCAGGAGCTCGAGGATCTGGGCAACAGCCAGATCCCGGACGACGTAGCGCGCTGGTTCTTTAATTCTGCGGATGCCGGACTCGCGCTTGCGACCGCGACCGCCGACATGGTGGTGCGCGCGACGTCGACCGGATTGAAGCGCTTCACGTTCAGCACGGTCGATTCACATTTCGATGTCGTGCCAGGCGATTGCGTTGTGCTCGTGCAGGATCAGTACACCGACTTCGACCCGAGCGCGGGCCTCGCGATCCGCGGCACGCAAGCGATCCGCGGCGTACTCGTGTCCGTGGGACCGGAAGGACGGGTCCTCTCGATGTTCGTGCCAGGGCTCATTGGCAACATCACCAACATGGCGGGCGGCGCGCCGGGCGCTCCGATCGCGGTTGCCGCCGCACTGCAGCCGGCACAGCCTGCGCTTACGATCAACCCCATCCCGGAATCTGGCGTCGTCGACGTNNTCGTGCGCCGACGATCGCCGAGATCCGCGCATCCGCATTCAAAACGGATCCGGGACCGCAGAACGCGACCGTGCCCGGCGTGGGCGTCATCACACCCGGTCAGCACTATTACATCGGTGCGATCGCAAAGAGTTTTTATGATGTCGAGAGCTTGCCGGTTTGGATTGACGCACCGTGGCTCGGACCGAACTCAACACCCGTACCAGTTGTTGCGTCAGGCGGCAGCGCCGTCGCGCAGGCTGGACAGGTTACGTTTCCGGTGGTCGCGAACGCAGCGACAACGAAGTTTGAGGCGTTTCGCTCGTACAAGGCGACGGATCCGTCCAGCGGATCATCAACCGGTATCGATGTCGAAGCGCTTACGCCAGGCGTTTGGAAAACGTTCTATGCCGGAACGGATTTCACGCCCGGTACAACATGCTGGATCAAGGTCTCGCTCGCGAACGACAACTACTGGGCGCTCCTGACGCTCCGTCCGGTCGACAGCCTGAACCAGCGCGGAGCCGCGCTCAACCTGAAGGCGGAAGGTCCTGGCGCATCGCCACCATCGGACCCC
Source organism: Gemmatimonadota bacterium (assembly GCA_003136975.1). Classification (GTDB taxonomy): domain Bacteria; phylum Gemmatimonadota; class Gemmatimonadetes; order Gemmatimonadales; family Gemmatimonadaceae; genus Fen-1247. Next base: position 1,377 of record PLEG01000005.1, on the reverse strand, counting down.
GGCCAAGCGGTGATCGGAGCACCGACGGCGAACGCACACTCGTACGTTGCTACCGTCACCGCGCCGAGCTCAGGCGCGGCGATCGCGACGTGGCGTCTTTACGCAGACGGAACTGCGATCGGTGATATCGCGTGCACGGCGTCGGCTGGCGGTACGCAGAGCGTAACATGGGGCACGTTTGATCCCGAGACAACGCACGGGCTCCAGATCGCCGGCGTAACGTCTGGCGGCGTGCGCGGCCCGTTGTCAGACATGCAGACCAAGACAACCACGGCGGACACCTCGGGCGGCGGCGGCGGTACCACTGACAACGGAAAGGTGCCAACCCCGACGGCGTACACACCGGATTACAGCGGCGATGATCAGGCGGCATTGATTGGATTCGGATTTGCGTACGCGCCACCTGCTGGCACCAAGGTGCAGCTGATGATGGCCACGAGCTCCGGTGGTGCGTCCTCTGCGTTCGGCGGCCTCCAGAGCAGCTCGCCGGCCGTGGCATCACTGATCTCCAAGTCCATTAGCTACACGCGCTGGTTCGAGATCGTAGCGCAATGCCCTGGCTATGCGGACAGCGTCGTGAGTAATCGCGTATCGATCATCGTGCCGAAGTGGACGTACGGGGGATGACGTGAGCACATCAGGACTGCTATCCCCACTCGTGCTGAGCCCAGAGCTTGACGTTGACATCTGGCCCGTTACGAGCGACCCCGCTACCGAGCACCCGAACGCCGCGGTCGGGTCTAAGGCGTGGCACGTATCCACTGGCGACTGGTACACCAGGAAGTCCGCCGGCTGGATAATAGATGAGTCTGGCTCGACATCATGGGCCAGCCTCACCGGAATCCCAAACACGGTAGCAGGCTTCGGCCTCACCGACGTGTACACCAAGACGGGCGGTGACGCCCGCTATGTATTGAAAGCGGGCGACACGATGACGGGGGATCTGAACGGCACCCGCATCACGCTGCACGACAATCTCTTGTACGAGAGCTACACGAACGGAGTTGCCAACCTCGCAATAAACTACGTTGGGTATCTCGGCGGCACTTCTCAGTTTCGTGACTTCTCAGTGTACGACGGGAAGTCAAGCAACATCCTCTATATCACGGGTTCAACGAAGGCTGCGGTATTCTCTGGCGACCTCTCTGTCACGGGCCTAGTCGCTGTCAGCCATAACGCCTCTGGTAATTGGGCTGCATCGGTTCGGCAAACTAACGCCAGTGGTTACGGACTATTCATCTGGCCTGGTAGCGACACGCTCGATGCACTCCGCATTGGTAATGCTGCTGGCACGGCAAACAACATCGTCTTGTACGGTAATGGCAACGGACATTTCGCTGGTACGGTTAACGCTGGCGACATCTACGCTGCCCGTAG
>PLEG01000013.1 GCA_003136975.1 Gemmatimonadota bacterium | reverse complement strand
GATAGACGCCGCGATTCGGAAATCAAGGCGAATGCTCCCGCGCTGTTCAAGGCCGCATGGGATCAGGTCTTCGCGATAGCTGAGGAAGCCAACGGCAAGGGGTTTGAATTCAAGCCTAACGGGAACTCGGAAAGACGGTCGCTCGAATATACCGGCGGCCCAACATACCGCCCAACAGGGATGCGCCCGGAGATCATCACAGTATCGCTATCGCCGGATCGTCGCACACTCGAAGTATCCGGACTGAAGAACGGCCCGCTGGCCTTCCAGATCGAGCCGTGCGCAGACAACATCGTGTGCCTGCACTTCGAGGGGAATCAGAAGACGCCTGAGGAAGCCGCATGGATCATCATGGGATGTTTTCTGTTCGGCGAATTAAACCGGCCTGTCACCCTACAACCGTAGCTCCAGGCCGCCGATTTGTCAAGTAAGTTAGTGCCTTCAGTAGGATAGTGGTGTTGTCTTTTTTATGTGCCAAGGTTAAAACGCCGCGATGCGCTCGTCGAGCACTGCCAAGTACGCCTTCATGTGTGTGTGCTGGCGTCCGAGGCGCGATTGCTCGTCAGATGGCAACGTGAAAAATATCTGGTTGCCGCTGATGAACTGCCAGAGCTTCTCGGTCTTCTCTGAGAGCTCCGCGCGCTCGACGACTACCCGTTCCTGGTGTGGCTGCATGGGGCTATTTAAGGGGTGGTGTGGCAGCGGATCTCACGATTCGTTCCGGTTTCGCAGGATGTTTAACGCTTTCGGCCCTGCACGGCTCTGTTCACCGGAAATACCCGACAAACACATTCGGCCGCCCAATACACTGCATGGTAGTCCCGTCTCTCGCCCCGCACCTTTGCGCGTTGTTTGAGTTTGTTCTGTGGCGGGCAGGATTTGAACCTGCGACCTGAACCTTATGAGGGTTCCGGGCTGACCAGACTGCCCTACCGCCAGAGCCATCCTACAACGATCAGCCGATCATTGCAAACTGATCCCGCCCACTTCCGCATTCTTGTTGGCGATATAGGACCTGCAGATCTCCATGACCGCGGCGGCCCGGGTTGTGGCGCCTGCGAGTCGGATCGCCTCTTCGAACGTCGCCAGCGTCTGCATGTACACCACCACGTGCAGCATTTTATCCCTGTCGGCGTTCCGCGATGCATGGCCAGGCCCCTTGCCGGCGTCCGCTTCCATTTCCCCTGAGATCATCCGGCCCAGCTCGTCGGGGTCGAAACCGGTTAATGCCAAATCAAAATTCATTTCCTGAAGGTCAGCGAGCTCTCCAGCTAAAAGACCCACGTCAAACTCTGCCCAGTTGGCGCTGGAATTCGCGGCAATTCTGAACGCTTTCATTTGGGCATCGGTCCAGCCGTCGCAAGGGATTACAGGGATTTCTGTCATGCCCTCGGCCACGCCGGATTTGAACCTCAAGTGCCCATCGCATATTTCTCCCGTTGCCGATCGCGCTAAAACTGGCACGGCAAAGCCGAACTCCCGGATGCTGGCGCGCATTTTCGAAATCGCGTCGTCGTTGACCCGGGGATTCCTCCCGTACATCTTCAGCCGGCTGACTGGCCAGTATTCTATGCGCAAACGGGGAGCACTCATGCTTGCCTCTTTGCAATCCCGGCTTGAGCCGCACGGCGCGCATTCTCTATCCGCTGGTCCGGCGGCACGGACATAGCCGCTTTGAGTGCTGCGGCCCGGCGCTCAGGAGAGCCAGCATCGCAACGCGGTGTGAAAATGGCCCTCTCTGGCTCCCACCCATGCCGTATTCTCTGGCGGGCAATATTCCATGCGGTTGCGTTGGGCTCCAAGCACCAGTTCGGAAGAGATTTGGTTACACCGCAAATAGTCACCATAACGTTCGCGCGAGTGTTTGCCATTTGCTTTTTTGGCGTCGCCCATTCACAGTTACCGGGCTCGTAGCCCTTATCATTGTCGATCCTCTCAAGCGTCTTACCTGGCGGTCGAGTGCCCATATCCGCAAAGAAGTTTTCGAAAGAATTGAGCCAGCGCTCGCAGATCCCAATCGCCCGGCCAGCATACCGTTCGAATGCTTCATGGTTTGGATTGGTGCACCGTTTCTTCATCGCGCACCAGCTATTCCATTCGCGACTCACTCCCCGCGACTGGCTGGCGTGTCCATGTGTTCGATTCGCCTCTCCCATGAGTCTGGCGCGCTCGATCCTGGCTGCCATGTCATTGAAAACGTATCCTGCTGGAACTGGCATGCGGCCATTATACTTCCAGAAACTATTATTTGATACTGGCGGTTTACAGGGCGCGGCGCGCGGTATGGCGGACTCCAGGGCGGAAAATAAGGCGCTGGCGGGACTCCTGAACAAGCTGGCGGGCAGATTCCAAGCGGAAAGCCATGCGTACTCATTCTAAAGGGCTTAGCTGTTAATCTGTAAAGCTATCATTCTAAACGGCTTACAGGTCGTAGACGTGCCTTGTGCAAAAGTTGAGGAAATATTTTCATAACACTCTCATTCTAAGGCGCTTACGAGATATCCTCAGCTTTCACGAAATCCACAGGCTTTTGAACAACTTTATCCACACAAGTCGTTTGTTTTCATTAGGATACGAGATACCAGGCTGCTATACTTATCTCATAGGCAAGTGGTTAAAAACGAGGAGGTTAGACACTCCTCGCGCGTGCCAAAACGGGCGCTAGGCGACTGGTCTTATACGGCGGGCCTTCGGGCCTTCCAGAGTTCTTTCACAATTCGACGTTCGGGGCTTTCAGCCTATCGGGCGATCCTGCCAAGCGGCCTGGAGCATTCAAGCCAGGTGTTATTTGAATCTTAATGGCGCGGCGGATCAAACGGAACTGGTTTGGGCGTCGAGCGACTCGGAAACTGATCTTTGAAAACTAAATAGCTCACAATCGAGGACGGTAATCGACAGCGAGCGCAACGTCTCAGGATGGCATTCTGAGTTTCCATCGCACGAAGTTTGAGGCATGGGCAAGGAAACAGAACAGAGTGAGACACGGGCGTGTTCGGGTCGGCGAGCTCCAAACGGATTGTCGAGCGATTCCATGAAAACGGTGGCGAAAGCCCTGAGTACCAGAGAAACATAGTGTCCCTAACGGGCGTTTCACGGCGCGTAGCGGAGCATTGAGAGATCGGAAAAGTTTACTTTCAATAGCCTGCGCAGTGAACCTTTGTACTGCTCTATCAGCGACTCACGCGAGTAATGGACGGTTGGGTGACAGCCAATCGAAAGCCAGTTGCAAGGGATACAACCCTTCTCTGGAATGATCCGCGAAATGCAAACCTCCTCGTGGTGCGGATCGTAGACGTTCGGTAGTTCCCGGACGGCCAATTGCAAACCTTCCTGAAAGAGACAATCCAAAATGCGCGTAACAGACCTGTTTGTCAAAAACGAGACCAGCGACAAGACCTATACCGTGATCACTGACGGACTCGAAGTCCGCTACATATACGGCAAGCGCGAGGGCACCAAAACGGCGCTCTATCAGACGGCGGATGATAAAGCCGAAGCCAAGAAACTGCACGACGATACGGTTGCCGGCCTGATCAAGAAGGGCTACAAGCTCGCGGCGGGCTCAGTGGCGCCGAAGACTCCGACCGATATCGCTGAGTTCCGCCGGGCCGCAGCACTCAAAGCCTGGGAAACGATGCGCGCCAACGGGACGAAGCCGGCAGAGCCGAAAGTCCATCGCACCACGCCCATGACGGCGGCCGAACGCTCAGACGCAGCCAAGCGCGCGTGGATCACAATCCGCGCCAATCGTGAGGCGGTTGCAGTGGCGGAAGCGAAAGCGGCGCGCGCGGCAAAGAAAGCGGCCAAAGCGGCGTAGACGTTTCAAAGTGGCACGTGAAACCCACAATCTACCAGTGGTAGTAAGTGATTCCAGCAAGAAAGGATCGGTAAACGTATGACAACGCGGCGGGGAAAGCCCGCCATGCCTGCAAAATCGCAGCCTTCCCGTGGCGCAGGTGATCTGTTACCAATGCGAAACCCTCCGAAAGTGATCCATCCAAATGACAGCCTCACTGTTCCACCGCGCCGAGCGCGCGGACTTCAATCTGATTCGCATGTCCACCAAAAAGCTTGTGGACCATACCCGCTTCATCCCGGTCCGGCCGATTCCGGCAGACGTTAATAACGCTTGGCTGAAACGGAATTCCACGGCGACCATTGCCGAAATCCTGGCGGCGAGGTCGTAGAAGTGTCCAGTATTATCGAACTCCTCGAACTGGAGAACATCCGAACGGATGCCCAGTTCGCCGCCTGGTGCCTCAAGCATCGGGTCAAAGGCGAAAGCCGATACCAGACACTGAAGCGTAAGTTCGGTCCTGTCAACGCGGATCGAATTATGCGCGTGGTCGAGGTCGCAAACTGGAAGCTCGTAGACGTTCGCAAGCGGCGCGCGGTGGTCCGCCATACAGTCAGGGCTGCCACTCAGCCGGCGCGCGTCCCATCGCAGCGCTACGCGGCAGTTCGCCAGCGCTCGAAAGACATGGGGTACGAATAACCATGGCGATGCGACCATCGATCCGCCGGGAACTCAATAAGGCCCGGGAACTGTTGCGCTTCATGTTGCGCGGCAAAACGTGTTACTTCTGTCACGGCCAACTGATCGAACCGGAAAAAGTGATCCGGGACGGCGACGGGACGGCCGAACCGCTGGCGCTGGCAGCCACTATTCATCACATTGATGGCGATCATGAGAACGATCGGCCATCTAATACCAG
>PLEG01000144.1 GCA_003136975.1 Gemmatimonadota bacterium | reverse complement strand
CGAGATAGCGGTACACCACCGATGCGTTGCGCGATACGGGATCAAGCGCCAGCGCCGCGTATTCCGCCGGCGTCACGAGCGCGTTCTTCGCGTCGGAGATGAGCGACCCAATGGCCTTGGCCGACCACGCCTTGGTCGATATGCCAGCGCCCTCCATCACGCGCTTGATGACGGCGATGTTGTCGTCCTCATCATNNGCCCACAGCGGCCGCATTGGAGCGCAGTAATCGCGCACCGATTGCGTGGAAAGTGCCGCACCACATCCCCTTTGGCTCGTGTCCAAGCAAGCGCGCGATACGATCGCGCATCTCACCGGCTGCCTTGTTGGTGAATGTTACGGCGAGTATGCGCGCCGGGTCCACTCCGTGATGTTCAACGAGTCGCGCAATGCGCGTCGTGAGCACACGGGTCTTTCCGGAGCCGGCTCCGGCGAGCACCAGCATCGGCCCTTCAAAGTGTAGCACGGCCTCCCGCTGCGCCTCGTTCAGGCCGGCGAGTGGCTCGGTATCAAGCTGTTGAGTCATGTCCAAGGATTATGTCAAACGTCGCACCACGCGTGCCGGATTGCAGCAGTAGTCGGCCGTCGTGTCCTTCAGTAATAATTCGTCGCGCAAGAGAAAGGCCGATCCCCCAACCCTTCTCCTTTGTGGAGAAGCCCGCGTCGAAGATTCGTTTTCTCAACTCCCGTGGAACTCCGGGTCCGTTGTCCTTCACCCGAACGCGTACCCGTCCCTCCGGCAGCTCCTGCGCAGAAAGCGTGACGCGGCCACCCCGGCCTGCGAGCGCGTCAATCGCGTTTTTCGCAAGCGACTCTATCGCCCACTCGAGCAGTACCGGATCGCCCGCCACTATAAGTGATTCGCCGCGGCGCACCGAGCGAATCGTTACGGCTTTAGCCAGTGTTGGAACCCGCGCGCGAAAGTACGTCGCAACGCCCTCCACGATATCGCCCACATCAACCCGCTCTCGACGCGGCGGCCGCCCGATTCGCTCGAATCGGAACGCGACGCGTCGCAATCGCTCGAGATCGCCGTCCATGTGTACCAACGCGTGCGTGACAACAGGATCGCCAAGCTCATGGTCTCGCAGCAGCTCAATCCAGCCGCTCATGCTCGAGAGTGGTGTGCCGAGCTGGTGCGCCGATTCGCGCGCCATCCCGGCCCATACCTGCTCGCGATCCGCTCGGCCTCGCGTTCGCAAGGCGTATATGCCAGCACCAATGAACATTGCAATCAGAAGCGCCTGCAATGCCGGCACGATCCGCAAACCTTCCACAAGCTTCGTGTTACCGAAGTAAACAGTTCCGATTCCCGGCTCGACCACCGGTCTGTTCTGGCCGGCGAGATCGCGGGCGTACTTCTGGATTCGTGCGTTGTTGCCCTGGATATCCCTGGGAAGGTTCGCCGAGGCAGTGATCGCGCCGCGCGAGTCGGTCACGATGATCGGAACACCAGACTCGCGTATCAGCGCGGAGAGGTCCTGCAATGCAGTCGTAGCCGCGTCAGGATTGGGATCGCTCAGCGCGTCGTAAACGCGCGCGTACATCTTCCCAACCCGTGAGGCTTCTGCGCGGAGGTCGGTAACGACACTCCGCATGTAGAACACGTACCATGTGAGCAGCGCAACCACGCCGAACACGACAGCCCAGAGCGGCGCGGTGCGGCGCACGCTCTACTTGATCACCGAAGCGCCGAAGTACGGTTCGAGCGCCGACGGCACACGAACCGTTCCGTCCGCGTTCTGGTGCTGCTCGAGAATGGCCGCGATGATGCGCGGAAACGCCAACCCTGACGCATTGAGCGTGTGAATAAAGCGCGGCTTGCCACCAGCCGTTGGCCGGAATCGAATGTTCGCCCGGCGTCCCTGAAAATCGGTGAAGTTGCTCGACGACGACACTTCGAGCCACTTGCCAACACCGGGAGCAAATGCCTCGAGATCGTATGTCTTGGCGCTCGCGAAGCCCGTGTCACCGGCCGCGAGGAGCAACACTCGATATGGCAGCTCCAACAGCTGCAAGATCCGTTCTGCGTGCGCCGTGATCATTTCGTGCTCATCCAGCGAACGATCGGGATGCGCATATCGGACCAGCTCGACCTTGTCGAACTGGTGAACGCGAAGCAATCCACGCGTGTCCTTACCGTGCGCTCCAGCCTCGCGCCGAAAACAGGGCGAGTACGCCGTGAAGGTGCGCGGGAGATCCGACTCCGGAATTATCTCGTCACGATACAGGTTCGTGAGCGGAACTTCGGCCGTCGGAATTAGGAACAGCTCCTCATCGCGCAGGCCGTACTGCTCGTCCTCGAACTTGGGGAACTGCGCCGTACCGATCATGGAAGCACGATTGACAACCGCCGGCACCCATGTCTCCTGGTAGCCGTGCTCACGGGTGTGCGTGTCGAGCATCAGGTTCATGAGCGCACGAACGAGCCGCGCACCGACGCCGCGATAAACGATGAATCCGGAGCCGCTGATCTTTGCGCCTCGCTCCAGGTCAAACAGGCCGAGCTTGGCGCCGATGTCCCAGTGCGGCACCACGCCATCGACAGCGCGCGGCGTTCCCCACGTACGAACCACGACGTTGTTCTCCTCGCCACCAGCTGGCACATCGGCGAGAGGCACGTTCGGAATCTGCAGCACTACAGCGGACAATTCCTCTTCCGTTGACGAGAGGTGCATCTGCAGTGCATCAATCTCATCGCCCAGTGCGCGGCCTTCCGCGACTAGCGACTCTGCGTCTTCGCCAGCACGCTTGCGTTGTGCGACTGTTTGCGTGACCGTATTGCGACGCGCCTTTATCTCCTCAACGCGTTGAATGATCGCGCGCCGCTCAGCGTCGAGCGTTATCGCGTGATCCACGAGCGCGCCGCTGGATTCGAGCATCCGGCGACGACTCAGTCCGTCGCGAATTGCGTCAGGATTATCGCGAAGTGAGTGTAGATCGTGCACGCGATCAGCTCGTCGGAAGGCCTGGGAGCAGCGACCTGAAGCCACAGTTTGGATCCGCCACGACGCGCATGTAGATCGCGCGCGTCGTTGTTGGTGTGGTACTGTCGACGACGACCTTGGCGTAGATGCGCGGACTGGGATCGTAAACGCACACGTCACTGGCGGTCGTACGGTTGACCAGCAAGACAAAAGGATGTCCTGGCGTCACGACGATCGCTGTATCGGGCCGATAGTAGCCGCCGGGCGCCGCTTTTATACTGTCGAACGGAGTCGTGAACATCGTCTGAATACCGACAGACGGGGCGCCCGAAAGCTGATTGACCAACACACGTACCGGACTCACAACGAGTCGGCCGGCGCTGTCGAAATCGAATCCGACATCGAATGAGGCCGTACCATCTACCCGAACAGTCGATCGGAGCGTCACGGCAAGCGCGCTCGGAAGACTGGCGGGGGTGCCCGTCAATGCATACGCGACCAGCGTGTCCGTCGCGACTGGCAGTGATGCCGTCAATATGTTGGTGTCTTTACAGCCTGTGACGAGCGCAAGGCCGGTGATGGCTGCGACCGCCGCGGCGGAATAGCGTAAGTGCATGCGCTGAGCGGAGCGGTTGAAAATGGGAGTACCCGCCCCGAAGCATAATTCCCCGTGGCGTAGCCTCGTAGAATAGCCCCCGGGACGGTACTTTTCAACGCATGCCGACACTACGCGAGTTGACGGAAGCGATCCAGCAGCGGCCCGGAGTTCAGGCGGTCGTGATTCTGGGCGCCGATGGCCTCCTGATTGAGACCCACGACCGGGCCCAGAACCACGCCGAGGCGATCGCGGCCCGGGTTCCGGCGGTCGCGATGTCCGCGAGCCAGTTGGGTGACTCGGCCGGTTCGGGCGACGCTTCGCTGGCCCTTCTCGAGTTTGAGCGCGGTTACGGCGTCGTGCTCAGGCTGTCGCCTCATGTGCTGCTCTTCGTCTCAGCGGCCCCGGACGTAGCTCTCTCGGAGCTTCTCTTCGACCTGAGGCGCCACCGGGCATCCATGGCCGCGCTGGTTTAGGGAGCGATCGACTTGGCGACTGTGACACCCGAGCGCTCGCGGCGCGTTTTAGTGGCGGACGACGAGCCACATATCGGGCGAATCATCAAGATGAAACTGGAAGGCGGCCCGTTCGATGTGACGCTCGCGTTCGATGGACGCGAGGCCGCCGACGCGCTTGCCGCCGAGGGAGCCCACTTCGATCTCGTCGTTCTCGACCTGATGATGCCGGAGATGAGCGGCCTGGACGTTCTGCGCAATTTGCGGCGGGAGCTTCGCAGCGATATTCCCGCGATCATCCTCACCGCTGCCGGCCAGGACGAACAGGAACGTGCGGCGCTCGATAGCGGCGCCAACGCGTTCGTCACCAAGCCCTTCAGCCCAAAGAAACTCTACGCGCTGGCCGCCCGCCTGACGGGTGTTGAGGGCGGAGAATCAGAATGACGGAAGCGCGCGCCGAGCCCGATGCCGCGTGGGCGGTTGTACTTGCCGGCGGAGTTGGCTCGCGATTCTGGCCGCTCAGCACACCAACGCGCCCCAAGCAGCTGCTTCCACTCGTTGACGACCGTCCCTTGCTCGTTGCGACGCTACAGCGAATGTCGGGACTGGTGCCGCCTGAGCGGACACTTGTGCTTACGAACGCATCACTCGTCGCACCGATATCGGCTGCACTGCCGGAATTGGCGCGAGAGAACATCGTGCCCGAACCGCGACCGGCTGGCACTGCGGCGGCGTTGGCGTTCGCGGCCGCCGAGATCGAGCGGCGAAGCGGAAGCGAAACAGTGATGATTTGCGTTCACGCAGATTGGGCGATCGCCGATGAGCCAGAGTTTCGCGCGACCCTCGCACGCGCCGCGGCAATCGCGCGCGATCAACACGGACTGGTGACTGTCGGAATAGTCCCGACTCGGCCAGATCCAGGTTTTGGCTACATCCAGCCCGGTGATGCGATCGCGGGAACTCCCGCGCGGCGCGTACGGCGTTTCATCGAGAAGCCGACACGCGAGCGGGCCGTGGAGCTGTGCGCGACGGCATGTCTCTGGAATTCTGGAATCTTTGTCTGGCGCGTGGGAGATTTTCTGGATGCCATTCGCGCTCACACACCCGAAGTCGCACCAGCCCTGGTCGAGATAGACGGCCGACCGGACTCGCTCGACCGTTTTTTTTCGGCGGTCAAAGCCGTCTCCGTGGATGTTGGAGTGCTCGAGCGCAGCGATTCCGTGTTCGTGGTACCGGGCGACTTTGGCTGGGACGACGTGGGAACGTGGGCATCGCTTCACCGCGTGCGCACGCACGACCGCGACGGTAATGTCGTGAGCGGTGCTGCCTTCGTGTCCGAATCGTCGAACAATGTGATTCATGCTGAGGGCAACGCCGTGGTGCTATTTGGCGTCTCCGACCTTGTAGTCGTGACGCGTGATGGACTCACTTTCGTTACCACTCGTGAGCGTTCCGTGGATCTGAAAAACCTCATCGAATCACTCCCCGCCGAAATGCAGGCGCGGTCCTGACGATGCTGTATCTCTACGACGACGACGTAGCGCAAGGGTTCGTGCCTTTCGCGCTGACACGTCCCATCTCCGAGCTTCGCGCGGGAATCGAGCTGGTACGGCGGCGTTGGTCGATAGTGTCAGGCGCCGAAGCCACCGCATTCATCGGGGCCTCGCATCTGGCCGACTTCGAGGAGGAGGGCGCACCACCAGCGCTGGCCCCGGACTCGATCATCCCAGCCGGCGCGGTCATCGCGAACTCGCGTTGCGTTGTTGCACTGGATGAATCGTTAAACGCGAAAGACTCTGTCTGGCGCTGCGACGGACGAGTGTGCGCAGTAAGGCTGGATCGCCCGCTCCCGGCGTCTGCGCTCGCGGATGGCTCCTTCACGCTCGATTCGCTTGGCCTGAATGTAGCCGGCGTGGATCTCCGCGCTCGCTGGGTTCTCGCTATATGGGATTTCATCAGCCAACTATCCGCGCAACTCGCTGACGACATCGGCGCGATCACGCCATCGATCACTGTAGTCGGCAACCCGGGTGTCACGCTCGGCTCGCACGACGTCGTCATCGAGCGGGGAGTAACGGTTGAGCCGTATGTGATATTCGATGCCACCTCCGGACCGATCCTGGTGCGCGGCGGCGCGACTATCTCAGCGTTCACGCGTGTTGTTGGCCCATGCTTCATCGGAGCAGACACGATCATCGTCGGTGACCGCGTGGCGAACTGCTCGATCGGCGAGAAGTGCAAGATTCGCGGCGAGATTAGCTCCTCGATTGTGCTTGGACATTCCAACAAGGGGCACACAGGTTTCGTGGGCCATTCGTACCTGGGACGCTGGGTCAACCTCGGCGCCGGCACGACGACCAGCAACCTGAAGAACACCTACGGCACGGTACAGCTCTGGACTCAGGGAGGGCTCACTGACACGGGGCTGCAATTCCTCGGCACCATGTTCGGGGATCACGTCAAGACCGGAATAGGCACCCTGTTGACCACTGGCACCGTGCTCGGCGCGGGCGCCAACATCTACGGATCGGCGACGCATCCCAAGCTTGTGTCGCCGTTTGCGTGGGGTGACGGCGAGCCGTATGCCTCATTTCAGCTCGACAAGTTCATTGATGTTGCCGCCCGCGTGATGCAACGCAGAGGTGTCACGCTCAACGACGCGCTCCGCCGCCATCTTGCGCGCGCACATGCAACAGCCGCGAACTCCTGAGATTGCGTTGAGCGGCCAGCAACGGAGACGAGCCGTCCGCACCAGTCGAGTGTACCAGTGGCGATGAGAATGTGGTTGCTCGGATCTGGAAGTCGCGGAAACGCAGTCGTGCTGGAATCGGGCGACACCCGTCTGCTCGTGGACGCCGGCTTCGCACCATCGATTCTCGTCGAACGAATGCGCGCAGTCGATATCGCGCCGGAGTCGATCCAGGCCGTCGTAGTCACGCACGAGCACACGGACCACGTTCGCGGCGTTCGGGTGCTGTGCGAACGGTTCGGCTGGGCGGCATACGCAACCGCGGGGACGATTACCGCTTCGCGCGATCTCGCCGGCTGCGGGCCGACATCATTCCGTGCAGGCGATGGCATATCGATCGGCGACATGGACATTTTATCCGTCAAGTCGTCACACGACGCCGCGGAGCCGGTGGTGCTCGTCGTGACATCGCGTTCGAGTGGCGCGCGCACTGGAATCGCTTACGATCTTGGCATCGCCACGCAGAGCGTCACCGATGCATTGCGCGATCTCGACATGTTGATACTGGAAGCCAACCACGACGAGCTCATGCTGCACGCCGGACCGTATCCAGCGTCCGTTCGCGCCCGTATCTCCGGACGCAATGGCCATCTCAGCAACGGACGCGCAGGCCAGCTCGCGCGCGAAGTCGCGCACCGAGGATTGCGACAGATTGTCCTGGCACACCTCAGCGAGAAGTGCAACACGTCACGCACTGCCCTGAGCGACGTCAACAGCGCGATATCGCGCACGCGATTTTCGGGAAGATTGAGCGCGGCGCACCAGGATCGCGTCGTGGGTCCGTTCGAGCCTGGTGCGCGAAGGGCGACGGCGGTGCAGCTGGATTTCGCGCTATAGACGGCGGCGGCGTCATCCCGCCGAAGGGCGGGATGACGACATTCAACGAGCCCGGCATTTCCTGCGTAGCCCCTCCAACCTACACCGACTCCGGCACTTC
>PLEG01000410.1 GCA_003136975.1 Gemmatimonadota bacterium | reverse complement strand
CGAACTCCTTCATGTGCCGGGCAGTCATCGTCTGTTCGGCGATGTGGCGAACGTCCTCCAGCCGGATGGAGGGAAGCTCCAGCGGCACGAGGTCACCATTTATGCGTAGCGTCGGCGGCCGTCCAACCTTGATGTGAAGGTCGGACGCACTGCGCTGCACCATCTGATGAAGTATTGCCTTGTAATCGAACAACGATGCGCTCGCCGGCGCGCCCGCTTCTGCGGTGCTATCCATGAGGCCGCCTACGCGTTCGGGTCAATGCGAAAGAGTACCTGTCCATATTCCACGGGCTGCGAATTGTCCACCAGGATCTCGCGGACTACGCCGTCGAACTCAGACTCGATCTCGTTCATGATCTTCATTGCTTCGATGATGCAGAGCGTCTGGCCCTTCGATATTCTCTCCCCAACGCTCACGTACTGCTTTGCTCCCGGCTCGGGGGCGAAGTAATAGGTTCCGACCATCGGCGACTTGACTTCGAGATAGCTCGCGCGCGCCTCATCAGCTCGCGCGGCGGCGACGCTCTCCGCAGTCGGCGCTGCAACCGCGGGCACGGATAGCGGCGCTGCAGCGGCGACTTGCATCGCCATCGGCGCCGCAACCGACATTCCTCCACGCTGCTGCGGCGTCTTGGAGATCCGGATCTTCATCCCCTTCTCGGTCGAGATCTCGATCGAGTCGACCGTGGACTCGTCCAGCATCTCGACCAGCTTCTTGACGTAGCGCAGATCAATCACGCGGACAGCTCCAGCAGTTCGTGGGTAAAATCGGTGAGTATGCGCGGTCCATCCGCGCTGAGATATACGTCATCCTCGATCCGAACGCCGCCCCACTCCGGACGATATATGCCCGGTTCGATGGTGACGACCGTATCGGCCAGGAGTTTCGCGGCGGCGGTACGTGCCAGCCGCGGCGCCTCGTGCACCTCGAGGCCGATGCCGTGGCCGAGGGAGTGTCCAAAATCCTCGCCGTAGCCAGCGGCAGATATATAATCGCGTGCAATGGCGTCTGCGCTTGCACCGGTCATTCCCGCCCGAACGGCGCTCGACGCGCGCTCATTCGCCACGCGCACGATGTCGTAAACCGCGCGAACATCGTCACTCGCGTGACCAACGACTACGGTCCGGGTCACGTCTGAACAATAGCCACCGTGCTCAGCCCCAAAATCCAGCAGGAGAAGATCGTTCCGCTCGATCGCCCTGCCGCTGGCGCGCGCATGCGGCAGCGCTGAGCGCGGACCCGATGCGACGATGGTTTCGAATGGGTGAGCTTCACTTCCTTCGTCTCGCAGCGCCTTCTCGAGAATGCCTGCCACCTCGAGCTCGGTGAGCCCCGACCGGACCTGCTGCAGCGTGTTGGAAAGCGCGCGTGTCGCCATTCCAGCCGCGTGCCGGATCAACGCTACCTCGTCCACGTCCTTTGACTCGCGCAACGCTTCCACGATGTCGCCCTGCGGGCGCCACTGCCAGCGAGCACCGGCTGCGTCATCCAGGAACCGCTGGAATTCGCGATGCGTCACGTGCGCGGAGCCAAAACCGATTACGGCGCGGCCGTGAAAGTGGCCTAACTCGGCCCACAAGCCGTCCCAGAGGCTTGTCGCTTCGACGCGAATGCGCACCAGATCACCGACTTCGTCACTCACCTGGGTCTGATACCGAAAGTCAGTGATCAGGACACTATCGCGCGCCGTGACGAGAAGCAGCGCACTCGATCCCGAGAATCCGGTGAGATAGCGGATATTCGCACGCCCGGTCACGAGCAGTGCGTCGAGATGATTCTCGGTCAACGCTTCGACGACTCGTGCGGCACGAGCGGAGCGGCGATCGGTCATTGCTTCCCCGCCCTGAGATGCCGAGTGAGGCCGCGCAACGCCGCCTCGTAGCCATAGCTGCCGAACCCGCATATCACACCGACAGCCTGTCCAGCGAGCACCAGCCGATGCCGCTCCGGCTCGCGTGCGTGGACATTGGAGAGGTGAACTTCGATGAACGGCACCGACACGGACGCGAAGGCATCGCGGAGCGCGATGCTTGAATGTGAGTACGCGCCCGCATTGATCAGCGCGCCATCGGCCGTTCCGCGCAGGCGCTGGACCTCGGTCACAAGTTCTCCCTCTCCGTTGGACTGGAAGAATGTGAGCTGCACGTTCAACTCGGCGGCGGCGGCAGAAAGGCTCGCTTCTATCTGTGCCAGAGTCTCACGACCGTAAATCTCTGGCTCGCGAACGCCGAGCATGTTGAGATTCGGGCCGTTGATGACGGCGACACGTAGAGGGCCCACCGTGGCGTCAGGAGTGCGAATCGCTGGACCGCGATGTGCCGAACGCGCCTGAAAGGCGTTGCGCGGCACTGAGATCGCCCGCGTCCGGCGGACCGGATCCGAACAGGGCTGCAAGCGGCGAGTTACGATCCACCGCGAGTTCAACACGCTCGGCTGACCGCTTCGCGCCGATGCGCGCGAAGAACGCGCGCACGGTCTCTCCAGTGGCCGCCGCGGATTGCTCGGCCTCGAGCTCCGCGACCCGCTGGCGCAACTTCGGATCGTCCCGCTTGAGCGCGAGCTGGCGATAGATGCTAAGTGCCTCGCCGCGAAGCCCCTGCTTCACGTATAGCTCCGCCATCGTCTCCGTCACGAATGGAGATTCGTCCGCGTTAGCCGCGGGCAGTGGCGCGACGGGCGCGTCTGCGTGTGCGGCCGCCTGCTCGGGATGCAAATCGGGATGCGAATCGGGCTGCGGCTCAGCGCGAGATTCGGGATGTGAATCGGCGGGCGCCTGGCCTAGCTCCTCGGGCGTGGGCGCGAATGCGGCGTCTTCGTCCGGCATGAAGTCCGAGAGATGAAGCGGTGTGGAGGATTCTTCCGTCGTCTCCATATAGTCGGCCGATGTCTCTTCCGGCGGCGTAGCGGCGTGCCACGGGCCTTCCAGCACCGGCGAGGGCTCGGATCCCTCTTGAGGCGCTACCGCGCCCGTAGCGCCAGCTTCGCCCGTTGTGGGCCACGCTGTAGCCTCGAGCGGCTCATCGGAGGGATCATCAGTCGTAGCGTGAGGCTGTTCGGCTCCCCCTTCGTCAGCAACGAAGGGCATTTGTGCCACGTCCGGCTGGGCGAAGATGTCCTCGAGGCGAACAGCCGACTCGTCGTGTTCCGGCTCAGGACGCACCGAAGATGGCGCCTGGCGTGCAGCGGCCGGCGTGGCGGTGGTGGAACCTGGCTGAGCGAGCGAGGTGATGTATGCGGCTATTTCTTCGTTGCGCGGATCCAGCTCGAGCACCTTGCCGTACCAGCGCATCGCGTTGACCTTGTCGCCAGCGGCGCGGGAGATATCACCTAGATGCAGGAGCGCGATGATGTTCTCGGGATCGAGAGTCAGCGCCTGTTTGAAGACCGCCGCCGATTCGTCAGCGTGTCCGGCATCGTGCAGCGCCTGACCGTACACGATATACCCACTCATGTGGGTCGGCTGCTGCGGGAGGTAGGTACGGCAAAGCTCGATCGCCAATTCCGGATCGCCGGCCTTACGATACTCGTTGGCCAGGGGCGCGAAGTAGCGCTTTGGATTCTCCTCGAACTTGCGTTTTAGCTCGTCCAGCCGGCCCGGGTCGGCCATCAACGTCCTCTCAAAAGGGAAACGTCTGTTTCGCCGACTGCGGCGCTAGGGGGAGAAGATACTTCCCCAACCTTGATTTTGTCCACTCTGGGGAACAGCTTAGGGGGCTATGCTACAGTCGATGCGGAGTTCCGCAAAAT
>PLEG01000073.1 GCA_003136975.1 Gemmatimonadota bacterium | reverse complement strand
GCATTCTGCTCGTCCTGGTTGGCTGTGGGGCGGCCGCGTCCGTGCCATTATTACTCTCGTGGGTCGATACTCGGGGTCACGGAGCCCTCGACAACGCCAGTGGTGTCGCGTCGATCCTTGGAGCCGCGAGGCTCGTCGATCTGGCGATACCGCTCGGGGTGGTCGTAACTTCCGCGGAGGAATTTGGACTTGCAGGAGCACGCGCCTGGGTGGAGGGAATGCCGAGGGGTGTGGCGATCAATTGCGACGGAGTGGACGACCAGGGCACGCTGACGATCACAGCTGGGCGAATCGGACGGGATCTGTGGGATCTGCCGGGCGCGGCGGCGGTGTTCGGGGCTGAGGTCCGGATTCGCCGCAGTCTGCCCGGTGTCTTGCTGGATTCGACCGCGTTCTCGGACCGTGGGTGGGCAGCCTGCACGATCAGCCTGGGTGTACGGGGTTCGCTGAGGCGGGTTCACACGGCGCGTGATACCCTTGCTGAGCTGTCGGGTGCGGGGGTCGAAAGAGTCTCGAATGTGATCGCGTCGCTTGCCGGTGCAATCATTGCAGGGGGTAGCAGCCCCGATTATTTGAGGGGAGGTCTGGGAAGCACATGGAACAACAAAGATTGAGTGATGACCGAATGAAGGCCCTCGACGCTTCGATTGCCGAGGCCGGCAGCGGTTCGGAAACCGCGGGCGAATCGCTCGCGAGTGCAGGCGAGGAGGGCAAGTACGTCTATTGCATAATCAGGCACCAGGCGGCACGCGATTTCGGTGAAATTGGCATCGGTGGCGGCGCGCGGGTTTACACGGTGCAGCATGCGGAGCTGGCGGCCGTGGTCAGCGACACGCCGATTGTGATCTATGATCCGACGCGTGAGAATGTTCTCGCCCACGAGTTCGTGAACGAGACAGTGATGCGTGAGTTCACCGTGATACCGATGTCGTTCGGAACGGTGTTCAGATCGGAAGAGGACGTTGGACAGCTGCTGCGCTCCACGTACGAAGCATTTACCGACGTTCTCGAGAAGATGAAGGACAAGATCGAGTTCGGTGTGCAGATCAGGTGGGATCGCGACCGTGTTGTCGAGAGCATCGAGCATGACAACGACGAGATACGAAAGCTGAAGGACGAAATCACCCGCAATGCGGCGTCGTCTACGTACTTCGCGCGCATGCAGCTCGGTCGCCTGATTGAGGGGGCGCTGGAGGACTCTGCCGGCCGATACGTCGCGACAGTACACGAGGAGCTCAGGCGCGTGTCGGTTGCAAGCCGAAGCAACAAGGTGATTGGCGACCGCATGATCATGAATGCCGCCTTCCTTGTAAACCGGTCCGACGAGAAGGCGTTCGACGACGCGGTGAAGGAATTGAGCCTTCGCTTCGAACATCTGCTCGCGTTCAAGTACACCGGGCCGTGGCCACCGTACAACTTTGTGAATATCAAGCTCAAGCTGGAGAAGGCGGACTAGCGTGGGATTACTTTCATCGATTCTACTAGCGCCCTTCACCGGCCCATGGGATGGCACCATGTGGACGCTCGACAAGGTTCGCCGAGCAGTGGAGGATGAGCTTACTGATGATTCGTCTGTAAAGGAGGATCTCATGTGCCTCCAACTCGAGCTCGAAGCGGGCGACATTGACGACGATGAATACCTCATTCGCGAGAAGGCGATAATGCAACGGCTTCGCGAGGTGCGTGAATGGCGCGAGCAACTCGGAATGTCGATTGGCGGCGGCCCTGTCCGCGTCGCTCGCGACAATGACGAGACACGTTGAGCGAGACTATCGAGTACGTGTATTGTGTTGTGCCCGCCACACTCCCGCTGAACGGCGTGCCACGCGGGATCGATCGCGAGGCGGTGCGACTCGTCGCGCACGCGGACATTGCCGCGCTGGTAAGCTCGCTCGACGCCGGTGAATATTCCGGTGACAAACCAGCTGAACGAATGGACGATCCGGAATGGTTGACGCCGCGCGCAGTTACGCACGACGCGCTGGTAATGTGGGCTGGTGATCGGGGCGCCGTCGTACCCTTTCCCATGTGGGTCATGTTCAGCGACCAAGCCGGTGTCACCGACATGCTGGCTGGCAAGGCGGCAGATTTTCGGGACACGTTGGATCGCGTGAGTGGAGCGAAAGAGTTTGGCGTGCGCGTGTCCGGTGATCAGGTGTCGCTCGCTGCCGCTGCCGAGAAAATGGACTCGGCGCTTGCAGTGCTCGAGCAGCAGGCGAGTGTAGCGCCTCCGGGGCAGGCATATCTGCTTCGCCGCAAGCTCGCGGACGCGCGCAAGGCAGCGACCCGGGATGCAGCGGTGCGAATCGTTGAGCAGACACACGACGCGCTATCCAGTCGGTCGCGCGCGAGTATCGCGCGTGCAACCGCGTTGGCGAACGAGCCCGGAGTATTACTGGACGGTGCGTACCTCGTTGCCGATGAGGAGTATGAGCCATTCCGAACTGTGCTGACCGAGATCATCGCGACGTACGAGCCGGCCGGCATGCGCATCGACTTTACCGGTCCATGGCCACCCTACCACTTTGTCCGTGACAACTGACGGAACTCCATTCGAGGAGGTAAGCATAGGTCAGGCGACCACCCTTCTGGGCGACGACGCGCTTGACCTTAGCGACCTGCTGAACACCGTTCTCGATCGCGGCGCCGTGGTGCATGGCGAAGTGACAATAGCGGTGGCGGACGTCGATCTCATCAAACTAAACATCGGTTTGTTGCTTCAGGCGGTGGCTACGGCAGAGCTTCGGCGTGGGCCGGGGCCGGCTGAGACCGCCGGACGGTCGCTCGCTGGCGCGATGGGAGCGGTCCCGCACAAAGGAGTGCCATTTGCGGCTGCACCGATTCTTGCTCCGTCTATTACGCGAGACGTGGAAGCGGAGTATTCTAAGGCCAAGCGAGAACCGGCGGAGCAGTCGCTCAACGCTGTGGCTCAAGGCTTGCCCGAACGGATCAACGCGGATGTGTCTGGCCCGGAGACGGGTCTCGCGCGGCTCGTATTGACGCTGATCGAGGTGCTTCGTAAAGTGCTGGAACATCAGGCCGTCCGACGAATGGAAGGCGGTCGCCTGACCGAGGAAGAGGTTGAGCGATTGGGACTGGCTCTTGCGAGGTTGAACGACAGGATGGGTGAGCTCAAACGTGTTTTCGGCCTTTCGGAGGAAGACTTGCAGATTGACCTCGGCCCATTGGGTCGCCTTAAGTGAGGATCCCAATTGCCTGAACTCGCTTCTCCGTCGCGTAGCACTGGTCTTGTCGAGATCCTTGATCGGGTACTCGATAAGGGCCTGGTAATAGCTGGTGACATCAAGATTAACCTTGCCAATGTCGAGCTTTTAACAATTCAGATTCGTCTGCTCGTGTGCTCGATCGACAAGGCCGAACAAATTGGTATGAACTGGTGGCGGTACGACCCGCGTCTGACGAGCCAAACGGCGCCTGCCGTCGCGGCGAGCGATCTGAACGATCGACTTGACCGCATCGAGCGTCAGCTCGCCAAGCTGTCTTCATCTGACTAGGAGGAGTCATGGCCGTTGAGCGGTCACCGAGTGGAAGCTCACTGATTGATATTCTCGACCGGGTTCTCGACAAGGGAATCGTGATTGACGCTTGGGTGCGCGTGTCGCTTGTCGGCATCGACCTCGTGACGGTCGAAGCTAGAATCGTTGTGGCTTCGATCGAGACGTATCTCAAGTACTCCGAAGCCGTTGGTATAACTCAACCCATGTCGCGTCCTCGCGAACTGGCCGCGGCCGACGAACTCGAGCGCGTGCAGATCGAGAACGCAGAGCTACGGCGACGTCTTGACCAGCTCGGCGCATGACCGCACGCCGGTAACTTCTCCGGAGGGTGATGCGGCTGCGTGGCTCGAATCACTGCTCGCGGCTGTAGCTGCGGCTCCTGATTTCAGCTCAGCGGCCGGTGTGCTGCTCGCGCGGTTCTGCGCGACTGCACATTCCAATCGCGGCTACGTCATGGTGCTGGATGCGCTCTCTCGGCAACTCAATCCGGTTGTAAGCCTCGGCTATGAGGGTCGCGAGCCTCCAACGTCACGCACGACCGACGATGCGAATGATCCGTTCGTCGTTGCGCTGCTCGGGATGCGGGTCGTCGCGTGCAGCCATGGCCCACCGCGCTCAGGTGTGTCACGCAACACGCGTCTCATCGCCGTTCCGTTTGCGCAGCCCCGGGATATCGACGCGCCGCTCTTTCTCAGCGCGTCGGATGCGGCGCGCCTGATCGTCGCGCCATGCCAGGTCGAACCCAGGGATGATCTCGATGAATTATCAGCGGGCTTTGAGCGCGTCGCCTCATCGCCGTATGGCGTATTTGTGCTCGAGACCAATTCCAGGTCTGTCCGCCTGGGCGCCATCACGAGAGCCGCGCAGCTCGCTGGCCCGATGCTCTCTCGCGTCGCCGCCGCCGACGCGCACAGGCATCGCGCCGAGGAGTTGGCTGAGCAGCGTTCCGTCCTGACGTCGATCGTGAACTCGTTGCCGGATCCCATCGTAATCATCGACGGCGAGCGCCGGATCGTGGTACAGAATCAGCGCGCTGAGCATATCCTCTCCATGGGGGAACGCGATTCGGACGGCCGCCGGCGCGCTGTCGAGATCAACAATCTCCTGCTTGCATCCCATCTCTCGAAGGACAGCACCGGTACAGTTACGAGCGGGGGTGCGCTAGCCCGCGAGCTGAACATGGTGGACCCGGACGACGGCACAGATCTGCTGTTCGAGGTTTTGACGCAACCGCTGGACGAAGACGAAACGGCTGTCGTCTCTGTGCTTCGCGACGTGACCGACCTGCGTCGTGCGGCGGGTGAGTTGGAGCTACAGGTACAGCGAGTGCGCCTCGCCGAGTACGAGGCAAAGCGCGAGAGCGATCGCCTGAACCTGATATTGACGAATGTCGCCGATCCAATTCTGGTGACGGACGATCGCTCCAATATCATCCTGATGAATCGGCAGGCGGAACTTCTCTTTGGATCTGCGACATCCAACATTGGATACGCGAGTGGCGATCGATCATCCGCGGTTCGCGCGAATGATACAAAGTTCACGACGTTCATTTCGGACTTCAGTCTCAGCCCCGAAGCGGCGCGGCGCGAGGACATGGAGTTGGAACGGCCCGGCGATATGCGCGAGATCATTCCAATGGAAGTGCTCGCCGGAAAGATCCTGGACCGCCGCGGCGAGCCGCTCGCAATCGTATCGGTGCTGCATGATCTCACCGAGCAGGCGGAAAATGAGCGACTCTACAAGGAGCTGAAGAACTTCAGCAACGAGCTGGAAGCACGTGTGCGTGCAGCTACGGCGGATCTGGGCGAGCAGAACGTGCGCCTGCAATGGCAATCGCGCGAGCTTGAGAAGGCAAGCCGGCTCAAGTCCGAATTTCTTGCGAGCATGTCGCACGAGTTGCGTACTCCGATCAATGCGCTCATTGGTTACACGGCGCTCATGCTCGACCGCATCTACGGCGATCTGAATGACCGGCAGGAAGAGGGGCTTACTCGCATTCGCGCTGCGGCGCAGCATCTGCTCGCTCTCATCAACGACATTCTCGACCTCGCGAAAATAGAAGCTGGACGCATGCCGTTGAATCTCGAGGACACGATACTTCAGGAAGTCATGCGTGAAGCCTCGGTGCAGGTCGATCCGCTCATCAAGAAAAAGGGGCTCGCGTATCGCTGGATCGGGCCTGATGAGCCGCTGCACATGACCACGGATCGGACCAAGATGAAGCAGATCATGCTCAATCTTCTGTCCAACGCAGTGAAGTTCACGCACTCCGGAAGCATCACGCTGACTGCCGCACGTGAGGGTGCGCTCGTTCGTCTGGACGTTACCGACACGGGGATCGGGATCCGCAAGGAGGATCTTGCCGCGATATGGGACGACTTCAGGCAGGTCGACCAGTCGCGCACGCGTGAGTTTGGCGGCACTGGTCTCGGCCTCAGCATAACGCGGAAGCTCTCAGGCGCGCTGGGCGGCCGGGTGACGCTCACCAGCGAATATGGTCATGGCTCGACGTTCTCAGTGTTTCTGCCGATAGAGAGCGAGCCGCACCTCGAGCGGGACGGCTGATCCAGGGGAGAGGCTCGCACAGGCGAGTCTCACAGAGGCGAGTCTCACGTTGACAGGCCCGTACAAACACGTAGATTAACAGCACGCCCCGCCGCGCCAGACGGGGCGTTTTTGTGTTTACGGGGTCACCATGTTTGATGCTGCAACACGCACCGTTGTCGTAGTCGGTGCACAGTGGGGAGACGAAGGGAAGGGGAAACTGGTCGATGTGCTCTCTGAGCGCGCCGACTGGGTCGTGCGCTACCAGGGAGGCGCCAACGCGGGCCATACCGTGGATCTTGGCGACACGTCGTTCGTGCTGCACCAGATTCCGAGCGGAATCCTGCATGGCGGCGTGCGCTGCGCCATCGGTAACGGTGTCGTGCTCGACCCTGAAACCCTTTTCACGGAAATAGACGAGCTAGTCGCCGACGGCGTGGACGTCGAGGGCAGGCTGTACGTAAGTGAGCGGGCGCACCTGGTGCTGCCCTATCACAAGCTTGTCGATTCCAGCAGCGCCGCGAGCCGCGCGATCGGCACCACGGGGCGGGGGATCGGGCCGGCGTACGAGGATAAGATTGCACGCCGCGGCGTGCGCGTTCTGGATCTGCGTCATCCGGCGACCCTTCGTCCAAGACTCGAAGCGGCGGTTGCGCACGCCAATGCGCAATTGATGGCGTGGGGCGTTCCGGAACGCGCGTCAGTCGACGAAACAATAACATTGCTCGAGCGTCTGGCGCCGCGGCTTCTGTCGCTCGCCGAGGATGTCGGGCTTGCCGTTCATCGTGCTCAACGGAGCAATGCCGCCGTTCTGCTCGAAGGGGCGCAGGGTTCGCTGCTCGACGTGGATCACGGCACGTACCCATTCGTCACGTCGAGCACGACGACGTCTGGTGGCGCGGCCGTGGGAGTTGGCATATCTCCGAGATCGCTCGACCGCTGCCTCGGTGTCGTCAAGGCGTACACGACGCGTGTTGGCCAGGGCCCGCTGCCAACCGAGTTCGCGGAGCCGCTGCAGTCGCAGATGCGCCAGCTAGGCAACGAGTTCGGCGCCACCACCGGACGCGCGCGGCGTTGCGGTTGGTTTGACGCGGTGGTCGTGCGCTACGCGGTTCGCATCAACGGCCTCACCGATCTAGCCGTGACGAAGCTCGATGTGCTCGATACTCTTGATGAGATAAAGCTCTGCACCGCGTATCGTGTCGGCACCGATGTGTTCACCGAATTTCCCGGTGACCTGAAGATGCTCGAACATGCGGAACCAGTGTACGAGACTTTCGCTGGATGGCGCACGTCGACCGCGGATGCGCGCACGCTCGAGGATCTGCCACAGGCTGCGCGGGCGTATCTCAACAGGATCGAGGCACTCGTCGAAGCGCCCATCACCTACGTCAGCGTCGGTACACGGCGCGACCAGATAATTGGATTGTAAAGAATGAATCACCCGGACGTGATGGAGAAGCTTGTGTCGCTGTGCAAGCGGCGGGGCTACATCTTCCAGTCATCCGAGATTTACGGTGGCACCGGCTCTGTGTGGGACTACGGCCCGTTGGGTGTCGAGCTCAAGAAGAACATCAAGGACCGGTGGTGGAACGCGATGGTGCGCTCGCGCGACGACGTTGAGGGGCTCGATGCGGCGATCCTGATGCATCCGCGTGTGTGGGAAGCCAGCGGGCACGTCGCCGGTTTTGTGGATCCACTCGTTGACTGCAGGGCATGCAAGGGCCGCTTCCGCGCTGACAAGCTCGAGGATGCCCGTTGTCTCCGGAAGCCGAGCAAGCGCCCGGGTGAGTTTGCCGATTGCGATCTTACGGAGCCGCGCCAGTTCAATCTCATGTTCAAGACATTCATGGGTGCGGTTGAGGAAAGCGCCGCGACGGTTTACCTGCGTCCCGAAACGGCGCAGGGAATCTTCGTGAATTTCCTGAACGTGCAGCAGTCCATGCGCCAGAAAATCCCGTTCGGCATAGCGCAGATCGGCAAGGCGTTCCGCAACGAGATAACGCCTGGCAATTTCATCTTTCGCACTCGCGAGTTCGAGCAGATGGAGATGCAGTTCTTCGTCGAGCCGGAAAAAGCGAATGAATGGTTCGACTACTGGAAGGGCGAGCGCATGGCGTGGCATCGCGCGCTCGGACTGAGCGAGTCGCGTCTGGAGTTTCACCAGCATACGCCAGCCGAGCTGGCGCACTATGCGAAGGGAGCATTCGATGTCGAGTTCGACTTTGGCGGAACGCTCGGCTTTCAGGAGATAGAAGGAGTTCACAATCGCGGAGATTTTGATCTCAGACAGCACACGGAATTCTCCGGGCGGAAGCTGGAATATTTCGACCAGGCGAACAACCGCAGATACATACCGTGGGTCGTCGAGACGTCGGTCGGTGCAGATCGTGTAACGCTCGCGGTGCTCGTCAACGCGTATCGCGAGGAGAGCGTTCCTGGCGAGGAAGAGGGGCGCGTGGTGCTCGGCCTCGATCCGGCTCTGGCGCCTGTGAAGGCAGCGGTATTTCCGCTCACCAAGAAGGATGGCCAGCCGGACATGGCGCACGCAATCTCAAATGATCTGCGACGCGAATTCACGGTGGACTACGACGAGTCCGGCAGTATCGGAAAGCGCTACCGGAGGCAGGACGAGGTTGGAACGCCGTTCTGCATAACGGTGGATAGCGAGTCGGCGACGGACAACGCAGTCACCGTTCGCGATCGCGACACGCTGGCTCAGGACCGTGTCGGTGCGAGCGAAGTTGCCCGCTATCTGCGCGACAAGCTAGCACGATGAATCTGGAACGTCTGCGGGGGCGGGCACAAGCATTCACCGAAGACGTTTCACGAGAAGGGTACCTGGCATACTCCGGGCTCAAGCCCGAAGCCGCGCTTCAGGCGATCTACGCGCGCTATCCTGACATCCTCAGCGACGAAACGCTCGGTGGATGTCTCGGGCGGTTTCGCGACGCCGCCGAAGGTTCCGAAGATGCGCGCGCCGCGCGCATGATGCTGGAATGGCAGGTCGAAGCACGCGTAGGTCGGCAACTGGCAAGCCTCGACGAGCGTGAAGTGGCGCTCGAGAATGAGTCTGTGATCCGCGTTGCGGACGGTCGAGTTATTCCGTACCAGAGAGCCGCGATCGACATCGCAAACAGCTCCGACGCTGGCGATCGGGAAGCGATAGACACCGCGCGTGCGCGGGTGGTCGAGGAATCGTTCGCTCCGTTGCGGCTCGAGCGCCTTGAGCGCGAGCTCGATGCGGTCGAGGCGATGGACATCGCGCCGGGTTACAATGCGACGTTTGAAACTGTTAGCGGCTTGTCGCTCGTGTCGCTCGGCGCGGAATGTGAAGCGTTTCTACGGGACACCGCATCGATGTGGGACTCGGTGTTGAACGAGAGGCTCAGGGCATTTGGAATCGCGCGAGGCGAAGCGACCCGCGCGGATTCTCTCGCGCTGTTCCGTCTGCGCGAGTTCGACGACGCGTTTCCCGAGTCGGTGATGGAGAGCGTCATTCGGCGAAATTGCTCGGAGATGGGTCTGGATGCGACGGCCGCCGGTCACATCACGCTGGACATTGGTGATCGTCCGGGAAAGCGTCCGCGCGCATTCTGTTCTCCCGTTCGCATACCTGAAGAAGTGTATCTCGTGCTTCGTCCGCATGGCGGACAGGCGGACTACGGAACCTTCCTTCACGAACTTGGTCACGCGCTTCACTTCGCGAATGCGCGGGCCGATTATCCGTTCGAGTACCGCTGGCTCGGTGACAACTCGGTAACGGAAGGCTACGCGATGCTGTTCGATCACAGAATGCAACAGCGGGAGTGGCTGCTGCGTTATACCGGCCTGGACCGAAATCGGACGGGCGCGTTCCTGCGCCTCGCTGGCTTCGAGGAGCTGCATTTCGTTCGCCGTTACTGCGCGAAGTTTCTGTACGAGGTACAGGTGTACGGTGGTGGTGTGGGTTGGAAGTCGCTGCCGGACATGTACGTGGAGATGTTGGCCGCTGCGACTGGCTTCCGGTACCGGCGCGCGGACGCGTTCATCGATCTCGATTCGCGATTCTACTCCACGCGATACCTGCGGGCGTGGCAGCTTCAGTCGCTGCTGGACGAGGGTCTGGTGAATCGCTTCAACGAAGACTGGTGGCGTAACCCGGCGGCGGGTCCATGGATCGTCGGCGAGCTGTTCTCCGAGGGCCAGCGCGAAACTGCCGGTGAAGTCGCGCGGCGAGCGGCTGGCGCGGACCTCAGCTTCGCGCCACTCACGAGAAAAATCGAAGCTTTACTCAGCTCCTGAGCGCGACGCCGCAGGCCACAGACGGCTGG
>PLEG01000090.1 GCA_003136975.1 Gemmatimonadota bacterium | reverse complement strand
ACGAGATCTCAAGCGTGTCACTGGACCAGCGCTTTTCTCATATTCCCGTAGAAATGTCTGATATTGCTACCGTGTCGACGTGGTCGCTGCCAATAGGTCGGTGAGCTGTGTACTACGTGCTACACCGAGAGTTGTCTCCATTACCTGCCGCGCATCACTTTCACGGCCTGATTGCGCTAATCCAGCAGCCAAGATAGAACCAACACGCACATAGCCGTAGGGGATTCCAATCGATGGTTTGTCAACCCAACGATGAAGTCGTTGGAGAGATTTAGTCCCCGCAAAAGATTGGGTCCAGAGAGAGTATGTCGTACTGACATCAAGCCACCCATCGCCTGGTATATTGACCATAGTTGGCGATGGTGTCGGTGGGTTCGTAACTAGCTTCCGAGCCAAGCCAGTTGTCACCAGGTAGCTTCCGAACCCCAAATCTTCAGGATAGGATCCATCTGTACGGCTGAAGAATACTGGCGTTGACGGGAATGCGTCTCGGATGATGTACAGCACAAACAGATCAGCTCGCTCTAATCCGTGATAGCCATCACCGAGGTCACGCGGATGTATAGTATAACTGTAACCGCTGTTCGTCTTAAGTTCTTGCGGCTCGGTAAGTTGGACAATCGGCGGTGCAGCATCTGACTGTGCAAATGTTAGACTTATGAGTGGTCCCCTAGGCATAGGCCAGTTACGTCCAGCGTAGACTGGTGGTCCATTTAGAATGTCGTATGGGCGAATGGGGTTTCGTATGAACTGTCGCGTGTACCAGTCAGTATTGAGCAGTGATGTGCACAAAACTGTCACATCCTTTCTGACTCCTTCTACCTCCTGAGCGTACCAGAGCGGGAACGAGTCGTTGTCCGCAACAGTTATAAGGACGCCATACGGCTCGACTGATTCAAGCAAGTCGTGGGCAAAATCGCGAGTGTCCGTTTGTCCATGTCGTGATGCTGATGATCGATTCGCGACCAGGGGAATAAAGGCAATTAGTAGCAAGGGCGAAGCTGCGATCCAACTCCTGCCTCGCGGAACTGGAACTATTTCGCCATCTGCACGCGACGTATCCATGCCGAACAGTTCTGCGACCTGTTTCCATACGAACAGGAGACCGAGAGAGAACCAAACACTGGCAGCGCTAAAACTCCAGACGAAAAAGTAGTCACGATCACGTACTTCTCTTGGGACAGTCTGCCCGAGGTCCGGAGCTTGAGAGAATCCATACTTAAAGTTGAGGTAGAAAATGAGCACGAATGTCAACGTTCCTATAAGCGACGCGAAAAACCAAAAGGTTCGTCTGTCTCTTCGCCAATGAACGTACCCACCTAGTAACCCAAGCAATAAGAATATCCATGTGAGGAAAGCCTGCAGTCCCGGATGTGTCCCGTCTGGATCGCGTAACCACTGCCATCTGAAATATGTCCACCACATACCGAGCTGTGCTGGATAGGAAATCTGGCGGTCAAGCACAGATGGTTTGCCATATTGGTCGCGATTAAAGTTGTATATAAACCGATCGTACGTTGTCTTACTGAACGTACAACCCACGGCCAGCTTTGTAGTACAGCCGGTGACTTCGCCTTCATTAATGCGAGGAAAGTAAGCCGCCCGGATCGGTTGAGTGAGAAACGGAGTCATCCCAAGCACGATCGCGAGAACCCCGGCAAGTACAAGCTTCCACCTAAGAAAGGTACGTGGTCGAACAACGAGGACGGCGACGCAGACTGCCGGGAGCGCGAGGAAACCCGCCATATGGTTTGCATAGCCAAGCCCGCTCAAATAGCCTACTAATACAAGCAGCCGGTCAGCCTTGGGGCCGTCAGGATTGTCACACCAGCGGACCGTTAGCCATGCAATGATCGCAATGCCAACAAGAGAAACTGTATACACTTTCTCATTAACTACCGATTGAGCCCAAACAGTGAATTCGGTAGATCCAATTAAAACCGCAATGGCACCGCCAGTGATCCGCTGCCACCGCCGCTGCAGCCAACTCGCCAGGACGCGCTCGGTGATTAAGAACCATATACCAGCTGCTATTGCGCTACAGAGCGCAGCCATCGTGTTAATCCGCATCGCAATGTTGGGGGCGATGGGAAGAAGAGAGAAGACTCTACCAAGAAGTACAAAGAACGGATTGCCCGGTGGATGCGGCAATCCGAAGGTGTAAGCAGCTGTGATGTACTCGCTGGTGTCCCACATCACGGTCGTAGGTGACAACGTGAGTAAGTAAAGGACGAATACAAGTGCTGCTGCAATTGTAGCAGCAACGTATGAGGGCCGGTAATCGAGTCCTGACCGGGATGAGGGCGTCATAGAGAAAAATCTAACTATAAATTGAGAATCAAGTCCACCGAACCCTAGGCCAGCTCTCATTGGACTAAGTAGGGGAGTTAATCTGTCTTTTTCATTACCCTAATATTTGCTCGGAACTCGGAGTGAATCCCGTACTCCTCTCCCGAGGAAGCGTGGGCGAACTGGCGAGTGGATTATCAGCGCGGAAAGTGGATATGCCTAGTAGTACGGGAGCGAACAGACGGGACCGAGAGATCATGCTACAGGCCCCTGCAACTTGGGTTCGGGGAGCGTCCCTTCCGCAAGCCGTATGAAGCCGGATTGTGGGTCCGCTCTCTTTTGCGCATAGTGACTGATAAAGGTAGACCCCGGAAACATTCAGTAACTACCGGAAACACCACGAAGCTTTGAGGTATAATATTCCAACATGGGCGGTATACTGACAGGTCCTCCGAATAGGGGTTGATCTCGGTGCTGTGCTCNNAGACAGTTTCGGATGAGATATTATCAGTCATTCGGAGCGGGGTCAAACCATGGAGAAGCATCAGAAGGGTTCCGATGGGCGGCGGCTATTTAGCGTCGAGTTCAAGCAGGAAGCAGTTCGCCGTGTGACAAGCGGCGAGATCACGGCCGCTGAGCTGAGCCGTGAGCTGGGCATACAGCCTTCGCTCCTTCAGCACTGGAAGCGACGTATCAATGGCGGTGCCCGAGTCGCGGTCGCAGCCAATGAGGATGTCGTTCCGATCTCGGAGCTCAAGGTACGAGATCAGAGGATCCGCGAGCTAGAGCGCGCCCTGGGTCGTAAGACCATGGAGGTCGAGATCCTCCAGGCTGCTCGTGATGAAATTAAAAAAAGCCTCTTTGGTACGGCGTTGTGAGCAAATGACAGGACACTCAATCGCGGCGATTTGCCGCACACTCTCAATCGGTCGCGCGACACCGTACCGTGGCACTCACGGACGTCCCGTGCAATATGCGAAGGCCGATGATCCCGCGGTCACTGCACAGATCCGCGAGGTTATCCGCCAGCGTGGTTCCTACGACTATCGGCGTGTGACAGCGATGGTCAATCGCACCTTCGATACTTCGTATAATCGCAAGCGCATTCGGCGCGTGATGGAGATTAACGCGTGGAACTTGCCACGACCTGGACGTCGTCGGAGCGGGCGTGCGCACACCGGCCGCATTATGCGAGGACGCTCGAACGAACGCTGGTCGAGTGACACGCTTGAGATCTCGTGCTGGAATGGGGAGCTGGTCGAGTTGGGCTTCATCCTGGACTGCCATGATCGCGAAGCAATCGCGCATGTGGCGGTGCCGCGGAAGTATCGCTCGACCGATGTACAGCAGCTTCTCACGCTCGCTGCCCGAGCGCGCTTCGGCAGCGTGCCGCCTGTCGAGCGCGTGCAATTCCTGAGTGATAACGGAAGTATCTACACTGCGCTCGACACCGTCTGCACGGCCGAGCGGCTCGGCCTGTCTCCGGTGACGACGCCGGCATACAGTCCGCAGTCGAACGGGATGTCGGAGGCTTTCGTCAATACGCTCCGACGAGACTATCTCAATGGGGCAGACCGAAGCACAGCGGCCGCTGTCCTTGATCAGATACCAGGCTGGATCGGCGATTACAACGGTGTGGCACCTCATTCGGCGCTTCGCTACCGAGCGCCGTCAGAATATCGGCGCATGCAGGAATTAGGACAGGGCCAGCCTCAGGCGACGAGCGTCGCCCGGGCAAAAGAGCGCACAGTGCGCTCCTGAATCTGTCTCACGAAACGGGGAGCAGAGCATCGGGGGATAGACAGGAGTGTGATCCTTTGCGCCTCACGAAGTGATATTGACTCGTATGTGCACAAGAGTACGCAGCAGCTCCGGACTATTACAGTCCTTCAGGCGATGCAACGCGGATGACCAGCGAGATCAAGTCGATGTATTGTGTTGAGAAGGTTATTTACCTACGATTTGTTCTAATGTTCGGATTGAGTTCGAGCCCATTCTCCACGACCGGTGATTAACCGTAGAAGCGTGCTGCTGCCGTTTGTATTGTCGTGGCGACAGTGCTAGGGCAGAAGACGGTCTGACTAGCCGAGAAAGCGGGGTATCGGAGTTTAGCATATCCCTACGTCGCAGTATCCCCTCATACCTCTACCAATGTCAGAAATTATAGAGACAGAATGGATCTGGCGGGACGGAGAATTTATACCTTGGGCCAGCGCACACATTCATGTGCTTAGCCATTCAGTGCAGTTTGGCTCTTCCATTTTCGAGGGGATTCGATGTTACAACACTTCGAACGGACCAGCGATCTTTCGCCTTAAGGATCACCTCCAACGGCTCTACAATTCTTGCAAGATCTATCATACCGAGATCAAGTTCACTATTGAGGAGTTGGCAATTGCATGTTGCGAATTGGTGATCAGAAATGGCGTCGATGCTTGCTATCTTCGTCCGATGGTTGTCCGTGGATACGGCGCGGCCGGAATGATGCCGTTCGAGAGTCACCCCGAAGTATATCTACCTTGTTGGCCTTGGGGTCCTTATCTTGGCAATAGCGCGCTGGAGCACGGGGTAGATGTGTGTGTCTCAAGTTGGCATCGCGCAGCCCCAAATACTATTCCAGCAATGGCAAAGATGGCGGGGAATTATCTAAATAGTCAACTCATTAAAATGGAAGCTTCGGCAAACGGTTTTGCCGAGGGGATTGCGCTTGGATCCGATGGAATGCTAAGTGAAGGCTCTGGACAGAACATCTTCTTGGTGAATCGCGGCATTCTATATACGCCATCTATCAACGGTACCCTTTTACCAGGTATAACTCGAGAATGTATACTGGAACTTGCCAGCTTGTTATCCAAGCGGGATATGCGCTTTCCCGATCATGCCTGATTTTAGGAGGCATCCTCTCCGACGCGCTCGACTCAGGATCGCAGGCGATGACCGGGATAATATGTCCTGCGATTGAGCGGGAGCGTAAATCGATGCTGCATAGCTTCTGCGGATATCGTAATAAACGAGACGTTGATGATTTACATCGTCTGTGCCATGCCGATCTAGTCGTAGCCCGTCAATAGCAATGCTTACATCCAAAACCGAGCACGATTAATGACTGCTAAGAAAGTCACGGTTGCAACCCTCGCTGCGAT
Source organism: Gemmatimonadota bacterium (assembly GCA_003136975.1). GTDB lineage: Bacteria > Gemmatimonadota > Gemmatimonadetes > Gemmatimonadales > Gemmatimonadaceae > Fen-1247. The sequence goes on along the minus strand of PLEG01000090.1, from coordinate 2,679 downwards.
GAGAGCCCGTAATGAGTCGACGGTATTCGTTACGGCCTACGACTATCCAACCGCAGTGTTTGCAGAGCGTGCAGGCGTTGACATGATTCTGGTTGGCGACTCTGCCGCGATGACAATGATGGGCCTGCCGAACACGCTGGAGATTGGCATGACCGAGATGCTCGTGTTTGTCCGCAGCGTGTGCCGCGGTGTAAAGCGCGCTTTCGTTATTGGCGACCTTCCGTTCATGTCTTATCAAGCGGCAGATCGGGATGCTGTTCTTAACGCTGGACATTTTGTTGCGCTTGGATGTGATGCGGTGAAGTGCGAGGGAGGCGCGCGAATCAGTGCACGTGTCCGGTCCATGGTAGATGCGGGCATCAACGTGATGGGCCATCTGGGGCTCACACCACAAAGCCTTTCTCAACTTGGCGGATATCGAGTTCAAGGTAAATCACTCGACGCTGCTAATCGCTTGGTTGAAGACGCTTTAGCATTGCAGAATGCTGGAGCATTCTCATTAATCCTCGAAGCAATGCCATCAGAAACTGCCGCATACATCCGAGAACATCTCGATGTGCCAGTCTACGGTATCGGTGCAGGCCCACAAGTTGACGGACAGCTTGTAATATCCCATGATATTCTCGGCAATTTCGTTGGTGACATTGCTCCCAAGTTTGTGAAACAGTATGCACATATAGGATCCGATATTGAAAACGCTTTTAGTGCCTATGCCCACGAGGTTCGCGTTGGACATTTTCCCGGGCCGGAACATTGTTACGAAATCGACGCTGTTCAAGAAGCCGAGATACGCGCGAAGCGGACCCAACGGACATCTTCTACGCAGTCCTAGGGGTGCTCGTAGGGACATAGAAGTTCAAACGGACGCAATCGTAGGCAGGAGTGAATGCATACTAGCCTTACGCCGCTTTATCAGTGGGGGCGAACGGTCGTGAAACTCCCCGGACTATGACAAAGGTCACTGGTATGCCCGATTTTATTGAATCAAACAAGCAGGCTGAACGTCTCTTGGAGTCTAAGTGCTACGCTGAGGCGGTTGTCGTATTGGGTGAAATGCTCACTTGCAGACCAAACGACTGCCGAACTCTTCGAGATGCTGCATTCGCTTACGTTCATCTCCGAATGTTTGCTAAAGCTGCCAGTCTTTTGCGGAAGGCGGCTAGGCTAACTCCGCGCGATGGTTCCTTATGGATTATGCTCGGCGACGTGTGCCTGTTTCAAGCTTTGCTCGCGGACGCAAAGAAGGCGTATTCCCACGCGACAGAGGTTCCAGAGTCAGTCTTGGAAGGGCTCTGTGGGCTCGCGGAGGTCGCCCTTGCTCGCGGAGACCGTGTAGACTACCAACGCTACGTTGAGGCGACTTTTGCGACACCGGCAATCAGCCCTGAAGCTCGCGCGCGGCGGTCATTTCTTCGCCTGCGAGCTGGCGACATTCTCGGCGGCTTCGCCGATAGGCAAGCCATGTGGCAGTACGCTTCTCCCGAGAATTCGTCTTTCAGGAACGGTCTCAACGCAATTCCTTGGTGGGATGGTTCTCCACTAAGAGACGGCGATAGACTTATCGTTCATTCAGAGGACGGGCTTGGAGATGGATTGCAATTTGTGAGATTCGTTCCAGAGGTATTAGCTCGTGCTCGTTCGCATGTGACGCTCGTGGTTGCCAAATCCCTTGTTCGCTTATTCCAGGCGAACTTGCAGCGGCCAGTTGAGGTAATCAGCGCCTCTGAGGGTTGTCCAACCGGAGCTACGGCACAAGTGCCATTATTGGCGGTTCCACATTTACTTGGGGTTTCAGCTGCGAGTCTCAGGTCAACTCCCTATTTGGTCGCGCCTTCATGTAGCCCCCGACTTCCGAAAGCACCCTCCGGAACCCGGTTGAAAATCGGCGTAGCTTGGACAGGCAACCCCGAAAACCTGAATAACAACCGACGTTCTTGTGATGTGCTCGACTTAGGACCATTGATGCAGTTACGCGACGTTACCTTTTACGCCTTGCAGTGCGGGCCATGTGCCGTTGAGGCAGAGGGAACGTCTCTGATCCGACTGGATCATATCATTACTGACTTTGCCGACACGGCCGCGCTGATCGAGCAACTTGACGCGGTTGTAACGGTGTGTAGCAGCCCGGCACATCTGGCCGGAGCCCTTGGCATCCCAACCTTCGTCATGGTGCATACTGAATCCAACTGGCGTTGGGGTTTGGACGAGCACACACCTTGGTATAACTGCATCCAGGTAGTGCGTCAGCGAAGTCCTGGAGACTGGGGCCCAGTTGTAGAGAAGGTTGCTGCAGAGATCTCGAAGTGGTAGGGTAACAATGGTCAATAACGGGTTCGATTGTCGATTCGCCGAAAGGGTGCGAGGTCTGTTATTACGTCCTGTTTGGCGGGTGCATTCGTCAAACGATCAAAGACTTAGGATAGAGTAAGGCAACGCTGCATCTCGGCGCGTTGGCATGGTCCATCATGCTAATTCCGTGCTTCTTATTATAAGGATGCGCATTATGAGTGTACGGCGGTGGGAATGATCGACGACTTTCTTGAGCGATATCAAGGCGCGCTCTCGCCCGCAAAGAGAGATCTTCTGGAGCAACGATTAATGCGACCGGTCCCAGTCGCAGACGCAGTACTCCCTAGGGTAATACGAGCAGGTGGAGCACCTTCAGCACCTTCTGATCGT
>PLEG01000086.1 GCA_003136975.1 Gemmatimonadota bacterium | reverse complement strand
ATGACGAGCGCGCTCCCGCCGCCTTCATTTCCGTTTTCCTCAACCGGGAGAACCGCCGCAAATGGGAAGGCGAGACCATCACCGTCGGCGTCTGCGGCCGCGCTCCATTCGGGCGCGATGAACGCACGTTGCGCACCGGCTGCAACGCGCGACAATAGCTCCGCCTGCGGCCCGGTAGGACTGGTCCCGCTCCAGCTTTCGCACGCGCCGGCACCGAGCTCGAAATATCCATCGCGCCTGGCGTCCAATCGAAACACTGCTGCACCGCTTACCGCTGGAACCGAAACGATTCGCTGCAGGACTTTGGCGACCACGCTCTCACGCGACGACGAAGCGGCAGACATGAGATCCGATGAGAGCGCACCGAGTGTGCCGATTCCGCGACGCAGATCATCGGTGACCAGAAGCAGGATTCCTGCGCCCACCGTGATCGTGAGGATGACATCGACGTAGTATCCCCAGGGCAACCACGCGCCGTATGCGCGGAGCAGCGGATAGTCGAGATGGTGAACGCCCCACACGAAGAAAGCGGTCGCGAGCACGGTCGCACCGGTGGAGTGTGTGGTGCGCGCGTAACGGAAGAACACGACTCCGGTCCAGAGCGTGGCGCACGACAGGAACAGCACCATCGGCACCGACGCAATCTTGTATGCGCCAAGGTGATAGACCGCGAAGTACGACCAGACCGGCGGAAAGAGGACCGCGGCGATGTGCCATCGCCGGCGTCGGAGCCTTCCCGAGAAGACCAGTGCAGTCCCGAGCACGGCGAGCGCGGTCCATCCGGTGAAAACCTGATGCCAGTACAACAGCACGGTCTCACGCGTGAAAATGAACGCGCCGATCGCGGCGAGCCGCACGATGTATAGCGCCCAAGCGAGCGACCACCACGCGAATACCGGTTTCCGGTACTGCCGGTACTGCCAGGCGCAGACCACCATGAGGCCGAGCGTAACCGAGATCTGCAACAGTACCGCGGCCAATTCGGCTCCGGCTGCGGCAAATGCGGGGCTAGATTCCGGCGACCAACTCTGGAGCATCGACCTCGGTTGAGAGAAAACGGTACCCGAATAATTCTCTCGGTATTATATCGCCGGTGCTTCCTAAGACAAAGTCACAAATATGATTGTCATTGAGAAAGGCATCCGCAACCGTGGTCGAGGCCTGCGGGGCGATGTTGCTGATCGTGTCGTCAGCCATGGATTCCCGCACCTCCGGAAACGACCTTAGTGCCGGTCCGCCAACTGCTGCTCACGTCTGCGGGCCGCTATCTGATGCAGCCGGTGATCAGCCTCCGTCTCCAGCACCAGGGGCGGCACCGGGGCCGGTTTGCCGTCGTCGCCCAGGTGCACAAAGGTCAGCCAGCAGGCGTTGGTATGACGGCGATTACCAGTCCTGAGATCCTCGGCATAGACATCCGCGACTACCGACATCGAAGTTCGGCCAACATGAGCCACGTGCGAGCGAATCTCGACGAGCTCACCGACCAGGATCGGCTCCTTGAAGAGTATGCGCTCTACGGAAAGAGTGGTTGCCTGGCCGCCTGAGTGTTTCATCGCTGAGAGCGCGGCGCACTTGTCGACCATGCTCATCACCACACCGCCAAATATCGATGGACTGCGCAGCCCATTTGCCTGGCTTGGCATCATGAGGTCAGCGAGAATCGCTTCCGACTCGCGCGGAGATTTTCCCGTCATTTTCGTTCCATGTGTGGGTAGGCTATCCACCAGCACGCGTCCGCGCTCACGCGCGGCGAATCAGGTGCGTCGCGGCTGATTTCGTCGTCGGCCGCAGGTACTTCACGTATTTGACCATCTCGTCGTACGCCGCCGCGGAATTGAATGCGCGGACGAGTGCGCGGCGAGCGACGGTGTCGATTGCGGGATTGTCGAGCCAGTACACGCGCGGGTGCGCACTGACTGTGAACAACGGCCACAAGTGACGTTCGGTGTCGCGCAACGAAAGCGACACGGAGCCGGCGCCAACTCCACGAACATAGAGGGTGTAGCCCTTGCGCTCCCAATTCCGAGGGACAGTGCGGACCACGTTGGAATCGTCGGATACGGAGTCCCGAGACATTGCGCCCTGAGTCGCAGCGGCGCCGGTACGCAGATCGACAGCTGCATGTACGGTGTCGTGCTGACTTCCGGCCGGCATGTCGTACCTGCTCCGGTGTTCCAACAGAGCGTAGGCGCCTCGCACTTCCAGGATATCCGTCTCACCAGATACGGATATCCGGGGGTCGGTCGGAGTGTCGTCGTCGGGACCGAGCGGAGTCGCGTCCGGATACGCCCTGGCATGGCGCGCGGCCATGGCCACGATCGTCGTGTCATCGTAGACCAGCGTCGAGTCGTTGGACTGAAGATCACGAACGTATACGCGCTCTCCCGTGAGGACAGCGTCGTCGAATGAGCGGTCCAGGTCGGCGATGAAGACTTCGTGGAAATGGCCGCCAAAACGCGCGAGAGTCATCGGCACCGCCCGAACGCGAATCCCCTGAGCTCCGCTCCGCACCCAGAAAGTCGAATCAGCGGTCGCGACAAGAAATTCAGCGTCCGGTGGGTCTGACGCACCTTGGGAGCAGGCAGAAAGAACAGCTGCAGTCATGAGCGCTACGGCCAGCAGACAGGCTGTTCCAGGCCGTACAGAGCGAGTGCGCATGCAACGTAACATCGCGCTGAATATACTCCGCCCACACGTGACGCCATAGATTTCCCAGGCTATTCCCCTCCGCCCGGCATCCCCGCATCGCATGCGACTTACCGCGTTTCTTCTAATTCCGATGCTCGCCTCCTGCGAGACGGCTTCTTCCAAGACCGCCGATCCCGCGATAGGCGCCGCGACAAAGCAAACCGCAAACGCGCAGGTCGCGACAACCGCTGCTGCACCGGGCGATACGACTCCGGTGGCACCCACTGGTACGGCGGAAGTCATCGCGCTGCAGAAGGAGCCGCGTGCAATCCGCGCGTTGTACGTAAATCGTTTCGCCGCGCAGAGTCCCAGGAAGATGCAGCACCTGATCGCCATCGCAGACTCGACGGAGATCAATGCACTGGTGATCGACATCAAGGACGAGTTCGGCCTCAACTGGCATTCGTCCGACCCGTTGCTTCAGCGCAACGAGGGGAAGATGAACAAGGTCGCCAACCTGAAGGCGTTGGTAGATACGCTGCGCGCGCACGGAATCCTGCCAATCGCGCGCATGGTGATCTTCAGGGACTCGTCGGCGGCCCGCATGAATCCCGATCACGTGATTCGCAAGGCCGACGGAACTCCATGGCACGACAAGAAGGGCGTGACGTGGGTGAATCCGTACTCGCGCGCAATCTGGGACTACAATCTCCGCGTGGCGGACGAGGCCGTGAAGATGGGCTTCGGTGAAATACAGTTCGATTACGTACGGTTCCCCGAGCCGTACAAATCACTCCCCGCTCAGGTATTTCCCGAGGCGGCTGGACGCAGCAAGCCGGACGCGATTCACGACTTCCTCAAGGAAGCGCGGGCGCGGTACGACAAACAGGGCGTGCGTATGACCGCCGACATCTTCGGTCTCGTGACGACCGTTCGCGGTGCGCTCGAAGTCGGCCAGGATTGGGAGAAGATCTCCCCTGTGGTGGACGTTGTACTTCCCATGGTGTATCCGTCGCTCTACCCGCACGGCTCGTTCGAAATTCGCATTCCCAACGCCGAGCCGCACAGGACGATCTTCATCGCGATCACGAGTGCTCGTATGCGCGATGCAAAAATGGGAATCACCACACCCGAGCACGTTCGACCCTGGCTTCAGGCTTTCACGCTCGGCGCGCCACACTACGGGCCCGCAGAGATCGAGCAGCAGAAGCAGGCGGTGTACGACGCTGGATACGACGGATGGGTTCTGTGGAATCCCGGCTCCAAGTACGACGAGATCCTTCCCGCGCTCGAGAAGCGTTTCGTCTCACACAAAAAGTCGCCGCCACTACCATTGCCTCCGCACACACTGCTGGACTAGTTTTCGCACGCTATGAGAACGGTTGTAACTATTGCGGGGATGCGCGGCGAATACTGTAAGCGCGCGCTATTCACGGCACTGACGCCTGTCTCGGGGATTCGTTCGGCTGAAGTTGCGCTGGGACGCATTGCGGTGGAGCACGATGGAACCGTGACCGAGACAGATCTGCGTGATGCGATCTCTGTAACTGGCTACGTGGTTACCGATGTGACGGAGGAGCGTCGTGCACTCTCAATAATGGACTCGGCGCTACACACGCACTCGATCTAGCGTTCGTTCGAGGAACGTCCGTTCGGCGCACCGATGCCATCAAGTGAACGGTCTGGCGCCACGCGCAGGAAGAAGAACATTCCCACTACGGCGATTGTCGCGAACGAGAACCACTGTATCGCATAGCTCTTGTGCGGCCCTTCATCCAGTGGCGGTGGCGGGATTCGCGGTGGAATCTGGCCGTGTGCGGCAGCGTCGCCATCCAGAACGATCACGAATGGATAGATCGGATTCGGAATGCGCGACCGAAGCGCAGTCGCATCGAGCCAGCGAAACGCGTCAGGCCTGGTGGGCAATATTGGAGATCCAGGGAACGGCTTGAAGAGCGGACGTGCATAGCCAGTCCCGGTGACCGAATCCCCCTCGCGCCATAGCGACAGATCCACGGTGGCGCCATCGGGCGCATACACCCATCCTCGATTCACCAACACAACTGTGTCCGTCCCCGCGATACGTAGCGGCGTGATGATGTTGACACCCGGAGATCCGTTGCGTGTGCGATCGGTGACCTTGATCTCATGAGCGTAATCGTACGCCCCCCGCAGGATCACCCGGCGGTAGTGCAATAGCGCTGAATCGTGTGACAACTGGCCGACGGCTACCGGTGGATCGGCAAGGCGTGCGATTACCTCGGCGTTTTGCGCACGACGCTGCCCCAAGCGTCGCAGTTGCCAGAAGCCGAGCCAGGTAGTAGTCACCACGAAGCCCGCGGCAAGCGCCGTAAGGACGTAGTCGCGCACAGGTCGATGCATGACCCGAAGCTAGCGGCCGGATGCCTCGTTCGCACGAAAGTAGCAGCAACGCGAGTCCGCGCCGTTCATCAGAACAGACGCATCAGAACAGACGCATCTGCTCGCCCAGCATCTCGGGATCGACAGACTCCAGCCCAAGCATGTCTTCCAGCTCCCGTGCCGAGCGTGGCGCGTGACCGGCAAAGTAGTTGCTCATGTATCCGTAAACGTCGGTCACTGTGTCGGGCACGCTCTTGATCGATTCTACCCAACGCGCCAATTCCCGCGTGCGGTCAACCTGAATCCGGGAGTGATCAACGAAATTCCGGTTCGGTCCCATCCACCTGATGTAGTGGAACGAAGCGGTCGGTCGCGCGACGAGCTCGATCATCCACCGCCGGGGAATCCACTGGCCATCCACCAACGCCACGGCAATTCCGTAGTCACGCAGAAATGCGAGCACGCCGGGTGTCATCCATCCACGCGCGCGGAATTCAATCGCGACGCGCACATCGCGCGGAAGTCTGGGGATGAAATCGACGAGCGCGGGAAGCTCCTCGGGACCGAAGTCAGGACCCATCTGCACCAGCACCGGCCCGAGCTTCTCGCGCAACTCCCGCGCGCGCTCAAAGAAGAGATCAGTCGTCCCATCGACATCACGCAGCCGCGCTTCATGCGTTACCGTCTGCGGAAGCTTGAGCGCGAAAATGAATCCCGATGGAGCGCGATCGTACCAACTGCGCACGGTCGTCGCGGGCGGTACCGCGTAGAAGGTCGAGTCAACTTCGACTGTAGTAAACGCGCGCGTATATGTCGGGAGAAAATCTGCCGATTTCGTCCCGTCTGGATAGAACACACCGGCCCATGCCGAGTAGTTCCATCCCTGGGTTCCAATGTGAAGCGCCGTCGCCATACATGGAATCGGCGCGATAAACGATTCACTGTCAAGGCGAACGGGGGTTGGTTGGCACCTACCTTGCCCTTCACACGGCCATCGGCGGTGCTCGTTGTGAGCAATCAAGGCCATTCCCATTGGAGGCACCATGGACGACAGGAACAACGACAACAGCTCCCATCGCGATCATCCCCTCACCGCCGGCGATGAGATTGGCGAGGCCGCTGGCGGCGTCTCGGGAGTTGTGGTGGGCGCCGCTATCGGGTCGCTGGCTGGCCCGATTGGCACGGTAATCGGTGGAGTCGCTGGCGCGGTCGGCGGTTGGTGGGCGGGCCGCTCAGTCGCCGAAGCTGCACAGGAATACACAACTGGCGACGACGCCGTCTACCGCAATCATTACGACAACTCACCCATCCGGCTGGCCGATCGCGACTACGACTCGGTGAGTCCCGCATACCGGCTCGGTCATCTCGCCGCGCGCAACCCAGAGTACCGCGGGCGTCCGTTCAGCGAAGTCGAGGGAGATCTTCGGCGCGGATGGACCGGCGTCGCGGACAAGAAATATGGCGAATGGGATAGCGTGCGGGGATACGCGAACGACGCGTATGACAGGAGTGCGAGCAGTGTCGAACAACAACGTCTCCGCGAGGCGGCAAGCAATGCGGCGAACAATGACGCCAATCGACTGGATGACTCTGGCAATGTGAATATGTTCTAGCGGCGAGTGCAACTGGCTGCGAGAAGCGGGTGCGACTAACGTTGCACCCGCTTCTCGTTGGGCGTCAATCAGTCCTCAATGTCGCCACCACTCTCGGCCCAACCGCGAAAACCACCCTTGAGCGACGTAACGTGCTCATAGCCCATCTGCCGCAAAGTATCCGCGGCGAGCGCCGAACGAGATCCGCCAGCACAATAGATCACGATGTTTCTGGCACGATCGAGCACACCCTCGACATTTCCCTCGAGTTGGCCGCGCGGAATGTGCACTGCATCCGGAACGTGTCCGAGATTCCACTCATTGGGTTCGCGCACATCCAGAAATACAGTGTCGCCTTTTGCTTTCTGCACAATAGCGTTTGCTGCATCAATCTCGATGACGCGCGCTTTTGCCTCGGCAACCAGATCGCTTCCACTCTTGGTCATGACTCTTCCACGGTAAGGGTTAATGAATCGGCGTCGAGCGTCGCGACAGCGCCGAGCGGGATTGTCCACTGATCGTCGACATGCCCCATTGGGATTCCGGCGATGCAGGGGATGCCAAGTGCATTCGCGAATTCCAGTAGCACATCATCGAGGGTGCGAGACATGCGCGTGTCACCAGGCGATTCGTCGGCATCGCATTGAGTACAATATCCAAATGCAATGCCAGTCAACCCGGATAGCTCACCAGCCAGCGAGAGTTGCGTGAGCATCCGATCAATTCTGTACAAGCCCTCGTTCGTATCCTCAACGACGAGAATCGCGCCATCCAGATCTGGAAGATAGGGCGTTCCCGCGAGTGACGATATGAGAGACAAATTTCCGCCAGCAAGCCTTCCACGCGCCTTGCCTCTGCGGATGACGCGCGCTTCTGGCGCGGTTCCGCACGAGTCTGTTCCACTTAACAGCGCCCGCTCAAACGAATCGCGCGCGAACGGTGTGAGAGGAGTACGTGCATTGGGCGAATGGTACGACACGATCTCGCACGCGCGTCCGACCGCTGCGTGCAGCGCGGAGATATCGGAGTATCCCATTACAGGCTTGGGATGCTTGCGCATCGCATCGTAATCCAGATGCTCGAGTATGCGCATAACGCCATACCCACCGCGTAAGCACCAGATTGCGTCTATCGAATCATCACTCAGCGCGGCGTTGAAGTCAGTGATGCGATCCGCGTCTGTAGCGGCAAAGTAGCTGTAACGCGCCAGAACATGCTCGGCGACTTCCGCTTCCCAGCCAAGTGATTTAACGGTGGCGAGAGCCATGTCGACATCAGAGCTGCCATGCAGCGGACCCGACGGAGCAACAAGCGCAACGCGTGCGCCGATGCCGGTCGTTCGAACGCGTGAAAATGCGCGAATTGGCACGTTAATCTGGAGGATGTTTAAAGATCGAATAACCCGTGTGGCTACAGTAATCTGGCACATGCGTTGCTAGCTTACACGTCACCTGGAAACAACTTTTCGAAACTTACGGAGGAGGCTCCTATGGCTGGAAGCGACAAGGACAATAAGGATCGTAACGATCCGAATCGTAGCTCAACCAAGCCCAGCTCGAACACAAATCCGAACACAAGCTCGAATGCGGGAATGAGTGCGTCGACTGGCTCGACGCAGGACAAGGAGCGGAGTATGGGCGGCTCCCATGACACGAAAGACGACGCCCGAAATGCTTCGTCAGGCGGGGCCGGACGATCCGCTGGTAGCTCCCGCGACGAG
>PLEG01000395.1 GCA_003136975.1 Gemmatimonadota bacterium | reverse complement strand
GTCCGCCGCTTGAACAGCGGCAGCAATCGGCTCACGAACTTCTCCTCCATGTCGCTCACGCGCGGCCGCTTGAGCGTGATCGTGCCGCTCGATAACGCGAGCTTCCTTGGATGCCCATGCCCGTTTCGATAACCTGGATTGCTGTCATCCGTCCGACGCTCAGATTTGCGTCGACCAAGTAACGCGTCCACTTCTTCCTCAAGTACGCGCTGCATCAATCGCTGCATTCCTCCCCGGGCAAATGCCTCCAGAGACTCCCACACGGGTTCATCCTCAGACCCATTTCCTACTTCATTTGCCGGGCTTGACTCCGCTCCGACTGTGGCGATCTTCTTCATTGGGCGGTGGCTCCTTTTCTTTGGCCGGCACAAGGCCGGTGGTGATTGGCTCACCAGAGAAGGTGTCACCGCCTGACGCTCGTTTCCACTCTTTTAGACAATAGCTCGGACAAGGGGGAGCAACGCTCCTGAAACCGAATTAGCTTCGACCACGTAATTGCACCATTCTACTTTAATCAGTCGAGGGAGCATGATCGCGCCGGTTGACTGGGGTTTCGTTGGTCGACTCTTAGCGCAAGCGATAGTCGCAGCCGCCGTGGCAGCGCCTGTGGGCCACTTCTTCGCGATGCGTAAGTTTCGCTCGGAGCAAAGCTTTAACCGCAAGTCAGAGTGGCTGGAAGAGTTAAGTATTTCGTGCGCCCTGTTAAATCAGGCAGTTTCGGCGGTGATTCGCGCTGTTCAACGATCCAATGACTTGCCGTCCGAGGACGATGGAAGAACGCGCGACAATATCGCTGTAATCAACACCACAATTGATCGCGTACGTTTGAGTCTAGCACAGACATTCCTCTACGCGGATGACGATCTCTTTCGCGACTGCCACGTGCTTGATGAAGTACTCGATGAATACGACCCGAACATGGCGCCGTCATTGAGCACGCTTGTCCGCATCGAAGCGGCAAGCATCCCAGCTGGTCGCGCAGCCGCCAAACGTTTCCGGTTGCAACACAAATGGGACGAACGACTCGCAGCATCGCCAAAATACGCAGACCGATTGCACACGGATTATCAGATGCTCGTCCAAGAAGCTGACGCCCGCACAGATTTCATCATAAGACGTCTAAATGAGGGTACATCTAGTTGACTGATCTCTCGTACGTATTTGGTGCTATGACGCGAACGGAACGAACTTTTTTGCCAGGATAAGTTCCCCGTTTTCACGACGCCCGTGATCCGTGTAGTAGACCCCGTCAAGTGTCGTTGGAGATGTCAGGCGCAAGGAAGAGGTGCCATAATGGATGTTCATCGTTTCAGCGGAACTTGGGCGCGGCTCATTCACGTATTGATAGATTAAGCGAGTACCGCCACCGTGATCAATAAGTATTGCGCCGACCAAGCTATATGAGATAGAACTTGTAGTCGTCAGGCAGACCCTCATTCTGGTCCATGTCTGCTCGATCGTTACATCCGCTTGAAGCGCCACGCTGAATTGATTATGCGACGATTTAATATTTGCATCCCACGATCCGGCTAGATCAGGGATTGTAAGGTCTCCGAGCCAGCGCACAATGCGCCACCGCCAAGCGTATCTATCAAATCCAACGTGTAGGAGACCAAAGATCAGGAATGGCGAAGGGGTTTCTGCCCACCATGGAAACGCAAGTCCGTAGTATGTCGTATAGCGGTGCACCCCATATGTGAGCGCCAAAGCAATTAGGGCGAGCCATGCTACGACACGTGTCCGCTCTGTTGAGTCCGTGGCATAGGGATGCATAGACTTAGAAGTATTCGAGAATTAAGGCATTTATCAAGGCTCGCGCTTGTAGCACCGTCCATTGCTCGGGAGTCAGACCGAACAATGATACGAGGCCGTTTTGGCAAGTGAAGCTAGCTAGCTCGTAATCGGTTAAGGAATGAAGATGCACCAGGACTGCAACGAATGCGTCTCTGTAAGTCGATTTCCGGAAAGCATCTTCTGGTACGTTGTAAAGCAGGCACTCGACAAAGTAGGATGGTGCACTTCCGCGTTGGAGTTTTGCCGCATCGTACAGAGCAGTTCGAGCGTTCTTAATGATCCGAATGACGTGTTTGTACATTCCACCTGTTCGTTGATCAGCGTTCTTCGCTGATCCATTCGCTGAGTGCTGCTTAGGGTAGTTGATAATTTGCCGGCCACTTGTGCTGTCGACGAAATCAATACCATCAACGCTAGTCCAGGGAGAACTGAAACGCCTATAAGTAAGCGCTGGTACTACGTCTAGCGCCATACGACCAGACTGCGCCGTGACTTTGAGACACTTCTTGCCGTCTGTGACGGCGCTCGCGCCATAATAATTCACCAGCGCAGCGCGCACTGTAGATCTGATATCCCATGCCGTGTACTGCGTGGCGCTTAAAGCCGCGTTAAACACTCCAACATCGTTGGCCGAAAGCGCGGAGATATCGTACCCCCAGACGCCGGGATTACGCACAACAACGTCAACGTCGCTGTCCCCATGGACATTTGTATCATTGCAGTATGAACCCTGCAAGAAAATGTCGGGGGTTACTGCGGAAAGATCTGGCCACGCTTCTAGCGCGGCTAGCACCGAGCGGTACGTATCCCTAGGGGTGGTCGAAGCTCCAATCGACGCCCACGAAGCGAGCTGTTGTTCGTTAATCATGCCCCTATGGTATCGAATACTCTTCGCGTGTCAAACCAGAGCCATGGCTGGCAGCGGTCCGTGTACGGAGCTACCAAGGCAAAAGCGAGCCGTAGCGCACCGGTATTCATGAAGAAGCTGAGATAGCTCTTTAACGCCTCGATTGGCGTCGCCACCGGTAACTGAAGAGACTCCAAGGGTTTCCTATCTCCATCGAGCGATTGCTAGGCACTTCCGCCAGTAGAACTGGTGTTTGGCGCTGCAGGAAGCACTGTGTCATGGAGTGGCACCGGGAAACCAGCAACTCATCTGGGTGACTAGGAGATGCCCCCAATTTCTCCCCAAACAGTCTCACAGCGTGCTCGAATTAGGTAAACGCCATTGAACTACAAGTATGAACCAGGGCATGGAACTCCAATAATTACAACGAGTTACACGAAAGTTCGACAACTGAGGCTAGACTTAGTCGAACCCGTGTGCTGGGTCTGAAAATCCGCGTGTCGGCAGTTCGATTCTGCCCCTGGCCATTTGGGAGTAAGACCCGCGCGTTACCGGCGTCGACTACCTGCGCCATGATGCTTGGCGGAGGTATCGGTGACTGCCTGGCGGATGAGATGCCATAGGTACCGAATGAACGGCGTGGAATCGTCTTCGACCTGCGCGCGTTCAATTGACTGGAAGAACGGAATGCGTTCGTCCGCGCGCACCGTCACCCAAGGGAACCCGTTCGCGAGTAACTCGTAGTTCATCAGTAAACGCCCAAGTCGGCCATTTCTGTCGACGAACGGGTGTACCGTGACAAATTCAAGGTGCACTATGAGCGCGCGGGCTATCGGATCAACGTCTGGTCGCATGGCGAACTCTTCGAGCCCCAGCATGAGGTCCGGTATCTTGGCATCATTGGGCGGAACGTGGCGCCACCCATTCAATCCTACGGCGCGGTTCCTCCAGCGCCGCGATTCGTGCGGCTCCACGAAGCCGGCATCAACTGACGGCCGGAACAGCGCCTCATACAGGTCGAGAATTACGGTGCGCGTGATTGGCGTCGCTCGCTGTGCGAGGGATAGCACCTGGTCGAATGCGCTGGAGTAGCCCTTAACGGCCATTGCTGCGCGCAAGGTCGCCTCATCTTTCGGGCCGTCTGGCGACGGGTCGCCCCTGATGATCGCGTCGACAATCTCCGGAGAGATGCGGTACCCTTCCATGGTGGTGCTGTGGTAGGCGTCGTAGGATTTCGCCGCGCGCGCATTCGCTATCAGGCGCGCGCGGCTCACCATTGGGCGTGAATATGCGCCAACAATTGCCGCTACTTCACGTTCCTGTCTGGCGATTCGCATCACTTGCTCATCACGCCATGGGGATCCCATGCCGGGCGACTGCGCGGTAATTGCTTGTGGGATTAGCAGCCGGGTGCCAACCCCTGTCCGCGCCGGCGACATGATCTTGGGCGAGATGCGACGGGCCGCCCTGTCGAGCTGTCGGGCGAGCGGCGTGTTCCCGAGCGTCCCCGCCATATCAGCGAGGCGCTGCAGAATCTGTGGACGCGGATTATCCGCGACTCCAACCTCAAGATCCGGCGTGCGAATGACGAGGTGGCGGAGCCACGCCGCGATCGGCTCCATACCGTCGGCGATCTCGGGTTCGTCGAGTGTCGCGAGCAGTGCTCCCGCCGATAGTACCGGAAGCTGTACTCCGCCGGGTGCAGTGATCTGGTCGATGTGCAGCACCTCACCGCCATGCGGTCGGAACCGCGCCACGAACCCGGGCTCCAGCATGAGGTTGTACACACTGTCGCTGGCCCCACGATACACTCGAACGGCGTGCGGTGGGGAGAAGTCACCGAGGTGGAGCTTCACGGCATTAAGCCCCACAATCGCCGCCGGAGCGTAGCGTGCAATCGCGATCGCGACGACTGGCCAGTAGTTCAACAGGAACACTGCGCGGCGATCCGCGGGTACACTGGGCACCAGAATCCATGCGCGACGCCCGGCCACCTCAACGATGAGCCCTTCCTGCCGGAGCACTCGTGTTGCCNNCGATGGGACGACATACCGGTGCAACTGTGCGCGGGCGCCCCACCATGCGCGCGCCTGCTCAAGCGGCGTTTGTTCCGGGGTGTGCTGAGTCGTGCGCTTTCGAGCGGCCAGTGCTGGCTCCAAGGATCAGGACACGTTCGGGCAGCCTATCGATAAGAATGACGTCCCTGTATCGATAAATCAGATCGTCCCTATACGGAGAAAATCTATTGTCCCTTTAAGGATAAAATAAGTAGAATATGACGGCGGATACGAAAGAGCACGATGCCGACTAACGTCTCGGCGATCACGGCATCGCCGCTTGGCCGATTCAATCTTGAAGTGAGGGAGTCGGTGATGGTATTTGTGCAACGAGTGCTTCTGCACATAGCGCGATCACCACATGCATAGCTGCGTTGGAGCCCTTCGCCAGCCAGCAACTGGTCAACGCATCCTTACCTGGACCATCAACAAGATCAGCAGAACGATTCTGAAAGCATCATTCGTGGCGCTTGCGTACGTGCTCACCGGAAAGCTCGTCATTTCCGCATTCGCGATACTTTCAGTTTCGAGATGCTGTTGTACTTCGCCGCATTCTCCGTTGTGTCAGCGCGCGCGCGACGCTGGTTCTGGCGTACCAGGCCAGCAAGGCCCCTGGTGCTCACGCTCATTACCGAGATCGTCGTTGGCACGCACTCCCGATTCTTCACCTACCCGGCCTCGCCCCGATGCCGTGGCGCACGACGCTCGTGATATTCGTGTATGCCGCAGTGGCCTGCCTGCTCGTCAACGATGCGGTGAAGGTCGTATCGATGCGCCGCTGGGCGCTGGATCGGGGCTTGCGGGATGAAACGGCATGACCCAATCCGTAAGAAATGTGCCTTCTGATCTGATGGGCGGACTCGATGGGCACGAGCGCGGGGAGCAGTGAGTCCGTCCGTCACGCGGAATCCGCTCACCCCCGACGAAGTCCGTCTCATGAACGCCTACTGGCGCGCGGCGAACTATTTGTCAGTTGGACAGATCTATCTGCTCGCCAATCCGCTTCTTCGCGAGCCACTGACACTCGACCACATCAAGCGCCGCCTGCTCGGGCACTGGGGTACGACGCCTGGTCTCAACTTCATGTACCTGCACATGAACCGCCTGATCCGAACCCACGACCTCGATGCAATTTTCGTAGCCGGCCCGGGACACGGCGGCCCCGGTGTTGTCGCGAACACCTACCTCGAAGGCACCTACAGCGA
>PLEG01000007.1 GCA_003136975.1 Gemmatimonadota bacterium | reverse complement strand
CAGGATCTGGCGGCCAAGGCGAGCAGCTCGCCGGATCCGCGACTGAAGCTATCGCTGCAGCTGGATCCGCCGGTGAGGCAGAGAGCGCCAGCGGTACCGTTGGTGAGTCGATTGCAGCGCACGGGACAGCAGGATCCGGCACGGCCGTGTCTGGTGTGCTGACAGTGCGACAACCAGGTGCGTCGTTAGGACCACTTCGCGGCGTGATCTCAGCGCGACCGCTCTACGTCGGAATAATCCGCGCACGTCCCACGTACGCGGGAACGATCACCTCAGCCTCGAGCGCACAATGAAACAGCTACCCACGATCGCGCGCGGGAATCCGCTCAACGTCTCGTGCAGCATATCGAAGGTGTCGGACGGAACGATTGGTGACGGCCTGACCGTTACCGCGTTCATCGGTGCTCGCAAGAATTCGACTGCGCCGATCAGCGATGCATTGTCTGTTCTCGCGAGCGAACGCACAGAGGATCCGTCAACCACCGCGCGCCCATACGACGCGGAATTCACGGGGGACGTAACCACCAATGAGCTCGCGGCGTTCGACGATCAAAGCGTGTGGGTGATCTTCACGGTCCCGGAGAACGCGTACCGCCAGGAACTCGAGTACCTGGTCGTGCCCGGACAGGGCGCGTGAAGGCGATGCGGTTGTATGCGCGAAAGGCGCGCGTGGAGACAGATCTTCAACGCGCCGGCCGCGAGCAACACGTCACGCGATTACTGCGCTCGGCATATCGCTCGATCGTGATGCCGTGGCGCTGCATTACGTGTCGCGGCGAGTGGACGGAGGCAGGGAGCTATATTGCAGGGAAGTGTACTCGATGCGGAACGGAGAGACCATGAGCGGAGAGNNGGAGAGACCATGAGCGGAGAGACCATGAGCGGAGAGATTGACGCCAACTGCTACGCGGGTGTCAACGGGGTCCATGTCTCAGGCGGCGGCTCCGTTCGCTCAGGCGATGATGACAGTCCGAGCGCCTTGCGGTATCGCGGGGTCACGGATTTCATGAGCAAAACCGTCCGCGACGGCGCACTCTGCGTTCTTGACGTGTTCCGAGGCGAGCAGCGCGTGGGCGTCCTCGTAGTTGATTCGAGTTTGGTCCGCGATCACACCTGCCATGAGAGCATTGTCGGCTACGGCGGCGGCGAGATACTGCCGTAGCTGCTTCTCCTGAAGAGGTGTCGTGAACGTCCACGCGGATCCGTGCGTGAGGAATTTCGCGCGGCGGGCGACATATCGCCGCACCCCGGCGAGATACATGATCACGGCGATCGACGCAACAGACCCTGCGTTATAGGTGACGAGCTCAGTCGGCATCGCGCGTAGGAGATGATACGCCGTCAGGCCGGAATTGATGTTCCCCCCAGGGGACGCAAAAAGCAGATGGACCTGCGGCGCAGCCGTGGCTGCCGCGTCAACAGCGGCAAGCAGTCGTTGCACCGAGTCCGCAGTCACCCCAGCCGTGAACGTGATGTATGTCGGAGTCGCTTCGCTCACCCGACTACCCCCGGCCCCGATTGCAGGATCTGCTCAATCCCCGCTTCGAGTTGAGCGCCCGGCTTACGCTTCCCGTCGAGCACGAGCACCAAGTGGTTGTAGCTCACGCCCAGGTCCCGCGCGACATCGTACATCTTCCGTCCCTGTCGCAGGACGGCGACCCGGAACTCAATGCGGCGGGGCGTCACGCCGTTAGATGCGGCACGTGTCAGTCTTGGCGATGCACGTGCGTCCGCAGGGCTTACCTGTGCTGCAATTCTTTCCAGGCCCGGTGCTGTCGCTGCACGAGACTACCGCGATCACAACGAGAGCGACAACAAACACCGCGGCGTGAATGGTGGCTTTCACAGGTTAGGCTCTGCCTCTCCGGGCGTCATGTCCTGTTAATGGGAGAGCGCGAACGGGAACGTAGTCATCACCAGCTGTCGGACCGGGTGTCCACCAATCTGTGCGGGCAAGTACCGCATTCGAGGTGCCGCTGCCCTCACGGCCGCTGCGAAGATGTCGTTCGTTGCCCTTCTGATTTCTACTGTCGACGAATCCACGCGCCCGGCTGTGTCGACAACAAACTCTACGTCGACCGTCCCTTCGATCCCGGCGCTGCGTAAGGCGTCCGGATATTGCGGCATCACGGCGTCGCGCGCGACGATAGCAGGCCGCTCGACTTCATACGGCAAATAAGTAATGGCCGACGTGGCCGGCGGGGAAGAGAATGTCGATTCAACTACCGCTGATGCCGGGTTCGGATTTGGGTAGGCCTTGCCGCCGCGCATACCGTCCGCGACGGTGGCCGCTTTCCTTATCGAGGCCACGAGTCTTAACATCGTGATGCGCGGAAGGATGGTCGAGAATTCCACGAAACCGCCT
This sequence comes from Gemmatimonadota bacterium, assembly GCA_003136975.1. Taxonomy (GTDB): domain Bacteria; phylum Gemmatimonadota; class Gemmatimonadetes; order Gemmatimonadales; family Gemmatimonadaceae; genus Fen-1247. The sequence goes on along the minus strand of PLEG01000007.1, from coordinate 1,479 downwards.
TTCGAGAATCCAAGTACGGTGACGTCCTCGGCTGGCGTAACGTGGCGTGTGAACGAAAGCGTGGACTCGAAGTTGTCGTATTTCAGCTCCTCTCCAGGCGCTGGGTGTGCCGCAATCGCTAGCACCGAATCAGCAACGGAAGCCCAACGCAGCGCTTCGTCGTGGGTCATTGAGACGAGCGACGAGCGAACGCCGATATTGTCGCTTCCGAAGAGTTGCACCGGCATGTAACCATCACTGCTCGACGTCACGTCGATCGTCCCCAGCCTTCCCGTGATGGTCGCGATCTTTCGCAATCGCTCTTGCCCGTGCGCCGCGCTCGCCCCGATAGCAACCCCCAAGGCTGCCATAACGAATTGGCGATTCATGAATCCTCGCATGTTAGAAGTATCGCACGATATCGAGCACGATCGCGCAGGAGGATGGCGTCAGGAGTCATTTGTGCCTGGCACTTTGAAGCCCTCATCACGCGCCCGCTGTCGAACTATTGCAGCCAGCGCTCCCATCGCCCGGATCGCGCGCGCCTCATCCATCTCTCCTTTTGTGCCTCCAGCGAAGTACCGAAACACTGACGGCGCGGCGACAAGATCAATCGCCTCGGAGATTCGGTCCTCTGGGATGCCAGCCCGCGTTAACTCGAGCTCGAATTCTTTGAGCCAGACGCGAACTCCGTGACTCTTTGCCACGCGGGGAAGCGGACGCTCAACGCTCGTCTTGTCCGGGGACATCGGTGCGTCCGTAGGCTCACGGCCGTGGCGTAAAAAGTCGCGTGTGACGCCAAGCAGCGGCGCAATCGCGTCCAGGTTCGCGTCCGACGGCGAATGTGCTCCTGAGCGCCAAGCGCTGACCGTTTTCACATGCACGCCGGCCGCCTCGGCGACGGCGCGGTTTCCGACACTCGCGGTCGTCATTGCCTCCTTTAAGCGCTGAGCTATGCCGCGGGCTGGGATCGCCATAGTTAAAGTGCGGGAAAGGTAAGGCGGTTCCGACTTTCCCCTTGACATGGGTAATAAGGTCACTACCTTATCCCGGGGTGGGGTAATTACCCGCGTTCGAATATACGGAGATCCAATGGATAAAGTCAGAGCGATGGTCGAGGTCGGGGTGGATATCCCTACCGCCATTAAGCAGGTGCTGAAGGCGAACGGGCTCGAGGTGAGGCAATTCGCCGAGAAGTACAACCTGCCGGAAAAGTCGGTGAGCAACTCCATAAACGGCAACGTGAAGCCGACGCAGGAGTGTGTCGAGGCACTCTCGGCCGAGCTCGGCGCGGACCCGTACGATTGGCGCGCGCTGCTCTGGGAAGCTGCTCGGCCGAGCCCAGTCTGATCGGTTCACACTCCAACCATCACCGCGAGGTCACCGTGCAGCATACCACCGATCGGCCGGTTCCTGTGGCGCATCTTCAGCTCGTGCGCGAAGAGGCGGAGCTCCGGGAGTCCGTGCGTCGACAGACGCGGGGGATCCCGAAGTGCAGCG
>PLEG01000311.1 GCA_003136975.1 Gemmatimonadota bacterium | reverse complement strand
ACACCGCGTCGCTCAGGCTCGTGAAGTCGAAATCCTTCGCCTTGACCGCTGGAACGACTATCGGACCGCCAGCTTCCGTTCCACCAATCCGCACGGGAAGGCCGAGTGCTTCGACGTTGTTGAGCATGAACAACGGGGAATCGTTGAATCGGAAGTTCTTGATGGCGTGAGTCACCTTGCCATTCTCGATCAGGAAGGTTCCGTCACGCGTGAGGCCGGTATAAAGAATGGTGCGCGGATCAACTTCGCGCAGATACCACAACCGTGTGACGAGCACCCCGCGCTCTGTGGACTTGATCATGTCTTCCAGCGACGTGGTACCGCCGGTCATCTTGAACGTGCTCGGTGATCCGGTAGCTGTTGCATTCTGCTTTTTTGCCCAGAAGCGCGTGTAGTACAGATGCGTGAGTATTCCGTTGTCGATCCAGACCTGGCGTCCAAGCGGAAGGCCATCGCCGTCAAACGGTTGGCCGCGCAGATCGGGATCGAACGGGTCGGAGACAATCGACACACGACTGTCGACAACTTTCATTCCGATCTTGTTGCCGCCGCCCGGCTTGAGGAACGGACTGCGTCCCTCGTCAGCTTCGCGCGCGCCAGCGTAGAAGCCGATCAGCTGGACGATGTCGCCAACCGCCTGCGGCTCCATCACGACCGTGTAATGCCCGGGCTCGATCGCGACTGGAGTACGTGATGCGCGTGCCTTGTCGACAGCATGCTTGCCGAGCGCGGCGAAATCGAGTTTGGACCAGTCGTTCACTTCCGCACCCGCCCAACCGGACCCTGTCCCGTCGGCGGTGCGCACCGTAAGTGTGTAGTTCGCGGTAGTGAATGCATGATATCCGAACATCCCCTTGTTGTTGCCAATCGCCTCGGCGCGCGCACGAATCTCCAGGTAACCCGCAGCCTTCAAGTCGCCGGCCGCGCGCGCAGGCTCGAGCGCCGTCATTGCGGCGCGCGCACGTTGATCGGCACTGGCTTCCGCGGTCGAGGTGAAGTAGGCGTCGCTCGATTTGTACTGCTGTGGCCCGAGCTCCGGCATCGCTTCAGGATCATCGGGCGCGAGCTTGGCCAGCGCCTCGGATTGCGCAACCGCGCGGCGCAATCCCTCATCGCTGAGATCGTTTGTCTGTACCGCTGCGTGCTTCGGACCAAACGAACTGACCACTACAACGCCACTGTCCTGCACTCGGCCGGCGGTGCTAACACGATTGTCAGCGAAGCGCAGATTGGTCGTTGTACCATCATCGATCTGAACATTGATCGAATCTGCCTTTGACATCTTGATGGTGCGCTCGATCAACGCCTGTGCATCGGACTGCGTGATCGGCGCGATCTGCATATTGGACCGCAGCGAGAGCGGCCGGCGTATGTACTCGCTCATGCCTTCCTCCCGGTGTTGATCACGTTGATGTTTCGGAAACGGCTCGGCACGCAGCCATGACTCACAGCATTGACCTGTCCCGGCTGACCCTTACCGTCGAAGAACGCGCTGCCCATCATGTATGACTTCTTGCCGCCGATCATGTCCATCGAATTCCAGAAGTCGGGAGTGCGCATCTGATACGCAACGTCCTTGAGCATGCCGATGATCTTGCCGCCCTTGATCTCGTAGAAGAGCTGGCCGCCGAACTGCGCGTTATAGCGTTGCTGGTCAATCGAGAACGAGCCATCGCCCATTATCGCGATGCCGCGATCGGTAGCGCCGATTAGATCGTCCCAAGCAAGATCCTTCTCACCCGGTAGCAATGACACGTTTGGCATCCGCTGGAATTGAACGTCGGACCACGAGTCACCGTTGGAGCAACCGTGTGAGCGCGTTGGCCGTCCCTGCGAGTCGTACCACCACTTGAGCCAGTTGGCCTGCTCGCGTGTGGTCTGATAGTCGTTGATGAGCCCGTTCTTGATGATGAGAAACTCTTCCGGCTTGACTCCCTCGTCGTCGTAGCCGATCGTCGCGCAGCCGCCAGGTTGCGAGCGATCGCCCTGAATGTTCATGAACTCGGGACCGTAGCGAAATTTGCCGAGCATCTTTTCCGGCGGTGAAGCGAAACTGGTGCCCGCGTAATTCGCCTCGTAGCCGAGTGCGCGATCCAGCTCGGTGGGATGAGCGATCGATTCGTGAATCGTGAGCCAGAGATGGGACGGGTGCAACACGAGGTCGTAGCGGCCAACGTCAACCGGCTTCGCGGTGAGCTTCTGCGACGCCTCTTCGCCCCACTTGCGCGCATTGTTGACGATGTCAGCTTCGAGTACATACTCGTATCCGCGACCCATCGGCTGCACTGTGTTGGAGCGACTCTGAAAGTCAGTTTGATCCGCGGAGATCGCGGTGATCTGCATTGGCACCCAGCTCCGCACAACCGTCTGATTCGTTATGGAGCCGTCAGTCGAGGCGAAATGACGGTTCTCCTTCACGAAGTACATGACACTCGAAACGAAGCGCACATTCTTCGCCTTCATCGCTTCGGTGTTCGCGCGGATCAGGAGATCGGCCTTTTCTTCGACAGGCACATTCCACGGATCTTTGGTGAAGCCGTTGTTCCATGTGGCTTGCACAACGGGTGTCGGCGCGAGTACTACCGGACGGTCCTGTGCGATTCGGTTTGCCTTTGCGATGGCGACAGCTTCGCGCGCGGCGGCGGCGACGGCATCGGATGTGAGGTTGCGTGTCGCAGCGAATCCCCACGTCCCATCCACGAGAGCGCGCACGCCAGCGCCCATCGAATCGGTATCAACCACCTGCACGATCTGATGTTCGCGCGTGATGACGAAGTTGTTCTGATAACGACCGATTCTGACGTCTGAGTAGCTCGCTCCAGCCGACTTCGCGGCACCGAGCGCATCAGCCATGAGCGCCTTGATCTGGTCGTCTGATGGTATGTCGCGGAGCTGTTGCCCGGACGTGGTCGGATCGGGATACAATCCGGGTGTCAGGCCAGGTAGTTGGTTCAGAGCCGCGAACGCGCCGAACGCGGCCCCGCTCTTCTTGATAAAGTCACGCCGAGTTGTCATGTGGCCAGGTCTGAGAAAGGGCGAAGAGCGATGGGCAATTGTGCTTTACTGAGAGGCCGCGGGCAAGTAGATGGTTTCCTCGGCGCCATATGTTTATATAGGTGCTTTGGCGTCCTGGAACGCACGTTGGATCAGCGCCTGCGCTTCGGATTGAACCTGATGCAGGTGATCGACTCCCTTGAAGCTCTCCGCGTACAGCTTGTAGACGTCCTCGGTCCCCGAAGGACGGACCGCAAACCAGGTACTCGCGGTGCTCACCTTGATCCCGCCAATCGAATTGCTGGTTCCTGGAGCCGTTGTAATGATGCTGGTGATCTTCTCGCCAGCCAGGTCGGTTGCCGTCACTTCCCGAGCGGTCAACTTCGAGAGTATCGCCTTCTGTTCCGAAGTCGCGGGCGAATCGATGCGCTCGTACGCCGGATCGCCGAATTCCTTCGTAAGGTCCTGGTACAGCTGACCGGGATCTCGGCCCGTCACCGCAGTCATTTCGGCGGCGAGCAGTCCGGCGATGATTCCATCCTTGTCGGTGGTCCAGATCGTACCGTCGCGCCGCAGAAATGAGGCGCCCGCACTTTCCTCGCCCGCGAATCCGATCGAGCCGCTCATCAAGCCGTCAACGAACCACTTGAAACCAACTGGTGTCTCGATGAGCGGTCGCTTGAGTCGCGCGGTCACGCGATCGATCATGCTGCTGCTGACGACAGTCTTGCCTACTCCAGCCTTTGGTGACCACTCGGGGCGGTGATCGAACAGATAGGATATCGCGACCGCCAGATAGTGATTCGGGTTCAGCAATCCTACGCTCTTCGCGACTATCCCATGTCTGTCGTGGTCAGTATCACATGCCCAGGCGACGTCGAAGCGATCCTTGAGTCCGATCAAGCGCTGCATCGCGTATGGAGATGAACAGTCCATGCGGATCTTGCCGTCCCAATCAACCGTCATGAACCGAAACGTCGGATCTACCACTTCACTTACCACAGTAATTGGAACCTTGTACCGCTCGGCGATCATCGCCCAGTAAAACACGCCCGCGCCACCCAGTGGATCGACGCCGAGCTTCAGGTTCGCATTGCGAATTGCGTCGAAGTCGATGACCGCGCCGAGGTCGCTGATGTAGGAGTCCATGTAGTCGTGCTTGTGCGTCGTTGCAGCACGGGTCGCACGTTCCAGTGGAATGCGCAGAACACCCTTGAGACCGTCGCTCAGTAATTCGTTTGCGCGATTCTCTATCCAGCCGGTGATCTGCGTATCCGCGGGACCACCGTTGGTAAAATTGTACTTGAAGCCACCGTCATCCGGTGGATTGTGCGACGGCGTGACGACGATTCCGTCAGCGAGACCGCTGGTTCTGCCGTGGTTATACGTGAGTATCGCATGTGACACGACCGGCGTTGGTGTATATCCGTCGCGATCATCGATCATGACATTCACGCCGTTTGCGGCAAGTACTTCCAGCGCGGACGCGAACGCCGACTCGGACAGCGCGTGCGTGTCGATGCCGAGAAAGAGCGGACCGTCGATTCCATGCTGCTTGCGATAGAAACAGATCGCCTGGGTGATGGCGAGTATGTGATCTTCGTTGAAGGCGCTATCGAACGCCGATCCCCGGTGACCCGAGGTGCCGAATACGACGCGCTGCGAGGCTACTTTCGGATCGGGCTTCCGGGAGTAGTACGCCGTCATCAATCGCGGGACGTTGACCAGTATGGACTGGGGCGCCGGCTTGCCGGCCAATGGGCTGACACTCATTTTTGGTTTGCCGAGAAAATCGAAACTGAACGGTCGTCATTCCCACGAAAGCGGGAATCCATCTTGAAGGTACAGTCGTCATTCCCGCGAACGCGGGAATCCATCTTGAAAGTACGGTCGTCATTCCCGCGGAAGCGGGAATCCATCCTGAAGGTACAGTCGTCATTCCCGCGAACGCGGGAATCCATCTTGAAGGTACGGCCGTCATTCCCGCGAACGCGGGAATCCATCTTGAAGGTGAGGAGGCTCTTGATAGTAACCCTCAAAGCCACCGCCATGCGAGCAATCGGCATGCCGCCAATGAGCGGACCTACTCAGCCTACGCGCAGCCGCATCGAGTTGGTCGATATCCTGCGCGGCGTCATAATGATCGTCATGGCGCTGGATCATGTGCGCGAGTTCTTCGGCATACCGGGCATCAATCCCACCGACGATTGGTGGCGGAGTTACGATATGAATAATCTTGATGAAACAGCACTCGCGACCGACGACCTTACATGCGACATTTTGTACTGCACATGGAGTGGAGTGGCGTGCCGGTGTGCACGTAAAGCTTTGAGCCAACGGCGCAGTGGTCGCGTATAGTCATACGCGACCACTGTTTTTCTCCAGCCTAGCTTCTAGTTGGTTATGAAGATTTTTAACGTGTTCGCACGCGACTTCCCCTACCAAACCAGAACGTCCGGACCACATGGTCCGGACGTTCTCTCTTATTCAGCTGCGCGCTACTAGTGCATGATCGAGATGAACCACGTGCCGATCATCGGACCACGCGGGCCGCGGCGAGGATCAGCCGGCGGCGTGGTGCCAGGAGCCGGTGCGGGAGCCGGCCCATACTCCGGTGTGAACGCGTACGCCATGTGCGTGGACTCATTAACAGTTATAGTCTTGGCACCGGCCTGCGTCGCGACAGTCGCGATTACCGTGTACTTGTCAGGTGAGTCCTCGTGCACCACGGTCACATTGCCGTCACGTCCGGCCGGAATGTACATCAGCTTCTGCGACTGATCCCAGCCGAGCGCATCGACACCATTTCCGTTCGGAATCTGGGCGACAACTTTGCCCGTGGTAGCGTCTGTAACGACGGACATCTTGCCGCAGCCAGAAAAGATGCGGTGAGTTCCGCGATCCATCGCGATTCCAGTTGGGCCGTCGCATGCGGTGATCGGCCATGTCGCGACTACAGTCCACGTCTTCGTATCAACCACGTCGATTGCGTTCTTGTCTTCGAGATTGATGTAGATCCTGCCCTTCCCGTCACTCACGCCGCCTTCTGGCGCGTTGCCGGTCAGTGTAACCCTACCCACTACAGCGCCCTCGTTCGGATCGATCACCACAGCGGTTCCGATTGGATGGCTGTGATTGATCGTCAGGATTCTGTCAGTCGCATCGTCGTACATGATTCCGTCGAGTCCGTCGATGCCAGCTGGAATCTTCTTGATCACCGCGAGCGTCTTGAGATCGAACATCGTGACGCTGGAATCGCCGCCGTTGGTCGTGAAACCATGATTCCACTTGGGCGCGAGAGCGATGCCGTGAGTGCGCGGTGTGTTGGGAATGTCGCCGACCACCTTACCGGTCGCTCCATCAACCACCATCACGTGAGTTCCGCGAGAAACGAAGACTCGACCTGACGCGGGATCGGCGGTCAGGTAGTCGGTACCACCCTCTCCCCCGATCGTGTACTTATGTACCGTGAATGACTGCGCGGCCAGCGCCGCCGGCGCCGCGAGCACCGCAGCGGCCAGAATCGCCCGAATGGGTGCGGAAATACGAGTCATACTACCCTCTGATGGGATTAGGCTTGCGGGAGAAAGGCAACCCTAAAAGATACGGTCCCGAAGCTGACGTGAAGCTGACATTTTGCGGGGAATCGCTCCTTCAATCAGATCGGCGATACTTCGATCGAGAAAGTGCCTCTGCGGCCCATCCGTCAGATCCCGGGCGGCGGTATATGCGGCAATCGCTTCCTCCCGCCTTCCGAGACGTCGCAATAGCGCGGCTCGCGCAGAGTGAGCGAGATAGTAGCCGGATAACTCATCGCGCTCCAGGAGCGCATCGATCAGTACGAGACCGCGTTCCTCACCTTCACTCATTGCCACCGCGACTGCGCGGTTCAGCTCCACGACAGGCGAAGGCTGGATTCGCATCAGCACGTCATACAGGGCGACGATCTGTGCCCAATCGGTGACATCGGCGGTTGCTGCTTCCGAGTGAACCGCGGAGATCGCTGCCTGAACGGTGTACTGTCCACAACGACGCGACACTAACGCGCGTTCCGTAAGTGCTATACCCTCGGCGATCAGAGCCCGGTCCCAACGCGAACGATCCTGGTCATCCAGCAACACCGGTTCCCCATCGGCTGTCGTGCGTGTCAGACGGCGAGAGTCGTGCAGCAGCATCAGCGCGAGCAACCCCGCCGCCTCCGGCTCGGGCAGTAGCTGTACAAGCAATCGTGCGAGACGGATCGCTTCTGCGCACAGGTCGGCCCGCGTCACTGCATCGCCGAATGTCGCCGAGTAGCCTTCGCTGAAGATCAGGTAGATCACCGCGAGAACCGCGTCGAGCCGAGCCGGCAGCTCACTGGGTTCCGGGATCTCGTACGGAATCCGCGCGTCTCGAATCTTGTTCTTCGCGCGCACGATGCGTTGCGCCAGCGTGGGCGCCGGCACCAGGAATGCGTGCGCGATTTCCTCCGTAGTGAGCCCTCCCACCGTCCGAAGCGTGAGCGCGACCTGCGCGTCCAGCGCGAGAGCCGGATGGCAACAGGTGAAGATCAACCGCAAGCGATCATCGCCGATGTCGTCATCGGTTGTGATCGAGTCATCACGACGCAGAGCTTGCTCCAGCTCGTACGTAAGCTCCGACTGCTTGTTGTCGAACGTCGCGCGCCGGCGCAGCTGGTCTATCGCCTTGAACCGTCCAGCGCTTACCAGCCAGGTACGCGGATTGGAAGGCACGCCTTCGACGGGCCAACATTCCATTGCCGCGACGAACGCATCGTGAAGCGCTTCCTCCGCCAGATCGAAGTCGTGCAACAATCGAACGAGAGTTGCCAGGACGCGGCGCGAGTCGGAGCGGTACGTGCTCTCCACAATCTCGCGCACTTGCGTCGTGGCATCGGTCATTTCACGTCTCGCGCGCCAATCAGCCGAATGTCATGATCGGACGCACTTCTATCGAGCCATGCTTCGCCGATGGAATTCGTGCTGCGACCTGAATCGCGTCGTTGAGATCCTTCGCCTCGATGAGATAGAAGCCACCGAGCTGCTCCTTGGTTTCCGCGAATGGTCCATCCGTCGTGAGTGTCGTGCCGTTACGAACACGCACTGTCGTCGCCGAAGCCGTTGGCTGAAGAGCCTCTCCCGCCAGCATGTGACCGCTCTTTTTGATGTCATCACTGAGCGCACCGTAATCGCCCATGAGCCTGTCCGATTCAGACTTCGGCATCTTCTGCCAGATGGTCTCATCCTCGTAGATCAAGCACAGGTATTTCATGATTCATGCTCCGTCAGGGTGGGTTGAAACTGCTCTCGGGGAATAGTCGAACGGAGCTTCCTGGAATCGACAACGATAAAGAAAAATATTAGTGGCCGTTCGCTATCACATCGATGTATTTCAACCCTGACCCAGTGTTGAACAGAACCACCCGGTCGGTCGGCTTGAGAAAACCAGACGCGATCAGCTTGTCATAAGCCACGAGCGACGCAGCACCTTCCGGC
>PLEG01000231.1 GCA_003136975.1 Gemmatimonadota bacterium | reverse complement strand
AGCCGATCAAGGAGTCGCGCGATTTTGACGTTCCGATGGCAGCTGCGCACTTCTTCTATCACGCTGGCTGGGCGGACAAGCTCGCGTATGTCGCTCCTGGCCGTACGGTCAATCCAATTGGTGTAGTTGGACAGGTAATCCCCTGGAATTTTCCCCTGCTCATGCTCGCGTGGAAGATCGCGCCCGCAATCGCCACCGGGAATTGCGTCGTGATCAAGCCAGCGGAGACGACTTCGGCGACGGCCATGAAGTTCGCCGAACTTCTGCAGGAGGCCGAGCTTCCCGAAGGCGTCGTCAACATTGTCACAGGCGCGGGCGAAACAGGCGCTGCGCTCACTGGCCATCCGGCCGCACGCAAGATTGCCTTCACCGGCTCCACGGAAGTCGGCAAGACCATCATGCGCCAGCTCGCCGAGCGCGGCACGCGCATGACCATGGAGCTCGGCGGAAAGGCAGCCAACATCGTATTCGAAGACTCGCCGATAGATCAGGCAGTCGAGGGTGTGGTGCACNNTCGGCGATCCGCTCGACAAGAACACCGACATCGGCGCAATCAATTCGCGTGAGCAGCTCGACAGAATTTGCGAGCTCGTGGAGAGCGGCGTTTCGGAAGGCGCCAAGCTGTACCAGCCGGCGTGCTCGCTCCCATCGCGCGGTTTCTTTTTCCGTCCAACGTTGTTCACGGAAGTCACGCAGAGCCATCGCATTGCGCGCGAGGAAATCTTCGGACCCGTGCTCAGCATTCTGACCTTCCGCACCATGGATGAAGCGATCGAGAAGGCCAACAACACGATGTACGGCCTGTCAGCCGGCGTCTGGACCGACAAGGGCTCACGCATACTGCGCATGGCCGCAGAGTTGAAAGCCGGCGTCGTGTGGGCCAACACCTTCAACAAGTTCGACCCGGCTTCACCTTTCGGCGGCTACAAGGAATCCGGCTTTGGACGAGAAGGCGGCCGCCAGGGTCTGCTCGACTACCTGGAGCTGTCATGACCGCGCGCATTCCCGTGATAAAGACACCCAAGGTTTACGTGGGTGGAGCGTTTATCCGATCAGAGAGCGGTCGCACGTCTCCAGTGTATGACAGCGGCGGTCAGTTTGTCGCGAACGTTCCGCAATGCACGCGTAAGGATCTGCGCAACGCCGTGGAAGCAGCGGCGAAAGCCGGGCCCGGTTGGTCCGCACGCACGCCCTACAATCGCGGACAGATCGTGTATCGGCTCGCCGAGATGCTTGAGGCGCGCGCTGACGAGATGACGAGCGTGTTGCGCCAGTTCTCCCCAGCGTGGACTTCGGCCGCGGAGCGAGAGGTAAGCGAAGCTGTGGATCGGCTGGTGCATTACGCGGGATGGGCCGACAAGTACGAGCAGATTCTCGGAAGCGCCAATCCAGTGGCTGCACCCTTCTTCAATTTCACGCTCACCGAGCCAGTGGGCGTGATCGGAATCATCGCATCGGATGCATCGCCACTGCTCGGACTGATTACGCAGGCCGCGGCCGCGATCGTGAGCGGCAACACGATAGTCGCCCTCGCCTCGGAGGCGACTCCCTACCCCGCCATCACGCTCGGCGAGATGCTGGCGACATCAGATCTGCCTGGTGGCGTGGTAAACATCCTCACGGGCTACCGGAAAGAGCTGATTCCAACCTTCGCGACCCACACGCATATCCGCGGCATCGATGCGGTCGCGACCGGCGACGACGCAACGTCCCTGCGTCGTGGTGCGGCTGACAGCGTTAAGCGAGTCAAGGTGCGCCAGCCGGATATCGACTGGTCCGCTGAGAGCAACGAAAGCGTGTACGAGATTCGCAACTTCGTCGAATTCAAGACAGTCTGGCACCCGATCGGCGCGTAACGAATCGGCCTTATTTACATGGTGCCGCACTTCGACTTTCATTTCTACGACATCAGCTCGGCCTGTTAGCTCCTGCGTAATTCCGGGGTGAGACGCAATGCTTCCGCGCCTGGTTCGGGCGGGGCGCCACCCCACGGATCGCGCAGAAATATCTCCTGCGTCGCGCGAACCGGCTCACCATTCGGCGCACGCTGTGTGTAGCTTCCGTCGGCGGCAAGATCCCACGCCTCGCGATTGTCCGTGAGTGACGTGACGAGCAGCGAGTGCAACTTCTCGTGCAATAACACATCGTCAACGGGAACTATCGCCTCCACTCGCCGGTCGAAGTTCCGGGTCATCCAATCGGCGGATCCGATGTAATACTCCGGCTCCGTGTCGTTCGCGAAGTAGAACAGGCGCGAGTGCTCGAGAAAACGGCCGATCACGCTTATCACCCGAATGCGCTCGCTCGCGCCTTCCACCCCGGGTCGAAGGCAGCATATCCCACGCACGATCAGATCGATCTCCACCCCTGCTCGCGACGCGTCATACAACGCCTCGATTATCTGCTCATCCACTATCGAGTTCATCTTCGCGATTATGCGGCCCGCCTTTCCTGTGCACGCGAGATCCGCTTCCCGCCGGATCATCTCCAGCAGCCGGTCTCGCATGTTCGCCGGCGCAACGAGAATCTTGCGATACAGGCGCTGTCGCGAAAAGCCAGTAAGCGCGTTGAACAGATCCGTGATGTCCGCACCGATGGATCGGCTCGCGGTGAACAGCCCGAGATCGGTGTACAACCGAGCAGTCTTTGAGTTGTAATTACCGGTCCCGATGTGAACGTATCTACGAATTCCATCGTGGTCGCGACGCACCACCAGTGTGGTCTTCGCGTGAGTCTTGAGTCCCGGTAACCCATACGCAACGTGCACACCGTAATCTTCCAGCGTACGGGCCCACGTTATGTTGTTCACCTCGTCAAACCGGGCCTGTAGCTCCACCAGCACCGCAACCTGTTTTCCGCGCTCCGCCGCGTCAGTCAGCGCCCGCACGATTGGCGTGTCACCGGAAGTGCGATACAACGTCATCTTGATCGCCAGCACATCCGGATCGACCGCGGCTGCCTGCACGAATTGCTCGACGCTCGCGGTGAACGATTCGTAAGGATGATGCACCAGCAGATCGCGCTCTCTGATGACATCGAATATGGAACGCGTCGTGTCACGCAGTCGCGTTGGCGTGACGGGTGCAAATGCAGGATCGCGAAGCTCCGGTATGTCGAGTGTCGCCAGCGTTATCAGGTCTCCGAGTTCCAGTAGCGCGCCACCGTCCACAACGTCGTCAGGCGTGAGCGCGAACTCCGGCGTCTGTTCCTCGCGCAACTCGTCAACCAGAATCGCACGAATATCGTCCGGCACACCGGTCTGAACCTCCACGCGTACGACCTCGGTGAAGCGGCGTTGGAACACCTGCTCCTCAATCGCGGTCAGTAAATCCTCGGTCTCGTCGGACGCCTTCACTTCGAGATCGGAGTATCGCGTAACGCGAAACACCCAGCTGCCGAGAATCTCCATTCCCGGAAAGAGCGCGCCAAGGTTGGCGCTGATCACCTGCTCCACCGGCACGAAATGATTCGCACGGCCCACTGGTACCCAGCGCGGGAGGCTCTTTGGCACTTTCACGCGCGCGAAGCGCTCTGTTCTGGTATCCGGGTCGTACAGCTGCACCGCGAGTGACAGCGAGAGGTTCGAGATGTATGGAAACGGGTGCGTCGGATCGACCGCGAGCGGCGTGAGTACCGGGAAGATGTCCGACTCGAAGAAGTCGTCGACAATCTGCCACTCGCCAGAGCTGAGCTCGCTCATGGTCAACAACCGCACGCCGTGCGTCGCGAGCGCTGGGAGAATGAGATCGTGCAGGCAATGTTGCTGCATGCCGACGAGCTCCAGAATGCGAGCGCGAATCGCGCCTACAAGGTCCACGGGCGTCATTCCATCCGGCCCCGTCGGGGTGGTGACGCCGGCGAGCAGCTGCCGTCGCAGGCCAGCGACCCGAACCATGTGGAACTCGTCCAGGTTCGTGCTGAAGATCGAGAGGAACTTGAGACGCTCGAGCAACGGATTGCGCGAATCGAACGCTTCGTTGAGTACACGAGCGTTGAACGCGAGCCAGCTCATCTCGCGATTGATGAACAACTGAGGATTGGCGCCCATCTAGATCTTGACGATCGAGGCCAGTAACCAGTAAGCAAGTGCGGCCATGATACCCGCGGATGGAATTGTAACGACCCAGGCCCAGACTATCCGGCGCGCCAGGCCCCACCGCACGGCTGAGAGTCGCGTGGTCGCACCGACGCCAACTATCGCGCCGGTGATCGTGTGAGTGGTGCTTACCGGGATTCCCAGGGCTGTCGCACCGAGAATTGCGATGGCACCAGCCGTCTCCGCGGCGAAGCCGCCAACCGGCCGAAGCTTGGTGATACGCCGTCCCATCGTCGCGACTATGCGCCAGCCACCAAACAGAGTTCCGAGCGACATCGCGGTGTAGGCGGTGACCTCCACCCAGAACGGCACTCCGTTCGCGTTCTCAACGTACAGGTGCCCGAGCAGGCCAGTCTGATGCGCAGTCAGCGCACGCACCGACACGAGCAGTCCTACGATGATTCCCATCGTCTTCTGCGCATCGTTGCCACCGTGCGCCAGCGACAGCAGCGCGGAGCTCCCGAGCTGCATCACGCGAAATAGTCGGTCAGCCTTGCCGGGATTGGCGCGCCGGAAGAGCCAGTAGATCGCGGTCATCAGAGTCAGCCCCACAATGAGCCCAGCGATCGGCGAGAGGACGATGAACGACAGCGTCTCGATCCACTTGCGACCCCAGACGATCGCTGCCCATCCCGCTTTCGCGATCGCCGCGCCCGCATAGCCGCCAATTAGCGCGTGCGACGAGCTGGATGGAATTCCGTACGCCCACGTAATGAGGTTCCAGGCGATCGCCCCAAGCAATGCGGCGAGCACGACGTTGGGATTGACGATCGCAACATCGATCATTCCACTTCCCACTGTCTTGGCGACCGCCGTTCCAACGGTGAACAGTGCAAGAAAATTGAACGACGCCGCCCATACGACCGCAGCAACCGGACTCAATACGCGCGTGCCAACTATCGTCGCAATGGAGTTGGCCGAGTCATGAAAGCCGTTGCTGAAATCGAAGACGAACGCGACGAGTATTATCGCGACGACATAACCGATCACACGCTATCCGTTCTTGAGTGCGATCGATTGCAGGACGTTGGTAACGTCTTCTGCCTGATCAAGTGCGTCCTCGACCTTATCGTACAGCTCTTTCCACTTGATCACTTCGATCGCGTCAAGCGCACCGTCAAAGAGCGCACCCATGGACTCGTGGTAGATGGCGTCGCCCTCTTCCTCGAGCTTCTTGAGCTCCTGCGCCTTGATGTTCACGATCTTGGGATCCTTCATATGGCGCACCGCTTCCTCGACCTGCGTTGCGGCGCGCACCATCACATCCGAAAGCGTTACCGCGGCCTGATGCACCGTTGTTACCCGAAAGATCTCCACTCGGCGCGCAGCGCCATCGAGCAGGTCCACCACTTCATCGAGCGCCGACGCTAGCTGGTGAATGTCCTCGCGATCGAACGGCGTGATGAATGTGCGATCCAGCCGGTCGATGATCTCTCGCGTTATCTCGTCGGCCTCGTGCTCCGCGACCTTGATTGCCTGAACATGGTCGCTGTGCCGCTCCGGCTCCCTGAAGAGCTGGTTCAACAGTCTCGCCGCAAGCGACAACCGTTCGGCGAGCTGGATGAATAATTCGTAGAACTGCTCGTCGCGTGGTATCAGCCGCACACTTCTCTCCGAATCGGATAATGCCAATGCTCGTCGCGATCAGGCGCCGGCATGACCGACGGTAGCCGCGTGCAACGGTGTACACCTGCGTGTACGAAGTTAGCGTCCCACGGCTGGTGCGGCCACCGCGCCACGCGAAGTAAAGAACTTGATGAGGAGCAACCCGGTCACGAACCCGCCAACATGGGCCCAGACGGCGACACCGCCTGATACCTCTGGTCGCATCGGTCCCGACGTCGCGAGGCCTTCGAACAGCTGCAGCAAGAACCAGTAGATCAGCACTATCCAGGCCCGGACATCCGCCAGGATGATGAAGAAGAACATTTTGACCCGCACATTCGGGTAAAGCACCAGGAATGCCCCCATCACCCCCGATATCGCCCCCGATGCGCCAACCGTTGGAACAGGTGAAGCAGGATCCGACGCAATCTGCGCCAGGCACGCAGCCACTCCGCAGATCAGATAGAAGGCCAGGTAACGGCCGTGACCCATTGTATCCTCGATGCCGCGACCGAATACCCACAAAAAGAGCATGTTACCCAACAGGTGGGCCCAGCTGCCATGCAGGAACATCGATATCAGCGGCGTCAGGATGTTGATCGCGTTGTTGTCCACGACGCACGCCAGCCCTGGACCCAGCGGGACAGCCAGCCCGATCGGTGCCGCATGCGTAAGCTCACCTGGGACCATTCCAAGGTTGCAGATGGTCGTTGCCAGCTGCACCGGGTTCTGACCCGCTCCCTGCACCTGAACCCAGACCGCGACCGTCGCCGCGATTATGAGGTAATTCATCCATGCGATCCGCCGAGTCGGCAGGCTGGTCCCAACTGGAATCATATGTTTGAGCTCGACCGCGCCATTCTGGCAGGAAAGTTGGGCATTCTGGTTGCTCTAGAAGTGCGTGCAGATAGCATAGTGCAGAAGACAGCAAGGGCACTCATCGAACCTGGGCTTCGTCCGGAATTCAGCGGCGCTCTTTTCACCCGAACCAGATAATACAGTCATGGCAGAAAAAGTCATCGGCATCGACCTTGGTACCACCAACTCCGTCGTCTCGGTCATGGAAGGCGGAGACCCCGTCGTCATTCCGAATGCGGAAGGCGGCAGAACCACCCCGTCGGTCGTTGCATTCGCGAAGGACGGCGAGCGCCTCGTAGGTCAGATCGCCAAGCGTCAGGCAGTAACCAATCCCACCAATACCGTTTTCTCGATCAAACGCTTCATGGGCCGCCGCCACAGTGAAGTCAGCTCCGAAGAGAAGTTTGTGCCGTACAAGGTTGTCGGCGGGGAAGAGGAGCTGGTGAAGGTGGAAGTCCGCGGCAAGCAGTACACGCCGCCGGAAATCTCCGCCATGATCCTCCAGGACCTCAAGAAGACCGCCGAGGACTATCTCGGCGAGAAGGTCACCGACGCGGTGATCACCGT
>PLEG01000363.1 GCA_003136975.1 Gemmatimonadota bacterium | reverse complement strand
GCGGCGACCCATAGCCGATATGCGTCCGCACGAGAATCAGCGAGGGGCGCTCCCCCTCGGCCTGCGCCGCACGCAGCGCGCGGTCGATCGCTTCAAGATCGTTTCCATTCTCTACCGTCTGCGTATGCCAGCCACATGCTTCGAAACGCCGGGCACGATCTTCCGTGAAGGTGATGTGGGTCGAGGCGGACAGCGTGATATGATTGTCGTCATAGAGGCAAATCAGCTTGCCCAATTTCAAATGACCGGCGAGCGACGCGGCCTCGGATGAAACCCCCTCCATCAAGTCGCCATCGCTGACCAGCGCGTAAGTGCAGTGATCCACCAACGGGTGGCCCGGACGATTGTAGTGGGCCGCGAGATGGCATTCCGCGATCGCTAGCCCAACGCTGTTCGCGAACCCCTGACCGAGGGGGCCCGTTGTCAACTCTACCCCCGGCGTCATTCCGCGTTCCGGGTGGCCCGGACATTTGCTACCCCATTGGCGAAACCGTTTGAGTTGCTCCAGCGGCAGATCGTAGCCCGTCAGGTGCAGCAGGCCATAAAGCAACATTGAGCCGTGACCGGCCGATAGGACAAATCGGTCCCGATTGGGCCACCCCGGATTGACGGGATTATGGCGAAGAAAGCGCGTCCACAACACATAGGCCATGGGCGCTGCACCCATCGGCAGGCCGGGATGCCCGCTGTCGGCCTTTTCCACCGCATCCACCGCGAGGAATCGAAGCGTGTTGACCGCCTGCCGGTCCAATTTCCCCGGTGCCTGAGTTCCCGTGGTTGCTGCCTTCATGCGTTGGCCAGGGGTTTTCTCTCAATTTCCGCCGAATACTTCCCTTGCACCGCGAGGCTGTTGCACCGGGCGCGATGGTGCAGGGCCGCCTGGGCGGCCGCGCGATCGGTCGGCGTCACCTATCTATGCGTAGCAATCCCGCCGTGGCGCTTCCCTTGATGAAGCTTTCCGGGTCACGCCAGGGAATCTCGACACCCGTCTTCCCGTAGCCGCGCCGGGCTTCGGTCGCCATGTACTGGTCGATTGGCAGGCCAGCTGCCTTCTGATCTCGCATCTGCTGCACGATTTCCTCCCAGGTGCCCTGGTACATGTGTCCGCCACTCTCGATCATGTGGTGACTCACTGGCAACTCCTGGACCTCAACCACTGGCTCATCAGTTTGGGCTTCGCCTTCGACCAACGAATTCAGGAGAGCCCCGAACATCTCGATCTGGCCCCGCGCCACCTGCTGGTCTCGCTCCATCGCCTTGGCCTCGAGCTCCGCGAGCATCTCATCGATGTCGTCCGACTCTCCGGCCAGCTCCTGCACCCGATCCTCCCAAGGCTTCAGCTCTGGATCGCCGTCCGTGAGCTTGAAAATGGACTTCTTGAGCTCGATCAGGCGCCATATCCCGAGCTCATCCCAGTGGTCTTCCGGGTTGGACTTATCCAGATGGTAGAGAGCGGCCTCGTAGTCACCGCGGTCATAGAGGATGTTGCCCAGGTAAACCCGCGCCTCGACGTGGTCCGAGTCGAGCCGCAACGCCGCCCGGAGGGTGACGATCGCCGCCTCATCCTCACCCAGCCGATGCTGGGCGTAGCCGACACAAGACACCGCCTCGGCGCTTTCCGGAGCGTTCTGGACCGCGATCTCGAAAAACTCCCGCGCGGGCTCGATCATCCCCTCACGAAACAGCGCGCGACCAATCTGGAGCATGAGATCGAGATCGTCGGCATAGCCGAGCTCGAGCGTGCGCCTGAAGCAGTGCAACGAGGCGTCCCGCTGGCCAAACTTGAGCAGGGTTTCGCCGACACCGGCGAGGGCGTCTTCGTGGTCGGGATCCAGCACCAGTGCCTCTTCAAAGGCACGGCGTGCCCAGGCGAATTCCTCGCGGGCGTGATGGGCGTACCCCACGCCAATGTGAAGCTCCACGGCGCTGGGATACAGAGTGAGACCTTCGCGAAGTACGGCTAGTGCTTGATCGTATTCTCCTTCGTTGTAAAGCTGGTGCGCGCGTTCGTCATATTCTTCGGACGATAGGAATGGGCTGGGCATCCGGCACACCTCCATTCGATCGGATACAATGCTGTCATATTCTACTCGGCGACACACATTTTGTTCAAGAACTTGACACAACTAAATATTGGGCGCGGACCACAACTGCGACATCCGTCAAATCATCACGCACACCATTTGCATGGACCACCAAGCAACCACCGCGCCAAACGCTATTATTAAAGTCTCGGCTTGACCGCTCAGGTAATGACAGCGGCCTGGCCGTTCCTGCCTCAGGTCACCACCGCCGCGCGGGCGGCCTGCGAAAAACGCTCCCACTGACCGGTCGAGAGACACTCGTCGATAGCACCGATACACGCATCGAGCTCTTCGTCGCGGGTATAAAAGTGCGGGCCCACCCGAATTCCGGCACCGACACGATAATCGACGATGATATTTCGCGACAGAAGGAATTGCGCCACTTCGTGGCCGTGCGGGACATCGAACGCTACCGTACCACCGCGCTGAGCTGAATCACGTGGCGCATGCACGCGATAACCACGTGCGTCCGCCGCAGTGATCAGCCATTCCGTCTGGCGGATCGACTTCGCTCGAATGGCGTCGATGCCGGCCTTCAACACGATCTCCGGCCCAGCCGTCGCCGCGAACAACGCAGGAATAGCGGGAGTTCCAGTCAGCCATCGCTCGATGCCACCCGCGTATTCCATCGCTTGCTCAAAGGCGAACGGGTGCGCATGCGCCTGCCAACCGGTGATCGCGGGCTCCATCGTGCCGCGGACAGCTGGAGAAGCATACAGAAACGCCGCACCCGGTCCGCCACACAACCACTTCAACACACCACCGGTGAGGAAGTCCACGCCCGAGCGCCTGACGTCAACAGGAATAATGCCCACCGAATGGTACGCGTCGAGCGAGACCAGCGCGCCGACACTGTGCGCATGCGCACAGATTGCATCAGCATCCATGATGAACGCAGACTTGAACAGCACGTGCGATACCGACACGAGACGCACGCGATCGTCGATCGCGGCGAGCAGCCGGTCCTGATCGATCGTTAGCCCGTCATCGGATGGAACCACAACCACCCGCGCGCCGAACCTCTGCGCGAGCCGCTCGTACGCATAACGCACGGAGGGAAAATCCAGCTCGGTCATTACGACCGTGTTGCGATCGCCTGTAAAGTCCATGGCTGACAGTACCATTGACTGCGCGATCGACACGTTGGGCTGCATCGACACCGACCGTGCATCGGCACCAATCAGCGGCGCAATAGTGTCGCCCACGCAAACGGGCATGTCCCACCATCCCTTTGCCCACGCACGCACACCCAGCTCGGCCCACTCACGCGTGTATTCCGCCATCCGGTCAGGAACCGCGCGCGGCATCGCGCCGAGCGAATTCGATACCAGATAATTGGCCCGATCAAGAATCGGAAATTCGTCCCGAAAATCAAGCAGATCGTCGCGCATGTGATCGCGCATGGTATTGCGCACGTTATCGCGCACGTTATCGCGCACGGAGCGACTGCTCACGAATAGCGCGGAATTCGGCGTTGGCGTTCCACGTCGGAATCGTCGCCGCGTTGGCGAGTCGCGTTCCGAAACGGTACACGATGTCGGCGATCTGCGCGGTGCCGGTGAGCGGCCACTTGGGATTGTATTCGTCCGATGGTTGGTGATAATGTTTTGACGTGTATTCCTCCTCGTGTGCCTTGCCCCAGCCAGCCGGCTTGCCGACAAAGTCAGTGCCGGCGCTCACCGTCACCGAGGGAATTCCAACGCGCGCGAAGGAGAAGTGGTCCGAACGATAGAAATGGCCAGCTTGCGGTTGTGCGTCTGGAGATATCCGCACGCCCTCGGGCGTCAACATCGCCGCGAGCGCAGGTCCGAGTGAGCTCTTGTCGTCCCCCATGACGTTGACGTCGCGCACCAATCCTTCGGGATTCGCTTCATCAACGTTCAATGCAGCCACTATATCGCGCGCTGGAACAGGCGGATGCTCACCGAAATACTGGGACCCGAGCAAACCTGCCTCTTCTGCGGTAACGAAGGCGAACAACTGTGACCGTTTCGGCTTCACTGGCGCGCGCGCCGCTGCATGCGCAACAGCGAGGATCGCGGAAACACCGGAGGCGTTGTCGTACGCACCATTGTAGATCGAGTCACCGTTCACGGCGGGACCAATGCCAAGATGATCGTGATGCGCGCTGTAAACCACGTATTGCGACGCAAGCTTCGGATCTGCACCAGTAACAACACCGACAACATTGTTGGCCGACATGTGCGCGACGCTGTTCGCGAAGGACATGTCCATGGTTATGCCTGTTGCGATTGGACGGAAGTCGCGCGTGTCGGACTGCTTGACGAGCTGCGCAAGATCCAGCCCGGCCTGCTTCAGAAGATCCGCCGCCACGTCATGCTGGATCCATCCACGCACACCGATTGGCGGCGGGGCGTTGGAGGGGCGCGGCAGCAGCCGGTGCTCAGTGGAGTTCGAGCCAACGACAACTTGCCATGGATATCCCGCCTCGAACGTGGTGTGAATGATGAGCATCCCAGCCGCGCCCTGACGTTCGGCTTCCTCGTACTTGTACGTCCAGCGCCCGTAGTATGTCATTGCCTTGCCACCGAACAGGCCCGGCTCCGCTGCAGTCGCGGGTGGGTCATTTACGAGAACGAGCAGAATCTTTCCCTTGACATCCATCCCCTTGTAATCGTCCCACCGATACTCGGGCGCCTTCGCTCCGTAACCCACAAAAACCAGCTCGCCCTTTGCCTCGCTGGTGGGAGTCACTGAGCCAGCCCAAACAACTACATCGTCGGGAGAACGCAGATTCGCCGTTGCCTTCCCGGACGCGGTCACCTTGATCGTCTTCGGCGCCGATGTCACGACGTCGATCGGTACCTTCTGGAAGTACGCGCCGCTCGCGCCAGGCTTCACGCCGTAGGACTCGAGCTGCGCGGCGATGTACTGCTCAGCCAGCGCACCACCACGCGTTGCTGGCGCACGACCTTCCAGCAGGTCCGATGAGAGAAAGCGAAGATTCGCATCTATCTCACGGATTGGCATAGCCGGTGTCGTGGCTTGCTGGGCAGCGGCTGCGGAAGCCGCAATTGCCATCGCCAGACCGGCGAGGGATGCTTGACGGAAGGTGGGCACGATGGTGCGTCCTCGGATTGGATGGAAACGCTGTATCCTTCTACGGATAAATTACCCGCCGCAGGGGATGCATGTATCCACACATGTGTCCGCACCTGCTTTTACCGTAGGGCGCATGGCCACTCGCGCCATGCGTCACGCAGAGGGACATGGTTTCTTCATCGCCGCGGACAACCACCTTGGGACCGAAGCACATCGCTCCACTGATCGTGCTTCAGATTGGCGTTCTGGCCGTGGTCCTCGCAGTGGCGCCGTTCAAACCGTTCGAGCTCGACCGTTTCTTCGTCCCCAAGGAGCTGGCGCTCCATGCCGCCGTTCTTCTGTGCGTGATGCTCTGTCTCACCAGGTTACGCACGGTGTCGCTCGATCGAGTGGACTTATTCCTTGTCGCGTTCGGCGTGCTGTCGCTGGCATCGGCGCTGCTCGCGCCAAACCGCTGGCTATCGATGCGCTCGGTCGCGGTGACTCTATCAAGTCTTGCGGCTTTCTGGTGCGCCCGTGCCGTTTCCGCGAACGGGCTCAAGCGACCGCTCATGGCGGTAATCGTTCTCTCGACTGTGCTCGGCGCCGCGACGTCGCTCGCGCAGGCTTACGGAATCGAGAGCGACTATTTCACGCTGAGTCGCGCACCTGGCGGCACATTCGGGAATCGCAACTTTGTCGCGCACGTCTCGGCAATCGGCGTACCGCTACTCGTCTGGTACGCGGTAACCGCGAAGCGAACCATCGCGGTGCTACTCTGCGCGATAGGCGGTGGCGTGTTGGCCGCGGCACTCATAATATCGAGATCTCGTGCCGCGTGGCTCGCGTTGCTCGTCGTTGCATTGCTTCTCGCGATGCCTGTGTGGCGAGCGGCATTGCGCGTCCCACACGCAGATGCCGGAAAGCGACTGATCTTCCTGGGCGTGGTTGCCATGATAGGCGTCGCGCTCGCGTTGATTCTCCCAAACCAGTTGAACTGGAAGAGCGACTCGCCATACCTGGACTCCGTGCGCGGAGTAGTCGATTACAACAGCGGAAGCGGACGTGGACGCATCATTCAGTATCGCAACACGCTTCACATGGTCGAGGCCCATCCCATCCTCGGCGTCGGCCCAGGCAACTGGCCAGTGTACTACCCGCACTTCGCATCACGCAACGACCCATCCCTCTCGCGTGACGATGAAACTACCGCCAATCCCTGGCCAAGTAGCGATTGGGTTGCGCTCGTCGCCGAGCGCGGACCGATTGCTGTCGTGGCGCTGCTGCTGGCTTTTGTCGGAATAATCGCGAACGCGTTTCAATCCATTCGCGGGAGTTCCGCGAACAACCCTGGCGCGCGCGATCCGTTTCTTCCTGTCGCCGTAACAGCGACGGTGCTCGTGGCCGGCGCCGTTGGATTATTCGATGCCGTATTGGTACTGGCTGCCCCAGCGCTCATTGTTTGGGCGTCACTCGGCGCGCTCGGCGCGAGCGGGCGCACGCGCTCAGAGTGGACTCCAACGCCCGCGGCGCGACGGATCTGGATGCTCGTTGCTCTGGCACCGTTATTCCTGTTCGCACTCCGAAGCACTGGCGAGACACTGGCGATGCAGGCGTTCGGGACTGGCGACCGACTTGGCAGCGTGGAGCGAGCAGCGCTGCTGG
>PLEG01000069.1 GCA_003136975.1 Gemmatimonadota bacterium | reverse complement strand
CGGATCTACTTTCGACGGTGAACCATGCTCGATAGTTGTCTCCGTGTCCACAGCGATGGTTCGCGCCTTTCGTGCCTTGCGTACCACACGCTCCACCTCAGCCACCGTCTCCACAGTACGGTATGTCGCCGATCCAGTCACCTTGGGAGTATCTACAGCACCGGCTGCTTCCTTGGCGAACGAATGGAACTCGAGCTCGACATAGAGTTGTGCCAACGCTGCGTTATCGGGCTTGCGCACCGTGAGCGCATCAAGATCCAAGCCGACGGAAAGGTCATCACGAATCGTCACAAGCTCTTTCGACAGGCGCGCATTCTCCGCGTGCGCGAGAAGAGCTTCACGCGGTCGTTTCTTTGTCAACTCCGTGGCATGCGCAAGGATGGCTTCAAGATGACCATACTGACCAATCAGCTCGCAAGCCGTCTTTTCGCCGATTCCCTTTACGCCCGGAACGTTGTCAGAAGAATCACCAACGAGGGACAGATAGTCCGTCACAAAACTGGGTGGTACCCCAAGCCGCTCTGCACCGTTCTCAACACCAACCCAGTGTTCTTCCACACTCGCTGGGCCACCGCGGCCTGGATTCAATAGCCAGACACCAGGACGAACAAGCTGCTGAAAGTCCTTATCGCCCGATATGACAACAACGTTCAGATTTGCATCCACTGACTTTTTCACGAGTGTACCAATCACATCGTCTGCTTCGTAGCCTTCCAGCGCCATAATTGGAATTCCGTACGCGGCGAGCAACGCAGATACACGTTCCATTCCGCGATCGAAATCCGATTGTAGCTCCTCGGTGAGCTTCTCACGCGTGGCCTTGTACGCAGGATATCGCTCATGCCGAAATGACAGACCTGAATCATGAACCCAACCCAGATATTCCGGACGATGGGATGTCAGAAGTCTCTGCAGGAAGTTCGCGATCCCCCAGGCTGCTGATGTATTCTCACCACGACTCGTAGTCAGCGGCCGTGAGATCAGTGCGAAGAACGCTCGATAGATCAGCGCGTATCCATCAACCAGGAACAGCCGCGGTGATTTTGGTAGTTCAACTTCCATTTACTGATTCGTCAGGCGCGCAAGTAAGGATTGGAACACGGACATACTCGGTCGCGTCATGCGCCATTGTCGCGTGTCATTCGGATCGAAGAAGATAATTCTCGTCTGGTACTGACTGTAATCCCATACGAGAATCTTCACACGCGTTGCCAATTGTCCCTGACTTACGATGTCTCCCATGTACATCGACCCATAGTCCTCGAACGAGTTCGATGGCGGACCAAGTGTTACGAACACCATGCCGCGATCCGACAACCACCCTGATGGCGAATCGCCAAGAAATATCGAATTGGCATCACGGATCCGATTGAAATAGTCATCCAGCGCCTCGTTCTGTGGAGTGGATGGATTCGGATCAGTCGCCCGGAGAAACTCAGTCCATCGTGCACCACGCTCATCAGGCTTGGCGTTGTAGAGCGGCTGAAGTTGCTTTTGGGCCCTGAAAAAACGGAGGTAGCCCAACATCTGCTTAAACGAAAGGACCGGTAAGTCTGGACCGAATCCAATGAAGATTCGCGTACCGAGAGTGTCAGGCGAGCCGGCTTGCGTGGCAATGATGGTCCCAATCCCCACATCTCCGTGCACCAGCGGGACGTTTATGAGACCTGAAGCGAGACCAGCGCCCTGAACCGGAAGCGTTCTGCTTCCCTGCCATGCGATCTTTCCATCCGGAGTACGCACTTCAAGCGATATTGGAGTCCGCGGGCTATATGACTCCAGATATACCAACGCAGAGTCATCAACGCCGAATACGTACGAAGCTCTTGGAGCTGGCAGGTACGTCGGCGCCGAGTCGAGACGCGTACGGGGCGCACCCTCATATACCGGCTCGATCGTCGAGAGCCCGGATGAGACAAGCCGCGGTACACTGATTGTCAGACTCCGCTGCGCGTTACGCTGGCCATTTCCGTCACGCACGGCATACGTGAGTCCATAGGTGCCAGGAGTTGCTCGAAATGTCCTGCGATATATCACACTCTCATCAGTCCGCGACGTCTCCTTGAAGGTTACCACGCGAACTGACTCGCTATCACGAGCCTCCGCCACCACCCCTGCGGAGCCGGTCAACGACAGGTCAACCGCGTAGCTCGCAGAGTAGGCTCCCTGATCGCGCTTGAACACCAGGCCCTTGTTCGGCAGCGACAAACCGACGACCACCAGCGTGGTGTCAGGTGAGCGTGTGGCGAAATACGCCACGTCGCCAACAAAGAAGAGCGGACTTCCAGATGCGGCGAGCCCCATTCTGCCATAGATCGTGGCAAACTCGCTGGAATCCTCACCCGCTGAAGCGCGATCGGAACCATAAGTACGCAGTGGATCCTGGCGCCCCGAACCAGCTGAGTTACGGCCGCCGGAAGCGCACGCCGTTAGTAGTACTACCGCGACAAGCTTGGGCCATCTAAGCAACATCACTGTCATGCACTGGTCCGGGGTGTAGGGGGGCAGCGGAGCATGGCGCGATCATTACGTATTATATAGCCTCATACCCCTGTCCCCGCCGCTCAATTCGCATTAGGTTCGCCGAGTGCCACGAGAGAATCTGGTGGGGACAACAATCGCTGGATATGCGATTGACCGCGAAGTTGGCGAGGGCGGGACGTCGGCGGTTTTCGACGCTCACCACGCGCAACACGGCCGTGTAGCGCTCAAAGTACTGCGAGAGCGACTCCGACAGGACCCGACAGCTGTCACGCGGTTTATCCGCGAGGCCAAGTTCGGAGCCCGCGTGGAGCATGGAAACGTGGTCCATACCATCGAGACCGGCGAAGCCGAAGGCGGAATTCCATTCCTCGCGATCGAATGGGCGCCTGGAGAACTTCTCGAGAAATACGCCAAGAGAAAGGGCCATCTCGAACCCAGCGAAGCAGCAATCATCACCATTCAGATCGCGGCCGCCGTCGAGGCAGCCCATTGCCAGAACATCGTGCATCGCGACCTCAAGCCTGACAATGTGATGTACGATCCGGAAAGTCGTACAGTGAAACTGCTCGATTTCGGGATCGCTACCGACACCACAACACCGGCCGACGAACGTCTCACGCGAGCTGGGTTCTTTGTGGGAACGTTGATGTACGTGGCACCAGAAGCGCTGTCAGGCGAGCTGGTGACACCCGCGGCCGATCAATACTCGTTGGCCACCATTGCGTACTTCCTGCTGACAGGATGTCATCCATATACGGCCAAACAGCCGCGTGAGATGTTTACGCAACTCCTCACAATGCCGCCTATCCCGCTAAGCCAGGCAAACGAGGACCTTCAGTTTCGGCCCGAAGTTGAGGAAGTGATGATGCGCGGGTTGGCTCGACAGCCCAAAGACCGATATCCAAGCGTCATGGAGTTTGCGGTGGAGTTGGAGCGGACGCTTGCCCTTCCCGTTGAGGAGAAGGGTAAGCTCTCACGATTGCTGCGGCGCTTCTCCCGGCAGCCAGATCGTAAACGTTGAGCCCTTCCCGAGCTCACTTTCTACCGTAACGTCACCACCAAGTAGCCGCGCGAGCCTCCGCGATATCGGAAGCCCCAGCCCAGTTCCACGATTCATCGAATCACCGCGCGACCCAGCATTTATCTGCTCGAACTCCTCGAATACGCGTGTTTGATCGTTCTTTCCAATCCCGATCCCAGTATCAATCACCTGAATTGCGACCCACGGCCGTACTGCTGATGCTGGTGCGTCCTGAGCTGGCTTAACGAGCGCCGGCACGAGTGGATCGCTTGCACCAAGCACTCGTGCCCGTACTGATATCGTCCCCGTTTGCGTGTACTTCACCGCGTTACCAAGCAGATTGAGAATGATCTGTCTGAGGTGTGTCGCATCGGTACGCACGCGTGGAAGCGCCGAGCTCATGGCCAGTGAGAGATAGAGACTCTTCTCGGCGACCAGTGGCTCCACCTCGCTTGCAACGTCGAGGATGAATGGGCGTAAATCGATCGGCTCAGAGTGGATCTCCAGCCGTCCAGCCGCCATCTTCGCGAGATCGAGTATCTGATCAACCAGGTGCCGAAGATGGCTTGCTGATGCTTCAATCCGCTGAACGGGTCCAGCCTGCTTTGGTGTCAATTCACCATAGACACCTTCACGCAATAGATCCACAAAGCCGACGATTGCGTTGAGCGGCGTGCGGAGCTCATGTGAAACGTTCGCGAGGAACTCGCTCTTCATCTTGTTGACCCGGATCAATTCGGTCGACAAGTGCTCGAGCTCTCGTGATCGCTCCTGGAGGCGGTGTGCTTGCACACGAAAGCGCCGGACGACCAGAACGAAAACAATCGCCCCGACGCCAACGAGAACCCACCCAAGACCGGGCGGTAGATGATCCAGCACTGAAGAATTCAGGAGAAGTCTGGTATATTCTTCGCGCATGACTAAGCATGAGGAACTAGTGGAGCTCCTCGCCACGCGCTCAGCGCGCCTTGGAGAATTTACACTCGCATCGGGTGCGCGCTCAACTCTCTACATCGACGCGCGAATGACGGCGATGAGTCCAGAAGGACTCGCACTGATTGGACCACTTGGAATTGCCGAATTTGCCGATGCGAGATGGGATCCTGACTCCGTTGGCGGACTCACGCTCGGCGCAGATCCTGTTTCCTACGCCATTGCCTATGCCAGCGCGATAGCCAGGACACCAATCCGCGCATTTACCGTCCGCAAGGAAGCCAAAGGACACGGAATCGGGAAATTGATCGAAGGTCCGTTTCTCCCCTCTGACAGGGTAGTCGTAATCGAAGATGTTATCACTACCGGTGACTCAGCGCTCAAAGCCATAACTGCCGTCAGGAACGCTGGCGCCACTGTAATCGGTGTTCTATCACTCGTGGATCGAGAAGAAGGTGGCCGCGAACGCATAGAGGCTGATGGTTTCGCTGTACGATCGCTCGCCAGAGCAAGCGAGATTATCACCCGAATGCGGTAACCATTACCAGGTGAATATCACGCACATTTAGAGATCCAGCCAGGTTGGGCTGTCGCTGGCCGAAATGCACGTAGCGTGACCATATGTGGAAGAATTAGCTCTTCGCGAAATCTACGTAGCATTTTCTCACCGTCATACGCTTCACGAAACCGTACCGGTGACATCCCCAACACGCAACGGACGTGTCTGCTGAACGCTTGCGGTGATGAGTAATCCAGTTTACGCGCAACACTCGTGACGGATAGTCCCGCATTTTCCAATAGTCTTGCAGCGCGAACGAGCCGTCCAACATCGATATACCGCTTCGGCGAAGGCAGATTCGCCCTGTAGAATCGGCTCATCAGGGTGCCTGGAACCACATTGAGATATCGCCCCATTTGACGCACGTTCGCTATGTACGGTTTATGAGTAAACAATAGCTCAAAGAACTTCCAGCAATCGGGCGCGGCGCCAGCCAGATCCAGATTCAGTGCGCCAAGCATCTGGCGTTGAACGTCAGTCGAGCGCTCATGCGTCAGCAGATCTCTCAATGCTGACCAACCGGTTGGCGATCTCGCATCGATCAACGTCCTGACGCCAATTCTTCCGAGCTCGAGCACAGAGTATGGAGTCGAGCGTTGCACATCAGTGAGCAGCGCGAATGTTGGAACCGTTGGAAACTCGCGCACCATCGCCGCCATTCTAGCCGTGCTGCCAGTATCGTACCTCGCGACTGATACTAGCACAGCGTCCACATCCTGTGCGCGAACATCATCAGTTAGTTCCTCTACCGAGCTACGATGCAACACTTTGAACACTCCCTCGGCAGCTACGTCAACTCTCACGCGTTCCAGGGGAGTAAGAACTGTTGCAATGACTGGCGCGCGGCCAGGACTAAGAACGATCGATGAACGGGACCTAGGAGCTGACATCGGTGGATTCTCCAAATGATGGTCTAGCAAAGCGGAAGTCCGCTTGCGAGCACGATCATAAAACGACACATCATTACGGCATCATTGCTGAATCATCACTAGATCATCAACGAGGCAACAGGCCAGTTAGATTCCAGAAGTGCCACCGGCCGGATGGTCGCGAAATAGTTTCCTAGTGATACTATTCCGAGGAAAGTCCGGGCTCCATTGGACACACTGCCAGGTAACGCCTGGGCATGAGGCGCTAACACGCTGAGTGACGGAAAGTGCAACAGAAAACAAACCGCCAACAGAAAACCGTTGGTAAGGGTGAAACGGCGAGGTAAGAGCTCACCGCACATGTGGTAACACATGTGGCTCGGCAAACCCCAGTGGGAGCAAGGCCAAATAGGCGGCGAAGGGTGTCCACCCTGACAAAGACGTCGCGGGTAGGCTGCTGGAACGCGCAGGTGACTACGCGTCGAGAGAAATGACCGTCACGTCAATCGAGAGATTCGACGTACAGAACCCGGCTTATAGGCCGGTGGCACCTCTCGCTCTTCAAAAGATTCGATGATGAAACTGAACGGAATCGCAGGCACTCTGAGTATGGCTTTCATAGTGGCGTGCGCATCGGCATCACCTGGCATAGCGCCAGGCCCTGTGAGCGCACCAGGTGGTAGTGCAGCTCAACCTACGCTGCCTCCCCCGTTAGTCAGCCCAGTATCGGCGAAATCGGTACCGCGCAGCGGGTCATGGAACTTTGCATATGCACCAGGAACATTCTCATATGCATTCACGACTAATGCGACCATAGCACCGATCAGTGACACAACTCAAAGGCGGGTAGTTCCCGAACTTAGCCAGACGGCGATTATCACGATCTCTGGCACAGGCGATGTGCAAGTTGTTCAACCTGTCATAGTCACATCAGCTTCCTGTGATTCCAACGCTACACTAGCAACACGTGCTCAAGCGTTTATTCCCAAGCTACCGAATCATATCACGGCAGGAGATCGTTGGCGTGACTCGACAACAACGAGTGGCTGCCGTGGAATGATTCCAGCAGAATCAACAGTTATCAGCAATTACATCGCGATTGGTGATACGACTCTCGCAAACACCGTGGTGCTACAGATCCATCGCACAGATTTGCTCACAGCGAGTGGCGAAGGTACAGAGGGACAACACAGGATTCTTGTCACTGCGAAAGGAACCGGTGCTGCTGACCTTTTCCTTGATGTTGCCAGCGGTCGTTTCGTTCACGCGATCAACACGCAAACTAGCCTGGTCAATGTGAACGCATCTGGGCGACTAACACAGTTTGTTCAACACGTGACCGAGTCTATCTCGATCACGGCGCCGCGATAAAGGTCAGTCCATCAAGCGGAGTGGCATTACCAGACACATGTAGGTTGCCTGATCTGTCCAACCTTCAGGTTCAATCGTCGCAGCGCGCTCAGGAGCCTTGAACGTGAGTCGGATCTCATCAGTAGGCATGAAACGTAAGATCTCGAGTAAGTAACTCGCGTTAAACCCAATCTCCAACGGATCTCCGTTGTAGCGAATAGGTAGCTCGTCCTGTGCTTCGCCAAGATCAGGTGTGGTGACACTGAACTTGAGCATGCCGGAGTTGAAAGCCATTCGAATCCGGTGAGTCTGGTCGCTGGCTATGACCGACATACGCTTGAGCGCGCTTACAAGCGCACTCTTGTCAGCTATGGCGTACTTGTCATTGTCACGCGGGATCACCTGGTCGTAGTTAGGATACGGACCTTCGATCAACCGTGTGTACACCACGGTGAGGGGTGATCGGAAACCGATATGATTTTCGCCTCGTGCGACCTCGAGTTCCTCTTCCGGCGGAAACAGTCTACGGACTTGTTCGAGTGCTTTGGGCGGAACTATCAAATCACTCGCTGGCGCATTACTCGCCACGATTGGAGTTTCCATTTTTGCTAGACGGTGGCCATTAGTTGCAACCATTCGCATCTGCTCTGGCCGAAGTTCCCACAACACGCCGTTCAGAATTGGTCTGCTTTCTTCTGTCGATACTGCAAATACTGTTGCGCCGATGAGTTTCTGAAGATCACCTGATTTGATACGCCAGCTTTCATTGAAACGCACTACTGGGAACGTTGGGAACTCGTCACGTGGGAGCCCGAGCAACTTGAATTTTGAGCGTCCGCATTCAAGCGTGATTCTCTGCTCACCAAGCGCTGCGATTTTGACAGGCGCTGGCGGGAGCTCCCGTGCGAGCTCGCTAAGCTTCTTAGCGGGAATGGTTACGGCACCGGATGCTTCAACGTCTGCGGCAACCTCGGTACTCACCGCGATATCCAGATCAGTACCTGAAAGCCTGATACCGCGGTCTGTCGTCTCAACCAGAATATTCGCCAGGACCGGAAGAGTGGTCTTCGTGGGAATGCTTGCCGAGACGGCGTTGAGCCCTTCCTGCAGCTTCTCACGAGAGATCGTAAAGCGCATCCGTATTCCCTGACGTCCGAGGAGTAGTAGTAAACGTACAAGATTCGTCGTTCCGGCTGTCTCCAGTGTGGAAGACCTCCGTGCTCTATTACAGACTATATGATATAGAAATCTAGTAGTAGTAGTAGAGTAATGTTCACAAGCGGATAAGCTATGTAAGTATCGATTTCACATGGACTTCCGGCGATCTATCGATGTGGAAGGCAAGTGGAAAACATTTGATTTGAACAGCTATCAACACCGGACTCGTTCACGACTCACGTTTTGTCTGTACAAGCGTGGATAAACC
This sequence comes from Gemmatimonadota bacterium, assembly GCA_003136975.1. Lineage (GTDB taxonomy): Bacteria > Gemmatimonadota > Gemmatimonadetes > Gemmatimonadales > Gemmatimonadaceae > Fen-1247. The sequence goes on along the minus strand of PLEG01000069.1, from coordinate 10,120 downwards.
AGGCGATTTGTTCATATCCTCATAGCTGCCAACAATGCACGGATCTGGCCGATTCGATCCTGAGTGGTATGATCGTTTTCCATCATCTGGGTGACTTTATCCAGGCTATGAATCACGGTCGAATGATCTCGACCGCCGAATGCAGCACCTATCTCTACAAGTTGCATCCCAAGCAGGTCGCGGGTTAGGTACATCGCGATTTGTCGTGGAACCGTAAGAGCTTTTGTCCGGGTTTTGGAGCGAAGACCATCCACTGTGGTACCCCATTCCTTGGCTACTGCAATTTGGATTACACCTACGGTTAGCCCAACTGGCAGGACATCAGATGAGCCAGCTTCCGACGCCTTGAGCTTGTCACGAAGTGCTTCCCTGGCAACCTCCACGCTCACCGGTTTATGCCGTAGTGAAGCATAAGCCAGAAGCTTGATGATGGATCCTTCGAGCTCACGCACACTTGAGCGAACATGCTCAGCGATGAAACGGATTACATCATCCGGGATGGTAGTCTCTAGATCATCCTGCTGTGATTTTTGCTGTAGAATGGCGATTCGATGCTCGAAATCAGGTAGCTCTATATCGGCGACCATTCCCCATTGGAAGCGGCTTACGAGCCGAGCTTCCAGTCCTGCAATATCAGAAGGTGGCCGATCACTGGTGAGAATAATCTGCCGGCCAGCTTCGTACAGGGCGTTAAAGGTATGGAAGAACTCTTCCTGGGTTGCTTCCTTCCCTTTCAGAAAGTGAACATCATCCACGAGAAGCAGGTCAGTTTCGCGATAGCGACGCCGGAAATCTGGCATCGTTCGGTTGTGGATCGAGCTAATAAGGTCGTTAGTGAATTGCTCGGTTCCCACGAAGGTGATCCGTGTAGAAGGGTCGCGCTGATAGATCGCGTGACCTACCGCTTGCATGAGATGGGTTTTACCGAGCCCCGTGTCACCATAGATGAAGAAGGGGTTGTAGATCTTACCGGGCGCTTCAGCGATGGCATGAGCCGCCGCGGCCGCCAGCTCATTCGACTTGCCGATGACAAACTGCGCCAATGTGTATCGATCATTTAGTGGCGCAGCAGTGGCGCGTTCTAGTTTTGATGATGTCGCGCTTTCTTCGGGTTTTGGGGCTACGAAGAAGTCCATCTGTGGACGCGCCTGGCGCTCCTCGTTGACCTTGAAGGCGATCTTGAGAGGCTGGCCAAGTGCTACAGGGGCGAAAGAACTGAGGAGAGCTGCGTGCTTTGCTTCATTCCACTCAGCGGCAAATCGGTCAGGAGCACCGACGATCAGAGTACCACCAACGACCTCGAGAGCCTCGGTTGGTTCTAGCCAGGTTCGGAAAGTCTGTTCAGGGAGTTCACGCCGAGCGCGCTCGAGAAGGCGCGACCAAATTTCGGCTGGGAGAAGATCAAGCGATTCCATGAGGTGGGGAGGCGAAGCTACGGAACGAATGTGGATAAGTCAATCACCCCAGTGTTACGGGTCGTACCAGTTCTGCTCATTTTATGCTTGCACCCAGTTGTTGCATCCTGTTGGTGCCATTAGATTTAACGGTCTTTCGCTAAAGTTGTTCAAGAGCCGTTCAAGAGTGCACTGAGGATCATATATGGGTAAGCCGACTTATCGTCCGCGTAATAAGCGCAGGATCAGGACGCATGGATTTCGCGAGCGTATGTCCACACGTTGGGGACGTGAAGTATTAGCACGTCGTCGCAAGAAGGGACGCAAGCAGTTGACGGTACAGTTGCCGTCGAAGTATGCTGGCGCGTAAGACAGTAGCCGGCTAACGAGGCGAAGCACGTACAGAAGCTGGTACCTGCGGACGAAGTGGGAGAGAACAACCCCTCACTTTCTAACTCAACGGCACAACCAACGTCGCATCTGAAGTTCTCTAGCGCGCAGCGGTTATCGCGTGCTCCGGATATAGAGTTCGTCAAGCGAACGGGGAAGCGGGTGAAGTCTGGACTGTTGGACGTCCGGGTCACTGCTTCCCCGTCGTTGTGTGCACGAGTGGGGATCATAGTGCCGAAATACGGGCACATCATCGTTGAGCGAAATAGGTTACGAAGACGGATACGAGAAATCGTCCGTGTTCGCATGCTTCCGACGTTGCGATTAGTTCCGCCGACTGATGTGCTTGTTCGTGCACTGCCGCGGGCCTATTCGGCTAGCTTTGAGGTGTTGCAGCGGGAGATAGATGGGATCATTGCACGATTGTCGTGAGCATCCGGATCTGAAGGTACGGACAGATCCGTTCGCTACGGCGGACGCGAATTATGCAGTACGACGTTCTGTGGGGATGTGGGTGCTCCGCGGACCGATTCGGTTTTATCAGCTTGCTATATCGCCAATGATGCCGGCTGCGTGCCGTTACTATCCCAGTTGCTCCAATTACGCGATCGAGGCTATCGACAAGTACGGTGCCATGAAAGGTGGTTGGCTGGCGATACGGCGTATTCTGAGATGTCATCCCTTTCGGCCGGGCGGCTTCGACCCGGTCCCCTGAGCTCGTACTGATTAATGGAAAGTAGACGACTCGTCATCGCGGTCACGTTAGCCCTCGTTGTCTTTTTCGGAATGCAGTTTCTGTTTCCGCAGAAGCCTGAGCCGAAGAGGCTTCCTGGGGCGGATAGTACGGTGGTGCATGGAGCGCTCATCAAGAGCGCGGCGCCCAATGCTGCCGCTACAGCTCCGGATTCAACAAGAACGGCCGCTACAGTAGCTTCGGCGACTTCGGCTCCCTCCGTTGCTGCAGAGACGGCTATCGTAGCTCCAGTTGCGGCTCGCCGCGATAGCGGAGCAACGTTTGAGTTGAGCAGTGTCGGAGCTGCACCTGTTGCGGTTGTGATGAATACGTACGCCAACCGTGTTGGCGGACACAACGGTGCGAAGGTACGGCTTGGATCGCCCGACAATCCGATCCTTAAGTATCAGTTAGTTACTAATGGCGGTCAGCCAACTGATCTGTCTGGATTGGCGTTCCAGACGTCGCGGGTTGGCGACGTCGTCACGTACACCGGCTCGGTTGCAGGATCCGCAATCAGGATCGAGTATGCGACGGTTCCAGACAGTTTCCTATCGCACATCACCGGTTCTGTGACTGGCGCGAAGTCTGGGAGTTATCTGATAGTTGGACTTCCGCAGACGTTCGCTGCAACTGAGCCCGACACAAACGACGACCGCAACTCGCTCGCGTTCGCATTCCTTACCAAGCGTGAGGCTGCGCGGAATGTCACGTTCCGATCGCTGGATCCTGGTGAGAAGCAATTGATTGAAGGGCCAGTTACCTGGATCGTCGCCAAGTCCAAATACTTTGTGGTGGGCCTGCTAGCGCCCAAGAAGGGGCCGGAGTTTACCGAAGCAACACTGATTGGTGGTCCACGCGTTACGAAGGTAGCGACGCATGCAACGGGAACGGTTGTGATCCCTGTTGTGGATGGCGCGTTTGCGTTCGACATGTATGCAGGGCCACAGGAGTGGAAGAAGCTCAATGCTCTGGGGCGTGACTTCGATCAGGTAAATCCGTACGGCTGGGCATTCGTGCGACCATTGATGCAGCCAATTGCGACATCGGTGATCCGTGTAGTTCTGTGGATGCACAGCGCGCTCAATCTCAGCTATGGAATGGTGCTAATCGCACTCGGTCTCTTTGTTCGATTGTTGATGTGGCCGTTGTATCAGACATCGATGCGGACGTCGATCAAGATGCAGATTTTGCAACCCGAGCTGACAGCGGTTCAGGACAAGTTCAAGGATGATCCGGAGAAACAACGCGCCGAGATAATGAAGGTGTACCAGAGCCATGGGATGAATCCGTTATCGCCATTGCTCGGCTGTCTTCCATCATTATTGCCGATGCCGGTGCTCCTTGCGTTGTTCTTTGTGTTCAGGAATACCATCGAGTTTCGGGGTGTGCCATTCTGGTGGATGAGCGACCTGTCGGTACGCGATCCGTTTTACATTCTGCCGTTGTTGATGGGCGCGTCGATGTATCTCATATCGTGGATCGGAATGCGGAATACGCCACCGAATCCCCAGGCCAAGATGATGAGCTACATAATGCCGGCAATGTTCACGCTGTTTCTTTATCGGGAAGCAGCTGGACTCAACCTTTACTATGCGACGCAGAATCTTGCGACACTACCGCAGCAATGGCATCTATCGCGCACGCGTGGGATGACGAAGCCGAAAGTTGTCGCCACCTCGAAGAGCGCGGTGGTAGTGAAGGGTAAGGGCAAAGGATAAACGATGGTAGGCGCGCACACATCAGCGCACTACAACTCCTGCGAATGTGGGATACATGCCGACGCCCTCGTCCATGGATCCCCGCCTTCGGCGGGATGACGGGAGGCTAACGGCATGCGCATTACGTACATCGGTCATGCGACACTGTTGATTGAGATCGGCGGGAAGAAGATTCTTACCGATCCCAACTTTGATCCAGCGCTCGGGCGATTCCTGACGAGGGTGAGCAAACCTGGGATCGCGATTGACCAGTTGCCGAAGCTGGACATGATTCTACTGACTCATGCACACGCCGACCATCTCTCGTTTCGATCGCTAGCAAAGATCCAGCGCGCGCCGCTGTATGCACCGCCAGCTGTCGCGCGGTGGATCCGCTACCATGGCGTGACCAACGCGATCGAATTCGGACCAGGAGAGTCGCTAACGAGTGGAAGTCTCACGGTGCATGCTGAATCCGCGACACATTCGGGCAACCGGTACATGGTCGATCGATGGCGTAAGCAAGCTAATATGTACCTTATCGCTACTAAATATGATAGCGTCTTTTTTGCGGGAGATACTGCACTGAGAGACGATACGACGCGATTGGTGGAGCGAGAACTAAAGGGCCGCCAATTAGACGTGGCGTTGCTTCCAATAGGGTATGCGCCCAGTTGGAAGGTGGGTTTCAGGCACGGGCATCTTACTAGCCTGGATGCGCTAACGCTATTTGAGCGCTTAAGTGCGCGGTATCTGATTCCCTATCACTGGGGAACGTTCAATCACGTCACAGCATCAGCGTATGATGCCATACGCGAGATGCGCGAGCATGTGAAAACACATACTCGCGGCACAGATGTCCGCATCCTCGATCCTGGCGACTCATTTCAAGTAGCTTCGCTGGTTTCTTGAACGGAAGCAGAGAAGAGGACACGATTGCCGCGGTAGCGACGGCGGAAGGACGTGCGGCAATTGCGGTGATCCGTGTTTCAGGACCGTCAGCATTCCGGATTGCCGGCCAACTTGTGGCACCATGGCCGGAGCAATACCGGCGCGCCACATTGTGCACTGTGCGCGACGACAACGGCGACGTGTTGGATGAGGCGTTGGTCACGACATTCGTGGCGCCATCCTCATTTACCGGTGAGGATGTAGTCGAGATTGCTACACACGGTGGGGCGGTTGCTCCGACACTCGTGTTGGCTGCTCTCGTTGCGTCTGGTGCGCGAATCGCACTTCCGGGAGAATTCACTCGTCGCGCCGTACTGAACGGGAGGCTGGATCTCCTTCAGGCAGAGGCGGTCGGGGACCTCATCGATTCCACATCTCGCGCGATGCAGAGAGTGGCGATGACGCAGCTCGATGGAGGGCTATCGCGTCGTATAGAAGAATTACGGAATCGGGTGATTGCACTCGAGGTGTTGATCGCGTACGACATTGATTTTCCGGAAGAAGATGATGGTCCGATTTCAAAAGCGCGTGTGGAGAAAGCAACGAATGACGTGGTAACATCGCTTACCGCATTGCTTGCCACTGCACCTGTTGGAGAACTGGTACGAGCTGGTGCGCTTGTTGTAATCGCGGGTGCACCCAATGTGGGGAAATCATCGTTGTTCAATGCGATACTTGGTAGATCCCGAGCAATTGTTACAGAGGTACCGGGAACAACTCGCGACGCAATAGAAGCGGTGCTTGATGCAGGTCAATGGCCACTCCGTCTGGTGGATACAGCCGGCTTACGTGATACGACGGACGTTGTGGAACGACTCGGTATTGAAGTGGCTACCAGATATCTTGAATCGGCCGACGTGGTACTGGCGTGTGGGGATAGTGACAGAGATGTAGATCTCACCAGAGATTTTGTATCGCGCCATACAGATGCGCCGGTAATTGGCGTGCGCACGAAGGCCGATCTTGCGCCGTCGAGAATGGCCGGAATGGTGAGCGCAACAACTGGAGAAGGGGTACGTGAGCTGCTCGCCCGTATTGCCAGTACTGTCTCCGAACGATATGGGAACATTTCCCTGGATGCGCCGATTCTGACACGAGAACGACAGCGCTTCTGCGTGGAGCAGGCAAGGCAGGAAATGCTATCCTTTGTCGGCACACTAACGGATGAGGGCTTGCCAGTGTCGGTTGCCGCCGTACATCTTCGCAGCGCGGCTAACGCACTGGCGGACGTTACTGGGACAATCGATGTGGAGGATGTGTTGGACAGTCTCTTCCGAACGTTCTGTGTGGGCAAGTGACGGATAGCGATGTGAACACCAGATCTCAGGCGCCGTTTGCCACGACCTCGACTCTCGACATTTCGGTAGAGGTCGAAACGCCGGAACAGATTGCGTTGTTGTATTCCGTTGCGGGTATTGGATCACGTGGTGCCGCCGCTGCGTTAGACGCGCTGATTTGCACCGGTACGTTGGTGATACTGACGCTGATACTCATATTTGCCGTTGCCGGGGTTAAATCCACGAAAACGGCTCCGCCGTCAGTGGCATGGGTAATGGCTGCATACGGGATTGCGGAATTCGTATTGACGTGGGGTTACTACGTGTTGTTCGAGGGGATCTGGGATGGTCAGACTCCTGGTAAGCGGATCATGAAGTTGCGAGTAGTACGTGATGGCGGTTTCTCCGTTACGTTCGGCGCGTCGGCGGTGCGCAATCTTCTACGCGTTGTGGACGCATTTGGCGTTTACCTGGTAGCGATTGTCGTGGCGCTCACAAATGATTCGCGTAAGAGGCTTGGGGACATCGTCGCTGGAACGTTCGTCATCAAGGAAGAACGAGCACAGGCGAGTGCTCTGCCAACGCAGCAAGCGACAGCCCGTGGTCGTAATCTCTTCGCGCGTCTCACCGACGATGAGTACTCGGTACTCGAACGGTACATGGAGCGTCGCTCGACGCTCCATCCCGCACGCCGGGACGTCATCATTGCGCAGCTGGCAACTCGATTCGCGAAGTACCTCCCGCCAGCTACCGAGGCTGCACCACGAGCGTCGCTTGTGCGGTTGTATGAGGCTGAGCGTGATGTGAGGGCTGGCGGTGTTGCTTCACGGAGCGACACTGGTGCGCAGCGAGAGCAGCATGCCATCGTCGCGCTCGGATTGAAGCGTTGGAACGATTTTGCGGCGGCACTGGATTCAGCGTACACGCGTGACCTGTCACAGATGGCGCCTGAGGAAATATCGGCGCTAGTAGCGAGATATCGAGAGATAACGACCGATCTCGCCAGGCTACAGACGGCGACCCGGGGCCGGAATAGCGAGTCTCTCTTTTACGTCAGCAGGTTGGTTGCTCGCGGGCACAATCTTCTTTACAGACGACGTGGGCGCACAATAACGACGTTCATGAACTATCTGATGGAGACAGTTCCGTCCGAAGTGCGAAGATCATGGCGTCCCATCGCGCTTGCGGCTCTGGTGCTGTTTGGGCCAGCGGCCGCGGCGTACACCGTTGTGGTTCGAGATCCTTCCGTCGCGAGCAAGCTACTTCCCGATGAGATGATAAGCCGAGCGACTCAAGGTAGTGAACGTGAGAAGCGCGGCGAGGGATACGTATCCATCCCCGAGGAGATCCGCCCGGTCGTCGCAAGCAGAATCATTTCGAATAATGTGACGGTTACGTACGTGGCATTCGCAATGGGACTAACGGCAGGAATCGGCACGATCCTGATGCTGGTGTTCAACGGGGTGGCGATTGGGAGTGGTGTCGGACTGTTCGCGTCGCATGGAGTCGCGCGGCTCATCATAGCGTTCATTGCGCCGCATGGGGTTCTCGAGCTGAGCGCGATCTGTATAGCTGGTGGCGGCGGGCTTCTCATCGCGAAGGGTATTCTCCTGCCTGGCGACCGAACGCGGCGAGATGCGCTTGTGGAGAATGGAAAGCGCGCGATCAATCTGATAGCTGCGTCGTCATTCCTATTGCTCGTTGCCGGGGCACTCGAAGGATTGGTATCACCGCAAGTCTTGCCGTTGAGCTGGAAACTGGGGATCTCTGGTACGACAGCGGTGTTAATGCTGATGTATCTGTCGCTAGGTCGACGTACTAGCGGGTCCAGGAGAAATAGTCGCGTTGCTTCGCTCACACCCGATCACGGCGTACCATCTGAGTAGTAAAGGCCACGTCGCGGTTTGCTATGCGGCGGTACTGTTGCTTGGACCTGTAACGCCAGCGCTCGCGCAGGTAAGTACGAGCATGCGCGTGCAGGATATTGGGATCAATGCTGCAATCGGGTTGGCTACAGCGACCGCGTGGTCAGTTGTACGAGGACGCGGTCTTACAGGCGGCGTGCGGCGCGGACTCCTTGGGGGCGCCGCGATAGGTGTTGGACGACAAATTGCGGCGAGTCCTTTCAGCGGTTCCGGGTTTACCGGCCGCGAGATATCAGCCGTTGGCATCTCATTGATTACGTCCGTTGGAAGCAGTCACCTGAGATTGTCGTTTCCAGTCGGGCCGGTTGAGATTCAGCTCGTGGATGGCAGGACATTCGACTGGCGAGTGAACGCGACCGACGCTGTTGCCGCAGTCATCAACTCCGCGCGCGCAGGAACTCGGCTGGATGCTGGCCTATCGCTTTCTTCGGGCACGCTTGTCTTCCGTGATAAGCGAATCGCGCTCCACACCGCCAGCGGTGAAGCTACCGCTTTCGAGTTCTTCGAAAGCATTACACTCGCCAGAGGTGCATTTCATGAGTCCGAGCGGGTACCCAATGTGCTCTTTCATGAAAATGTGCACGTTCTACAGGATGATTTCCTGGCGGATGCAGTTGCGAACCCCGTAGAAAGCGCGTTGCTGAATCGGACAGAAATCGGAAGACGCATCACCCGTCACATCGACCTGGGTTTACTCTCCTTGCCGATTAACGGGATCGCTAACAGCCTGATACCGTACACATCGCGCCCGTGGGAGCGTGAGGCATATGCGTTGACGCCGCGGCACAACTACTAGCGTGGTCGCGCTCTGCGACTGCGCGCGGCACTATAGCGTGGATCGTTCCTTGATCTCCAGATACCGGTTTATGAGCGCCGCTGTCATGCTTGTGGGTGCCGTGTCGAGGACTGCGACTCCGGCCTGACGCATGATCTGGAGAGCTTCATTTCGTGCTGAGAGCAATTCTTCAGCGGCCACGCTTTCGTAGGTCTGTTCGTCGCTAGCACCGGGTGATGGAATTGACGCTGCCACGAGCTGCTCGTTTCGAAGGGCAACGACGAGAGGGAGATGGCGTTCGGCGCTGCGCGCGGTGAGTGCGATAATGGCGCGCGAGGAGCGAACATCGATAACGTCGGTGAACAGGACTATGAGGGAACGGCGACGGTTGCGTTCGGTCAACGTGCGGAACGCAGCGGCGTAGTCGGGTTCAGTCATCGTTGCCGTAACGCCCGTGAGTGCGTCACGAATTGCGGCGAGAGTACCAGGGGCGCGCGTGGGGGCGATATAGCTGCGCATCCGCGAGTCAAACACGATGAGGCCAACGCGATCTCCGGTGGAAAGCGCGATGTCCGCGAGCATGAGTGCTGATGCGAGCGCGTACTCGAATCGCGGGCGATCACCAGCGAGCTGTGTCATCATGCGACCGCAGTCGATCGCTATTACGATCGTCTGTCCCTGCTCCACGGTGAACTCGCGCGAAATCAGGCGGTGGCGGCGAGCTGTTGCCTTCCAGTCGATGCGACGAGGATCATCACCGGCAACGTAGTCGCGCAGGTTCGCGAACGAAGTCCCCGCGCCGCGGCGGCGGAGTACCCGCTGTCCGGCGGTTCGAAGGCGATACTGCGCGGCGAGGAGACGATATCGTCCAGCACCGATGATCGACGGGATTACAGAGATAGTATCAGTTGGATAATAAATCACTGAACGCCGAATCAGTTTCCATGGGCCCAGGATAGTGAGTGCGACCGGGCC
>PLEG01000181.1 GCA_003136975.1 Gemmatimonadota bacterium | reverse complement strand
CCGCGCGCGCTACACTATGAGAACTGCTACATAACGACTACCGCGCTGGTGCTGCCGGCTGTGCCGGCTGTGCCGGCTTGGCCGGGCGCTTTCCCATCCAGCCGCCATGGCCCTTTTTGCCCATGTTGGCCTTCATCTGCGCGCGCTGAGCATCGAACTTCTGCTGTTGCGCTGGCGTTAGCACTCCGCGCATCTCCGCCATTTCCTGTTCACGAACCTTCTGGCTTGGCGCCATGTCCGACTGCATCCTGGCGCGTGCTGCGCGCATCGCGGCAGTGTCACCGCTCGTGCGAGCTGCCTTCATCGCATCAAAGTTTGGCTTGGATGCCGCAAACGCCGACTTCATCTGCGGTGCATACTTGGCGTGAATCGCCTTCATTTTGGCCTGCTGATCTGCCGTAAGGCCGAGCGCCTTCATCATGCCACCGTGGCCATGACGCGGACCGGCATGCCGCGCTACACTGGTTGGCGTTGGAGCCGCTGTTGCCTGTGCGTGGAGCATTGGCGCAGTCATCAGAACCGCCGCCGCAACTGTCAAAAATTGCATCTTCATGTGATTCTTTCTCCTATTGGTTGTCGCACGCGCAAACCCAAACACGTGTCTAAACATATGACGCCGGAGATTGGGAGCCGTTAAGAGGTTACACGGAGGAGTAGCGAAATTCCTTCTCCAAACGACCCGAACGGACGATCGTCCGATGCATGACAAGACTAATGGAATAGCGTTACGAGTAGCGCGATCGCCGCGAGCGCCAATGCGAGCCCAGCCACCATCAAGGTCGTGCGCACAGCCGCCGCCCAACGCCCCTGCGCCGCCTCAAATGCCGCCATCACACGGGTCTCGGCGCTTTCCTCGGGAGTCTGCTCCCCATCGAAGAGAGATTGGCGCATGATGCTCTTGCCGACGAGAACGTCGCGCATCGCAGCCTCGAAGTGGGCCTGATGTATCGCGCGCGGCGACGCGGTTGCGGGCTCTCCGGCCGCCATCGCAGCCGCTTTGAGCACGGCGTTCTTGATCTCGCCGCCGCTCGCGTCGAACAGCTCCGCCAGCGCATGGAAATTCACGTCAGCAGCGAGCGGGGTCTTGTCCGGATGGATCTGAACGCGCCAGATCTGCTCGCGCTCTTCAGCTCCGGGCCGCTCAAACAGAACGTGGGTGCGGATGCGCCGCTCGAATGCGGGATCGCAGTTCGCGGCAAGGTTGGTCGCGAAAACCACCACTCCGTTAAAGCTCTCCAGCTCGCGTAACAGCACATTGACAACCGTGTTCGATTCGCGCTGCATTGGTTGCAAAGTCGATGTCGACCGTCTGGCCGCTATGGCGTCTGCCTCGTCGAAGAACAGAACCGCGCCCTGCTCGTCGGCCACGCGAAATACGGCGGCAACGTTCTTGGGTGTTTCGCCGGCCCACATCGATTCCATCTCGGAATACCGAACGACGAGCAGTTGCCTGCCAAGCGCATGCGCAATCGCCTCGGCGCAGATCGTCTTTCCCGTGCCGGGCGGGCCGGCAAAGTTGAATGCGAGACCGAGTCCGGTGGCGTGCCGCTCGCCCAGTCCCCACTGACGGAAGATGAGGTCGTGATTGCGAACCTGCGCGAGCGCCTGCTCCAGAGTCTGTCGCGTCTTTGGCGGAAGAATCACGTCGGCGAACGTGCGTACCGGCGCAATGACGTCGACGGTGCCACGCTTGGACGCGCCTGGGACCAGCCCAAAAAACTCAAGCAGCGGTGCAGCCACCGTTACTCCGTCATGAAGTGAAGTTGGTAATACCCCAGCGGCGAGGAGCGCGGTCCAGTCGAGTGCCACGCCATGTCACGAACGCATCCTCTGCATCCAGTCGGTGATTGACGAGGGAAGGAACATGTTGTCGGATATGCCGGCGATCTCCTCGGCTTCCTTCCAGCGTTCCTCCAGTACCGCGAGCTCGCCCTCGAGTGCGCGGCGCTCGTCGTCTTCGTGAGTTACCATCTCCAGTGCGAGGCGCGCTTCGATCGGGATCGTGGACAAACGTCCCTGCATTGTCGCATTCCAGCCGGTCTTCATCGCGAGAGAGGCCGCGGTGTTGAGAAGCTTCGTAGCGTTGCCGGCTTCCTCGACGAGCTGCACCGCCGTCTGAACATTGCGCTTGGTTCCACCGCGACCGTTCACAACAGGAAGAAGTGCGGTAAGTGCAGGGACCGCATCGCGCGGTTCCAGATTCACGGTGCGCGTGCGGCCTGTGACGCGTGGATCATACTCATACCACTTGTACGCCCCACGCATCGCGGGCTGCGCCTGGTAGGCGAGAGACAATTGCCATACTGACTCGGAAGATCGAACGATCTTGGCCTGGGGGAGCTGTTCCTGGGTGATGTTAACGATGCCATCCGGTGTTGGGACTCGCGCAACGATGCGACGACGGCGCCTGATGTTGTACCCCGTCGACGCGACGTTGAGGAGAGTATACCCGCCCCCAGCAAAGAGGCCGAATGTCGTGATTCCAGAGAAGAGCGCGCCTCCGGCGACGACGCCTACACCCATCATCAGCCAGTGCCGTCGCCGTCTCTTGCCGAACTGATCGCCATAACGCCACGCTGCCATCTCTGGACGCTGTGGATCACCGACACGCACGAGCTCGAGTCCTTCGCTCACTCGCGCGAGGCCGATGTGTTCGGTTGACATGCGCAACTTCGTCGCGCGGAAGAGACGCTCGCATTCTTCAATCGCTTCCCAACGCTCTTCCAGCGGTGTGAGGTTCCAGCGCTCACAGATACGACAGATCACCCACAGCCTGCCCTTCTCCCCATCGAACGCGAGACGGCGCCCGATGGGGAAGTGCTCGACTACCTGGTTTGCGCCGAGGTCACCATGACAGAAGAGGCAGGTTGAGTACAAGAGTTACTTGCGCTCATAGACGCTCTTTCCGCCAATGTAGGTTGAAACGACGCTCGTCTTGAGTATGTCGTTGGCAGGAACCGTCATGATGTCGTGATCGAGTACAGTGAAGTCAGCGTACTTGCCAGGAGTGATGGAGCCCATCAGGTGCTCCTGAAATCCGGCGTACGCGGGCCAGATCGTCATGGACCTGAGCGCCTCGTCGCGCGTCATGCGTTGCTCGGGGAGCCATCCGCCGTCCGGCCAACCGGTTGCGTCCGCGCGGGTAACCGAGCTGTGAAATGTGATGAGTGGATTGACCTGCTCTACCGGAAAGTCGGTGCCATTTGGAATTATGACGCCGGTGTTGAGCAGCGAGCGCCACGCGTATGCGCCGTGTATGCGCGAGGGCCCAAGTCTGTCTTCCGCCCAGCGCATGTCGCTGGTCTGGTGGCTCGCCTGCATGCTGGGGATTACACCGAGCTCCGCGAAGCGCGGAATGTCGGCGGGATCGATGATCTGTGCGTGCTCAACACGGAAACGGTGGTTCGCCGTGGGAACTGCCTTGAGCGCGCCTTCGTAAGCATCGAGCGCGTTTCTGTTGCCGCGATCGCCGATGGCGTGCGTCGCCACCTGAAATCCATGTCGCAGAGCCGCCGTGGCCACATCCTGCAGATGCGCTTCGCTCGAAACAAGGAGCCCACTGTTATTCGGATCGTCAGAGTACGGTGACAGCAGCGCGGCACCACGGGAGCCGAGCGCGCCATCAGCGTAAAGCTTGATCGCGCGCACCCAGAGATGACCACCGTACATCTCGCTGCGCGGACCGATCGAGTAATAGTGCGCAAGATCAGCGCTATCATCTGAAATCAGGATGTAGCCGCGGAGATCGAAACTGCCTTTCTTCGCCATGGACTCCATGACATCGATGATGCGTCGCGGCTCGCCCGGATCGTGTACGGCAACCAAGCCCCAACGGTAGCAATCCGCGAGTGCAGCGGCGAGACCGCGCTCGATCTGTGCCGGTGTAGCTGGCGGGATCGCGCGCGTGATCAGACCTTCCGCATTATCAACGAACACGCCAGTCGGATTGCCGGCCGCATCGCGAACAATTCGGCCGCCTTCCGGATCTTTTGTCGCAGCGGTGATTCCCGCGGCCTGCATCGCGCGCGCATTGACGAGCAGTGCGTGCCCATCGACGCGCTCGAGCATTGCGGGGTTATCGGGGAAAGCGCGAGTCAGTGCGTCGCTCGTGGGAAACTGCTTTGACGCCCAGCGATTCTGATCCCAGCCACGACCGATGACCCAGTCGCCTTTCGCGGGCTTTCCGGCGTGTTGTACTGTGCGCGCGATTGCCTCTTCATATGACAGGCTTCCAACCAGGTCCGCATCGTGCAGGAATTCGCCGAGTCCGCTCAGGTGACCGTGCGCGTCCGCGAGTCCGGGAACGACCGTGGCGCCGTGCAGATCCACGACGCGTGTATTCGCACCGCGCAGCGCCATTGCTTCGCGCTCTGACCCGACGAAGGTGAACACGCCATTGCGCACCGCAAACGCCTGGGCAGCGGGGCGTGCATCGTCAACCGTGTAGATGTGGCCGCCAGTTACGATGAGATCGGCTGGAGCATTGGCGACTCCCTGCGCCGACAACGACGATGCGCAGAGCAACAGCAATCCGGCCAGCGCGCCGCGCTTTGCTTCGGTCTTGAAAAGCTTCACGATTCTCTTTGCTAGTGGGTGATTCGACGAAATCCTGTACAACACATTGCGTCCGTCGCCGACGCGTTCCACGACGCCTTCGTTCTCGAGGCGAATGAGCGCCTCGCGCACGGCGGGACGGCTGACCTTGGTTTCGCGCGCAATTCTCGGTGGCGCGTGCTNNTGTGCCGAGTATCTGGTCCAGCGCATGTTTTTTCTGTGACGCCACGGCTATTGTGGTTGATCAACGGTCAGTGTAACGCAGCCGTCGGGTGCAACGGCTACGGTGACACCGCTACCCACCGCGGTTCCAATGGGGAGCGTAAGGAGCTGGCCACCCGCGTCGATTATTCTGGTCTCGGCGCGGGCCATCTTCAGAATTTCAGCCGCCATCCCGATAACTGCAAGCTTTCCGTCCCGAATCCCCAGTGCAGTCGCCCACGGCCGGAGTGTATCACCAGTCCTGAGCCGCGTGTTGGTTACTACGAGCGACAGATCCCCGGCGGTCACACCGCTTCCTTTCGATCCGCGTAAATGGACGTGATAGCCGCGGTGCCAAGAATCAGGATGATCACGGCGAGCGAGGCCATGACCGGAACATCGTACCAGGCCGCGGCCAGCATTTTGAGCCCGACAAAGACGAGGATGAAGGCCAGGCCGATCGTGAGATAGCGCAGCTTGGTAACGGCGCCGGAGAGGAGAAAGTACAGCGACCGCAGCCCAAGGATCGCTGCAACGTTGGACGTGTAAACGAGGAATGGGACGCGCGTAACGGCGAATACGGCGGGTATGCTATCGACGGCGAATACCAGATCCATCGTCTCGA
>PLEG01000126.1 GCA_003136975.1 Gemmatimonadota bacterium | reverse complement strand
CGAGCTGACGGGAACGACGGGATCGACATTTACGGGCGCTGTCGTCCGTTCACGCGAGCCGCTACCGATGCGCTGATTGGAGCCTCGGCGCGCGCAATAGATACCATAGGCGCGCCGGTACGACTGTAGTGTGTGTGACTCTTCACGCTGAGTTGCGCATGCCGATGATAATGTGGGTGCTCGCGTTCGCGTTGGGCGGTTTCATCACCGGCTACACACTCCCATGGCAGATCACGGTTGGTGCGTGTGGTGCGCTCGCGTGGCTCGCGGCGGCCGACTTTATCCCCAGCGCGTGTGTTCTGTATTTTGCCGCGGCGTGCGCCGTTGCCGCATCTGGTCCGCCGCCGCATATTGGTCCAGGCTTCGCGGCGCGGCCTGATTCGACTCAATTGGGCGAGCGAATGCGGCTGCGTGCCGGACGATCCATTGATCTCGCCTTTGCCGGTGACGCGCCGATCGCGCGCGCTCTGTTGGTCGCCGACCAGAGCGAGATCNNGAAGCTCGCGTACACCGATGCGGGAATTGTTCACATGCTCGCGATTTCCGGGTTGCATGTTTCAATAGTCGCCGCATCGCTCGTCCTGCTTCTCAATCTCGTGAGAGTGCCCGTGCGTGTTGGCTCGTTCGTGACGGCGGCGACGATCATGGGTTACGTGTTCGTCCTTGGCTTTCCAGCGCCGGCGTTGCGAGCAGCCGTGATGGTGTGCGTTGCCACCGCGTCACACGCGTGCCAGCGGCATTCGTCGCGGTGGAGTATTCTCGCGCTTGGCGGTATCGTTCCGCTGGTGAAACCGGAAACGGCACTGGAGGTTGGGTACCAGCTCAGCCTGGCGGGGATGGCCGCAGTAATTGCGGCTGGTGCGTTGGCGAAACGGGGAAGGATTGCGCGGCTGCGCGGATGGCGGCGCGGGATTGCCCAATCGCTCGTGGTGTCCGGCGTCGCCACACTCGTCACCGCACCGCTTGTTGCGTGCTGGTTTGGACGGTTGAGTCTCATTGGACCTCTTACCAATCTTGCCGCTGATCCTGTTATCGCCATTGTTCAGCCGATGTTGTTTCTCGCTCTGGTGCTGGCTCCGTGGCCAGCCGCGGCGCATTTTGTCGCGACGGCGGCGCATCCACTTCTGGTCGCGTTCGAGGCGATCGCGCGAACCGCCGCGTCGGTGCCATTTGCGGCTATCGGAGTCTCTGTTTCGCCATTCGCGGTTCTGTTGTCGATGATTGCCGCTGTCGCAGTTGTTGCTGCGTGCACGAGCCGTTTTCCTGGCCGTGCGATGGCCGTAGCGGCGGGGGCCGCCTGTCTGACGGTCTGGATGGCGTGAAAGACCCAATTCGCGCAGGAATCGGAGCGGTGCTTCGGGAAACGGTTGGTACTCGTTTTGCGCTTCCACCAGATCTTATATCGGCGTTTCCAGAGTTGGCATCAGTGGCATGGCGTCGTGGTGGTTTCCCCCTCCGCGTTGGCGGATGGCTGCTTGGCAAGAGGTCGGTTGCGGGAATCACATTAGGCGCAACTGTCTTCTTTTCGCCCCACGAGTCGCCTTCGGTACGGCTTCTTCTTCACGAATTGGGACATGTCAGGCAGTTCCGGCGGGACAAAACATTTCCCATACGTTACCTTTGGGAATCCCTGATCCGTGGGTATTCCCGGAACCGTTTCGAAATAGAGGCCGATCAGTTCGCCGAGGAGGTGTTATGGTCAAGCACACAGCGACGTCAGTCGTAACGATCGAGCGGTACATCATCGAGCAGGAACGGCTATATCCGGATGCACCCGGTGAGCTGTCCGGGCTGTTGTACGACATAGCCCTCGCCGCGAAGATGATCGCGAACAAGGTTCGCATGGCCGGTCTGGCTGATATCATTGGCGCCACCGAGAATGAGAACGTTCAGGGCGAGATTCAGCAGAAGCTCGACGTGCTCGCCAACGACATGATCATCAAGGCGCTGGATCACAGCGGCCGCCTCTGCGCAATGGCGTCTGAGGAAGAGCCCGACATCATCCAGATCCCGGACAATTTCCGCTGCGGCAAGTACTGTCTTCTCTTCGATCCTCTGGATGGCTCGTCCAATATCGACGTGAACGTTCCGGTTGGTACCATCTTCTCGGTTGTTCTGAAGATCACGCGCGGCGCACGTGGCGAGATGGAAGACATGTTGCAGCCAGGCCGCCGTCAGGTCGCTGCCGGCTATGTGATTTATGGCTCGAGCACGATGATGGTGTACACGACGGGGCAGGGCGTTCACGGCTTTACGCTCGACCCTCAGATCGGCGAATTTTTACTGTCGCATCCCAATATCAGAATCCCCGAGCGTGGCCGTTATCTATCGGTCAACGATTCGTACGAGCAGGTCTGGGAGGAGGATGTACGCGCGTTGATGCGCCGCTATCGTGGCCTCGATGGCGTTCGCGATCCGATGAGCGTTCGATATGTTGGCTCGCTCGTCGCTGACTTTCATCGCAACCTTCTTGGCGGTGGTCTCTTTGCATATCCCGCAAACGAGAAGAATCCGCGCGGCAAGCTTCGGCTGCTTTACGAGGCCAATCCACTTGCGTTCATTGTGGAGCAGGCTGGTGGGCTTGCAAGCAACGGGAGCATCCGTATTCTGGACGTCGAGCCAACAGAGCTGCATCAACGCACTCCGCTCTTCATCGGCAGCAAGAGTGATGTGATGATGGCGGACAGAATGCTGGCAGCGCCCGTGTTGGCCGAGCAGGCATAGTATCAGGGTTACGGGTGCGCGATGTTTCTAAGTCGTCGCCTGTGAGCGGCTCAAATATTCCGCCGGTGCAGGAAACCTCGTCTGGAATTCCCGTCGAGGTTGTGTATCGCCCGCAAGATGCGGCCACGGACTACGATCGCGACCTTGGCGATCCGGGGCGATATCCGTTCACCCGCGGAATCCAGTCGAGCATGTATCGCGGCCGCTTGTGGACCATGCGGCAGTACGCTGGCTTCGGCACGGCTGAAGAGACAAACACTCGCTTTCGTCTGCTACTCGAGCGTGGTCAGACTGGCCTGTCCGTTGCGTTCGACCTCCCCACTCAGATGGGGATCGACTCGGATTCCCCGCGCGCACTCGGCGAGGTTGGCCGCGCCGGAGTGGCGATCGACACGGTCGAGGACATGCACGCGCTGCTCGCTGACCTGCCGCTCGAAACCGTCTCGACGTCGATGACAATCAATGCCACGGCCGCGACCTTGCTCGCGATGTACATCGTGGTCGCTGAAGAACGTGGGATCTCGCGCGCTGTGTTGAGCGGCACGATCCAGAACGATCTGCTGAAGGAATACATCGCGCGCGGAACCTACATCTATCCACCCGGACCCAGCCTCGATCTCATCGCCGAGATATTTCGATTCTGCGCTGACGAAGTTCCACGCTGGAATCCGATTTCCATTTCCGGTTATCACATCCGTGAGGCTGGTGCGACCGCGGTTCAGGAGCTCGCATTCACATTCGCGAACGCCATCGAATACGTGAAGCGCGCAATCGCGGCAGGCCTTGCGATCGATGCATTCGCTCCGCGGCTATCGTTCTTTTTTGCGGCGCACAATGACCTGTTCGAAGAGGTTGCCAAGTTCCGGGCTGCGCGGCGACTGTACGCGCGGTTGATGCGCGAGCGCTTTGGTGCGAACGACGCGAGTTGCCGGATGCGCTTTCACACACAGACGGGCGGTGTGACACTCATGGCGCAGCAGCCGCTCAACAACGTCGTGCGCGTTACCGTGCAGGCGCTCGCCGCGACGC
>PLEG01000114.1 GCA_003136975.1 Gemmatimonadota bacterium | reverse complement strand
CTTCCGTTCTGCTTCCTCATTGCTAGAAGTAGAGCGTGGGGTACAGCGGGGCTCATCCTACTCCTAATGGCCTCCGGTTACACCGTCAACCCTGGTCAGATACCTGGCATATGGCGGCTTTCCGTCTTCATCTTCGGACCATGCTTCGCCGGTGGCGTTCTCGCGTATCACCTCATCCACCATGGGACCACCCCGCACATTCCGAGTTTCTGGTGGATTCCAGCCATCGCACTGGTGGCGCTTGGGTTCGCAATACTCAAGCCGGATGCAGAACATCCCATGACAGGGTGGTTGCCATGTCTCACTCTCGGGCTGCTCATCCCACAAGTGCGTGAGCTTGGCGTATCACGGCTTACACGTTCCGCTCATTGGATAGCCAAGTATAGCTACGGGATCTATCTCGTACATGTGCCCTTGCTTTGGGTCTGGCTTGTGCCGCTCCGCAACCTACCGTCGATATTACGCTGGATTGGTTGGCTTGCGTCTACGGCGCTCTTCTCGGTCGCATTTTTCAGGCTCATAGAATCGCCGATGATCCGCTTTGGTTCGTTTTTGGTGCGTCGCCCCGTTCATGCAGAATCGTCGCACCCGACGACCATAGCTCCCATTGCTCCCTGAACAGCTCGACCACTGTGGCAGTACAATTCCTCATTGCCATCCGAAGCACCCCCAACGATGACGACGAAACGTCACAGCAACATTTGGTCCGATGTAGTCGAAAACGTGTCGGTGGATTCCACCTGTAGGCCTCAAACCAGCTTTAAGAATTCCCCGTTGAGAGGCAGTGTTGTTTTGATTCGTAATCATGTAGACGCGCCGCACTTGATGTTGACATGCGAGAGCGCAAAGCGATCGGATCATGTATGTGTAAACCCCCCGACCGCGGAACTCCGACACGGTGACGCAGTGAGTGATTTCAACCTCGCCGGCTCGCAGCTTCACATTACGCACAGCGTACTCAGCATCATGCTGACTCGGAACCATCCATGCGATCCCCGCAATGGTATCGTTCACGTAAACCCCATACGCGTCGTTCTTTCGGCCTTTAGCTAACCGCACTGTCTGCGCTTGTAGTTCTCCTCCTGCGGCTGCGAGCTCCGTGAGCGCATTGTCACTGAGCTTACGAAGCTCCCAGCCGGGCACAGAATCGGCAGCAGGGACCTTACACGGATGTGTTACATAGGCGACGTACTTCTCTGGGCGGCCAGCGATTGTACGCAACAACTCGCGAGGGTTTTGACGGATCAGATCTGCGGCGGTCAACATTTTTCGACGCAGGCTACCCCTAGTATACCCGTCTACTGATGCCACCGATCGTCGCCTCGCACCAAATCCGGAATTTTATCCGCGTCCGCCAGTCTCATGGGTATGCGCGCCTCGCGGCTAGATAACGTCGACATTCTCGGTACACAGTGCGACAACCGTCTTTTATCGCGGAAATTTTGAGACGCCAATGTTCATTCCGACGGTGCGTTTCCGTGAGACAGTTCGCCCTACGCCGCCGCCATGTTCCGTCGGAACAGCAGCGATGATGAAGCGCAAGTGAGCCTGACTGCTAAAAGAGACACACCCCGGGTTGGAACGGCGTGCTCTTCAAGTTAGTCAGCTTGTGCTACGCGACGCGGAGCCTCTATCGGCGGAATGTACGCGGCGCTATCGCCGTTCTTCTTTATATCGAGTCCCTGGGCGACATCATGCTTCTCTAAAAGCCGATAAAGCGTCGTACGGTCGATGCCGGCGAGTCTGGCAGCTTTCGACATGTTGCGCTCCGCGCGCGCAACGAGCGTGGCTAGATACTCCTTCTCGAAGTGCGCCAGCACAGCTTCCTTTGCGGGGTGGTACGCTTTTGACATGAGGTGCGCAGGCCAGCCACGCGTAGCGGTGTTCCCGACCGCCGCATCGCTTCGCCCCGGTAGATCGTCGGCCTGAATCACAGATCCGGCATCCGCGAGCACTGCTAAATGCTCCATCAAATTCTGCAGCTCTCGCACGTTTCCCGGCCATGACAGCGATGTCAGCAGGTCGAGTGCTGACGCCGAGAGCGATGGGCAATCGCCATCAGATATGCGATGGCGGCGCCAGTACTGGCACAGGAAGTGATTCGCGAGCAGCGGGATGTCTTCCAACCTGTCGCGCAGCGGTGGAAGATGCAGCGGTACCACACGCAAGCGATAAAATAGATCGTCGCGCAGGAGATGCGTCCGGACGGCCTCGTTCGGATCGCGATTCGTCGCCGAAATGAAGCGCACGTCAACCGTCGCATCTTCCTGCTCACTTCCCACACGACGCACCACCCCGTCCTGAATTACACGCAACAGCTTGGCCTGTAGCGCAAGCGGCATCTCGGTCAGCTCGTCGAGAAAGAGCGAACCGTTGTGGGCGACCTCCAGCAAGCCAGGCTTGTCTCGGTCCGCACCCGTGAACGACCCCTTTTTGTGGCCAAACATCTCCGACTCGAGCAACTGAGCTGGAAGCGCCGCGCAGTTAATCGCGACGAATCTCTTACCACTCCGGCGACTCTGCTTGTGGATGAGCTGCGCGATTCCTTCCTTGCCCGTGCCGCTCTCGCCGCTGATCATCACCGAGGCATTCGTTTTGGCGACTTTCCTCGCCAGGTCCACGGCGCGACAAAATGCGGGGGACACACCAATCAACGAGGCCATGCCGGTATCTGGTGCTTCCGCCGCGACCTCGGGCGATGCCACCGGATGGCCGCGACCTTCTAGCACGCTGTGTGCAGCACGCCCAACCGCGAGCTGGAGCTGCTCCGCAGTAAAAGGCATCGCCAGGTATTCCCACGCGCCCGCCTGAAGTGCGCGGATGTTCGTCTCGACGCTCGGGTTTCCAGTCATCAGGATGACCAGCGAGTCGGCATGTGCATCGCGCGCCGTCTCCAGGATCTTCATTCCCGAAACGCCGCTCATGAACAGATTGACGAGCACAATGTCGTATCTTCGCTTCTGGAGCAGCCGGATGGCCTCATCGCCTCGGGCACTGCCAGTTACGGCATATCCTTCTCCCCGGAGCACCGCGACGCATCCCTCACGGAGGGAGTCATCGCACTCAACCACCAGGAGCCGAAGGTTGGCACGCGCGCCCGGGGCGACAACGTCCATATCGACGCTTCTCTGGCCGTTCAGGCCATCAGACATCAAACCCGACCCAGGAAAACGCATGTGCTTGGGGAGCCGCAATAGAAGGGGGACGGTGGTGTTGCGTGCATACTACAATGTGTGCGCACCTGCAAATATGGCTCTCGGGCTGGGGGGCACAAGGGAAAATTCGTCGCTAATTGCGAACGTTTCTGTGCCGATACTGTATCTAGGTCCGCCTACCGTTGGATTGCCGCAACGCTGTTCCGGCCACGCAACTACCTCTATCTTTCGGCACTGCAGATGAAAAACTCAATCGTGCCCGCGACTCCATTCCGGGATGCCGCGCCATCCGTCCCAGGGCCTACCGATATTGCCCCGCTTGATCTAACGCCACAGCCGATGGCGGAAGACGAAGGTGCCGCTGGGGGGGCCAAGCTTCGTCGCTACTGGGCGGCAATCAAACGTTTCCGCTGGCTTATCATTGTTCTTGCTGCTGTAGGTACCGCCGCGGGTGTAGTAGCGACTCGATTCATCGACCCCGTTTTCGAAGCGCGTGGAGCCATCTGGATCGCCGATGTCGGCACCGGGAACGGGGGCGGCGCGTACCGTCCGCCGGAGCTTCTTCCCAATGGCTCCTGGGTCCAGCTGATTCGCAGCTTTGCCGTCGTCGACGAGGTCGTCGCCCGCCAGCGCCTATGGGTAAAAGGGAAATCTTGGAAGGACTCGGTCGCTCTAGCCGGAATTGAACCGACCCGGCGGACTATAGCCGGAGACTACACGCTCTGGTCCGATTCCACCAAGGGAACCTATTCGCTCGCGGAGGCCCAGAAGGGAATCTTCGAGCACGGAACCATAGGAGATTCTGTTGGACGAGGGGTCGGGTTTGCGTGGATGCCGACCGTTGCGTCTTTGCAGGGTAACCAGGAGGTTCGGTTCACGGTCATTCAGCCGAGATCAGTTGGCGTCGATTTGATCAAGCGGCTCGACGTCGCGATGCAGGACCAGAGCAATTTCCTGACGTTAACGCTTACGGGACCCGACAAGTGGCAAACCGCTGACCTGTTGAATATCTGGATGCAGCAGTTCCTCACGACTGCCGCTGAGCTTCGTCGTCGCAGCCTCACGAGTCAGGCCACCATTCTGGACGCGCAGCGCGGATCGGCGGAAGTAAATTTACACGAGGCTGACAACGCCCTCCAAGGGTTTCGCACGCGTTCGATTACAAAGCCGAAAGACGTTGTAGCTTCACCAAGCGCGACCGCCCTTGGCATCGCTCCGCCGCCCGACGCGCTGAGCGCGGAGTTCTACAAGAATCAGACGGATTACCAGACCGTCAAACGCAGCCGCGAGGCGCTCGAAGCGATGATACCGGCGGCACGACAGGGAAATTTCTCGCCCGACGTTCTCGCGGCGGTGCCGGCAATTCAGGGTGCCCCGATGCTATCTGGCGCTTTGAAAGATCTCATCGAGCTGGAATCGAAGCTTGGGATACTCCGGCAGTCGTACACGGATTCGTTTCCCGCCGTAAAAAATCAAGCGGCCGCCGTTCACGTCCTTCGCACGCAAACAATCCCCGATCTCATGGCGACGCAGGTGACTTTGCTGCGTGACAGAGAGACTCGGATCGCGGGTGATATTCGAGCGGACTCCGCTGCGCTGGAGGGAATTCCGGCACGCACTACGGAGGAACAGCGCCTGCAGCGAGATAGGGCAAGTGCGGAAGCGTTGTGGACGAAAGTCGAGAATAGCTACGAGACAGCGAGATTAGGCGCCGAGAGCACCGTGCCAGACGTATCAATTCTTGACCCAGCGTTGCCAGCTGCAAGCGCGCAGCGCAATGTCAAGGCGATGCTCGTTGGCGGTGGTTTTCTCGGAGCGGTGGGTTTAGGCGTCGTCATCGCCCTTCTGTTCGACATGATAGACCACCGTTTCAGATATCCCGAGCAGATCGCTGACGAGCTCGGGCTCGAAGTGATAGGTGCGATTCCCACGGTCCCGAAGCCCGGCGAGGGCGACAAGGATCCCGACGCCGTTCTCCAGAGCGTCGAAGCGTTCCGTGGCCTACGAATGAACCTCCACCACATGTTCGATGCGCCGCCAGTGATGGTGACGATATCGAGTCCGGGAGTCGGCGACGGGAAGTCGATGATCTCTTCGAATCTCGCCCTATCGTTCGCAGAAGCTGGATTCAGAACCCTTCTCATCGATGGCGACATTCGCCGCGGCAAGCTGCACTCGATCTTTGGCATCGAACGCCGTCCTGGTCTACTGGATTATCTTGCCGGTGAGGCGGACGCATCGCACGTCATGCGCGAAGTGCCTGTGCACGGCGCACTAACGCTGATTGCATCTGGAACTCGCAGACATCGTGGGCCCGAGTTGCTGACCTCTGCGCGGTTGCCAGCCCTATTGACCATGGTGCGTTCGAAGTTCGACGTGATAATTATCGATAGTGCGCCACTTGCCGCCGGAGTGGATGCGTACGCGCTCAGTGTTGCGACACGCAACCTGCTTCTTGTTATGCGGACAGGCCACACGGATCGTCGGGTTGCCAAGGCCAAGCTTAAGCTGATGAAGCGTCTTCCGGTTCGGATCATCGGCGCAGTCGTGAATGCGGTGTCCGCCGCTGATGTCTATGCTGAGTACTCATACCTGTACGGGTACGGGCCGGATGTTGATTCCGACGGAGAGGTTCTGAAGGACGAAGTGCCGATCTTGCAAACGGGAACGTCGGATCAGTCGAACTGATCGAATACCCGGCTCGGTAATTCAGATGAAGCCGTTCATCGAAAACGAGGACGTCGGTTCACAATGTGACCGGCGTTTCCTCGTTATCAGCTACCACTTTCCGCCGGATCGCGCGGTGGGGGCGAAACGCTGGGAGAAGTTCTCGCATTTCGCGGCGGAACGAGGTTGGGGGCTGGACGTATTCATGTGCGGCGACGCGACGACTTTGGACGTAGCAGCAGCTCGGCGCGCCCTGCCGCCAGGTGTGAGGGTTTTTGTCGTACCAACACCGGTGCTCTATCGCGAGCGCGTGGAGAATGCGCTCTGGCGCACACTCAAAGGCCGAAGGACCTCGAAGACGTCTTCGCCAGCGGAAGCCATCAGTTCAGCAACGGGTCCCCAGCGTCCGGCGTCAGTGGGTCGGGCCGACATCCGTTGGGCTCTCAATACACCGCGCGGCTGGATGCGAGCCTATTGGGCAGCTCTCGATTACGCCCGAATCAGTGCATGGGGCGATGCGGTGGTCGACACCGTCGCGACGATCTTCGATCCGCGGGTGCATCGAGCCGTCATAACGTCGGGTCCGCCGTTCATGTCCCATGACGTGGGACGCCGCCTGTCTCATCGCTACCACATTCCGTTCGTCATGGACATGCGTGATCCGTGGAGCCACGTCGAAAGGCTCGCAGAAGGGATCGCAACGCCGAGATGGACCCAACTCGCGGAGCGCCATGAAGCCAGAGCAGTCGAGCGCGCAACGCTGATCGTTACGAACACCGAGGTGGCGAGGCGACAGATGGCCGCTACGTACCCGCTGCGTTCACGCGATATCATCACTGTTACCAACGGCGCAGATGACGATCCTCTCCCCCCGCAGCGGCGTGGTGGCCGTTTCGTGATTTCACACGCTGGGACATTGTACCTCGATCGCGATCCGCGCGCCCTGTTTCAGGCTACGGCGAAGGTGATCCGTGATTTCGCACTCGGGCCGAACGATCTGACACTCGAGTTCATCGGTGACATGGAAGCCGTTGGCGGATTTCCAATTGAAGATGTAGCGCAGGCCGAGGGGGTAAGTGATTACGTCCGGACCGGTCCCTCT
Organism: Gemmatimonadota bacterium; assembly: GCA_003136975.1. Taxonomy (GTDB): domain Bacteria; phylum Gemmatimonadota; class Gemmatimonadetes; order Gemmatimonadales; family Gemmatimonadaceae; genus Fen-1247. The sequence continues at coordinate 1,019 of PLEG01000114.1, read as the reverse complement.
CGCACATATAAGGAGGCGCTGGCCTTCATGGCGGATGCCACGATGCTTGTTACGATGTCCGGGAGTAACATGGCGGCCATCCCAGCCAAGACCTTCGAGTGCGTAAGATTTCCGGCGTGGATTCTCGCCCTTTCGGCCCCGGAGAGTGCCACGGCCTTGCTACTGCGTGAAACCGGCGCGGACGTTGCTTCACCGAATGACGTGTCTGCGATCGTTGAAATCATCGGTAGGAGGTACCGTGAGCACCGTGCGGGTGTACTTCCTGAGCCCGTCGGGCGAGACAGTCGCTTTTCGCGCCGGCATCAGGCGGCCGTTCTGCTAGATGCGGTGGAAGCCCGCATCGGCTTGAATTGAGAAGCCCAAATGCGTCGTTCTGTTGCGTGGGCGCAACAGAATTTGGTTAAAGCTTGTTGATTGCATTTTGTTACATGTAGTTAAATCGTTGTATCACAAGTACTTGGCGTGTTCAGGCGTTTGTCGCGAGCCTGGCACAATCGCTGCTTAACTGGAGGAGCACTGAATGACTGCTGTTTCAAGAAGTGTCAGATGGCTGACCGGGGCTGCGACTTTTGGTGCGCTGGTATTGGCAGTATCAGTTTCGGCGAAGGCTCAGGAGCCCCAGCCCGATGAGTTTCATGTTGGGGACCGGATAGCGCTTACGGTCGAAGGGCCGCAAAACATCAGCGATACTTTGTTGGTCCGAGATGGACTGATTCTCAGATTGGCGGGGCTGGGTGACATCTCGCTGGCTGGCGTGAAGCGGGCCGATGCGCAGAAGTATCTGACGCAGCAGATCAGCAAGTTTATTCGGGATCCTATAGTTCATGCGACTCCACTGGTCCGGATCGCGGTTCTAGGGCAGGTGGGCCGGCCAGGGTTTTACACGATGCCGAGCGATGTGCTGCTCAGCGACGTGGTAATGAGAGCAGGAGGACCGACTGGAACGGCGGATCTCAGCCGAACCGTGGTCAAGCGTGGCAGTGAGGACGTGATATCGAAGGAACAAGTGGCGAACGCTT
>PLEG01000246.1 GCA_003136975.1 Gemmatimonadota bacterium | reverse complement strand
GAACGCGGGAATCCACGGCTGAGGGTTATAGGAACTCGTCATTCCCGCGAACGCGGGAATCCATGGCCGAGGATACGATGATGCAGCCCCGCTTTGCAGGAGTCGCAGTGATGTCGGATTCCAGGTCATGAAAGCACCGGCCGTCTATCTGCTCGCGAGCAAGCCTCGGGGCACGCTGTACTTGGGCGTCACGTCCAATCTCGTGAAGCGCATCTGGCAGCACCGCGAAGGGCTCGTCAAAGGATTCACGACTCGATACGAAGTCAAGACTCTGGTGTGGTACGAGCAGCATCCGACAATGGCGAGCGCGATCGCAAGAGAGAAGGCGATTAAGAGGTGGCGGCGAACGCAGAAGATCGAGCTGATTAGAACGACGAATCCCGAGTGGCACGACAGGTGGTGGGATATCATCGGCGTGGCCGGCAATTCCGGTACTCCTGCGAGGCGACGGTGTATCGCCTGACCGTCGGCTGTGGATTCCCGCGTTCGCGGGAATGACGAGGCGTCGCCTACCGGCCGCGCTGCGCCCTTACCGCGCGCTTGGCTTGCTCGTGCTCGGCCATCGTCGCGCGAAACTCGTGATGACCATCGGGGGCGGCCACGAAGTAGAGGAACGGAACCTTCGCTGGCGCCAGCGCAGCACGCAGGCTCGCACCGCCCGGTGATGCGATTGGTCCGGGGGGCAAACCCGGATGCAGATACGTGTTGTACGGCGAGTCTATCGTCAGATCGCGATACAATACACGCTCGGTATGCCGGCCCAACGCGTATTGCACGGTCGGATCGGCCTGCAACGGCATTCCATCCTTCAATCGATTGTAGTACACCGCCGCAATCACTGGCCGCTCCTCAGGTAGCCGAGCTTCTGTCTCGACTATCGATGCCATCGTCACGATCTCGTGGCGGCTGTGGCCCAGCGCGGCGGCTTGCGTGTCGTATTCCGGCTTCCATTCTCGCTCGAAGCGCTTCACCATCTCCGTCACGGCCTGACGCGCGGTGGTGCCGGGCGCAAAGACGTACGTGTCGGGGAACAGGTACCCTTCCAGCGTCTCCGCTGGATCTGCCAGCCGCGCGCGAAGTGCGGAATCGTGGACTGCGACATCCACCGAATCAGCTGACGTGTGCAACGCACGCACGAGCAGAGGCGTGATCTGTGCTATAGTGAATCCTTCGGGGATCGTTATGCGATTGATGATCCCGACTCCGCCGTTCATTGCGCGAACGAGATCGATCCACCGCGTGCCCGGGCGGAGCAGATAAGTGCCGGCCTGGATCTGCCGGTCGCGCCCGCGCGCCCGCGCATAGATGCGGAATGCGAGTGGCGACTGAATCACGCCTTTGGCGGCCATCGAATCGGCGGCTGCGCGGAACGTGGCGCCACGCGGGATGATTACCCGAACGGGAGCGCCGTGCGGTGAGTCGCACGCTCCAATCAGAAGCGCGCCGACGGTCGTCGCGAGTCTCGCGAATCGCCAAATGCGATGAGCGGACATCGCGCTACTCGGGCAGGTTCAGCGCGTGCTGCAACAATAGCGCGGCGGCCATCGCATCGACGTCACCCTTGCGGCCCTTCACCGATCCGCCCATCTCGCGCACGCTACGCAGCGCCGCAGACGTGGTGTATCGCTCGTCAACGTAGCGCACCGGCAATCCCGTTCGCTCCGCCAACGCTGCGCCCACTACTCTCACTTCCGCACAACGCGCTGTTTCCTCGCCGGCTCCATCCAGCGGAAGTCCCAACACGAATCCTTCCGCCTCCAACGCCTCAGCGCGACGCATCAGCTCCGCGACCGGTGGTCGCTTTCCAGCTCGGCGCTCGATAAAACCAGCGGGTGATGCTATAGTCCCCGTCGGATCGCTTATCGCGAGCCCAACACGCTTGTCACCGTAATCAACGGCCAGCAACCGGCCGCGCATCAGGGTTCCGCCATCTTGCGGAAGAACTCTGCATTGTTCTTGGTCCGAGACAACTGCTTCAACAGAAAGTCGATCGCATCGGTCTCGGGCATGTCCGACAGGAACTGACGAAGCAGCGTCGTGCGATTGATCTCGCTCTGATCCAGTAACAGCTCTTCCTTGCGGGTCCCCGACTTGAAGATGTCGATTGCAGGATAGATCCTCCGGTCGGCGATCTTCCGGTCCAGCACCAGCTCCATGTTACCGGTTCCCTTGAACTCCTCGAATATCACATCGTCCATGCGCGATCCGGTCTCGATCAATGCCGTAGCGATGATCGTGAGCGAGCCACCACCATCAATGTTCCGCGCGGTTCCGAAGAATGCCTTCGGTTTCTGAAGCGCAGTCGCCTCGACTCCGCCAGACAGAATCTTTCCCGTAGTTGGTGCGACAGTGTTGTGAGCGCGCGCAAAGCGCGTTATCGAATCCAGCAGGATGACCACATCATGCCCCGCCTCTACGAGCCTGCGCGCCTTCTGAAGCACCATGTCCGACACCTGCACATGCCGAGCTGCGCCCTCGTCAAATGTCGAGCTGATCACCTCCGCGCGCGGAACGGTGGCCTTGATCTCGGTGACTTCCTCCGGACGCTCGTCGATCAGAAGCATGATGATCCGCACCTCGGGATGATTCTCCGAGATCGCGTTCGCCATCTTGGTGAGCAGAATCGTCTTGCCCGCGCGCGGCGGCGCGACGATAAGCCCACGCTGCCCCTTCCCGATAGGCGTCAGAATATCAACCACGCGCATGCTCAGATCGCCGTCCGCGGTTTCGAGCCGGAGACGCGTGTCTGGATATTGCGGGCGCAGCGAGTCGAATGGGATGCGCGTCTTGGTGGTGTCAGGCTCCAGTCCGTTCACCTGCTCCACGCGCAGCAACGCGAGATACTTCTCCCACGGCTTCGGCGGACGCACCTCGCCAAAGATTTCATCGCCGGTTCGCAGGTCGAATCGCTTTATCTGCGATGGCGACACGTACACGTCGTCCGGTCCAGCCAGATAGCTCCAATCCTGGCTACGAAGAAATCCGTAACCCTCCTGTAGAATCTCCAGCACGCCCTCGGCGCGCAGAGACACACCACTGTCCAGCAGGGACTGCCCGATCTTGAGAATCAGTTCCGGTTTGGTCATGCCTTCCGGATGGTCCACCTGCAGACCGTCTGCCATGCCTTGCAGCTCAGCCACAGTCTGTCGCTTCAGCTCCGCTATTTCCACAAAAATTCGTTATGCGTGTTTGATGATGTGCGCCGCGCGTCTTTTAGAACGCGATGTATCGAAGAGGATGCTTCTTTGCGTCCTGTACGATCGAGTCGAGCTGAGCGTTAGCCCGATCGAGCTGTTTCGCCATCGCCGCGCCCTCGGCGGAGCCGCCCGTATAGCGCGCAACTCGGGCGCGCAAATCGGCTACAGACGCCATGGTACGTCGTGCCTGAAGCACGAGCGTCGAATCTCGCCTGAAGCGGCCGATCTCACCGTTACCGTTGGCCGCCGAACCGATCGAGTCCGCGAGCGCGCTGAGATGTGTCGCCTGCACCCGAAGACTCGCACTGTCGCGAATCAGGCCGGCAATGGTGCCGCGGGATGCGAGCGCACGATCCGAGAATTTGTCGAGCGCAACGTGAACTTCTTCAGCCTGGCGCCGAGACAACTTGCCCAGTCCCATAACATCGTGAACCGTCGAATCAAATTCTGTCTTGATGGTCGATACCGTTCCGACGATGCCAGTCAAACTGTCACCCAGCGACGATGCATCGGACAGCCCCGACCGCGCTTCCGCCTGTGCCTTTGCACGAAGCGTGTCGTCGGCATCCAGTCCTGGCGATCCCGAGGTCCCCATCGTGATGTAGAGAACCGGACTTCCGATCAGTCTTCCACCAGGTCTGATTTGCACGTCCGAATTTCGCCGGATGTACTGCAGATACTGAGTCAGGACATCCATCGCGATCGAGACGCGTTCACTGGTGTCGCTGGATGGTGGCCGCAGCTCCACCGACCTCACCAGCCCCACCTTCTGGCCAGCCAGCCGAACCTCGGTGCCGTTCAGGACCCCGGCAGCCTTGTCGGTAACCATGTATAGCCGGGTGGTTTCTCCGTGAAGAGCTCCGACACGCGCAAACATCAGCACCGCCGCGGCTGCCGCGGCAATGGCTATGAATGCGAGAATACCAACTTTGAGTTGAGACCAGTGTTCGGCGCGTGGCATGCGGCGGGGAGGGGTGCCGGAGTCGGGCCTGAGGGAAAAGCGGGCAGTGCGCGCGGCGGGATTCGAACCCACGACCTTCGGCTCCGGAGGCCGACGCTCTATCCAACTGAGCTACGCGCGCGACTTTGTAGTAACCCTATAAACTAACGGGGGTCCGGCAAAAGGCGCCAGCGAGGAGATTCCGGGGGAGGGGAAGAAGGAAAGGGAGAAGGGCGGAAGAGGGTGAATGTGAGCCGTAGTGTCCGCGAATGTCGGAAAAAGTCGTCATAGGAACTCGTCATTCCCGCGAACGCGGGAATCCATGGCTGAGGATGTGATGGTGCACGGTCGCTTGGCAGGAGTAACCGAAGGCCGGGAACCATGGACGAGGGTTTAGTCATGCTTCCCACGTTCGCGGAACCGAGGTGAATTGGGAAGATCAGCCACACTGGCCGCGACAATGATTCGTCTCGCTTTACGTGTATTGTCGTATACTCGGCATTCGAGTAGTTTCATATAGACCTTTCTGCCGTGGCGGCCTCGGGTGATTCAATCGTTTCGAGACCCTGCCACGGCTGACGTATTCAACGACGTGCGATCCCGATTAGCCCGTCAGCGCTGTCCACATTCACTGTGGGCTGTCGCAAGAAGAAAGCTTGCGCAGCTAAACGCTTCGGTGTCGATAGAAAGCCTTGCGCGTCCACCTGGCAATCGGCTCAAGAGATTGAGGGACGATCGGCGTGGACAATACAGCATTCGTATCAACGAGCAGTGTCGCATCTGCTTCAGTTGGACCGAGGACGGACCGGCCGCTGTAGAAATTGTGGATTACCATTAGAAACAGAGGCTGTTACATATGTTACGCATTCCCACGCACGGGCCGCCAACTCATCCTGGCGAGATGCTGCTCGAAGAATTTCTGAAACCCTTTGGGATGACGCAGGTCGCACTGGCCGAGCGGATAGGCGTCACGACGCAACGCGTAAACGAACTCATTAAGGGAAAACGCGGTGTCACCGCGGATACAGCCTTGCGTCTCGAGCGCGTATTTGGAATGGAGGCGCAGTTCTGGCTCAATCTGCAGGTCGCTTGTGATCTGTATCACGCAATGCGCTCACCCGCCGCAAAACGGATCCGTCAGATAAAGCCAATCAAGGTTGGGGTTGCAGCGTAGGGAAACGATTCGGTACAGAAGAGTCGCCGATGCCTGCGCATCGACTTTGAGACTTCGTCATTCCCGCGAAT
>PLEG01000276.1 GCA_003136975.1 Gemmatimonadota bacterium | reverse complement strand
CCGTGAAGTGGTTCAACGACGCTAAAGGCTTCGGCTTCATTTCCCGCGAGAGCGGGCCTGACGTGTTCGTTCATTACAGTGCGGTAAGCTCGGACGGCTTCAAGTCGCTCGCCGAGGGCGACAAGGTCGAATTCGAGATTGTCGAGGGCCAGAAAGGGCCGCAGGCCGCCAATGTCATGAAGGTCGGATGATGCGAACAGCGTCGTCCGGCCTTTTCCCTTTCGCGCAACTCAGCACCGCAACAGTCTGACCATGGTGATCCGCAAGAAGACCACAACAAAGAAGAGAACAGCACCGAAGACACCGAAGACAACCAAGACCGCGTCGAAGACGACGCGGAAGTCCGTGTCAAAGACAACTCGAAAGTCCGCATCAAAACTCAGCGCCGCCGAGCAGCTAAAGGAATACCAGCGCAAGCGCGACTTCGAGAAGACAGCGGAGCCTTCGGGTGCGACGACGCGCAAACGTGCATCATCGAGTGCGCCCGCAGCTGATCAACCGCGCTTCGTTATTCAGAAGCACGACGCGAGTCATCTTCACTATGATCTCCGCATCGAAATTGACGGCGTGATGAAGAGCTGGGCCGTGCCCAAGGGACCATCCGCCGATCCGAGCGTCAAGCGTCTCGCGATGCAGGTCGAGGATCACCCTATCGAATACAACACATTCGAAGGAACAATCCCCGCCGGCGAATACGGCGGCGGTACTGTGATGCTGTGGGACCACGGCACCTATGAAATCGAAAATCCGCCAGATGATGACACCAATTCATCCGCACGCGATGAATACGATCATGGCGAGCTGAAGATCATCTTCCACGGCAAGCGAATTAAGGGATCCTACGCACTTGTTCGCACCAAGGGGATGGGTGGGAGCGCAGCGAAGCCGTCGTGGCTGCTGATCAAGCATCGTGATGCGCAGGCGCGACCAGAAAACGATTCGTCGCTTACGACAAAGTACATGAAATCGGTTACGACCGATCGCACGATGGACCAGATCTCAGAAGGGCCACGAGTCTGGCATTCGCCGCGTTGACGACGCGGCCGACGACCATCTAGTATCACGCGCACTCGAGCCGCCCGTCCACGGAGGCTAATCATGGCTAAGACAAGTGGCAGTCCAAAGCCGCCATCGGCGAGCGCACTCAATAAAATCGTAGCCGAGCTACAAAGGATTGAAGACGGCGGAGGCGACGGAACCGTTGAGCTCACGCGCGGGAGCGCGCTCAAGGTTTCGAGCCTGGCCAAGGTCCTCTTCCCCAAACCAAAGGTCACCAAGGGCGAAGTCATGCGCTACTACACGAGCGTGTGGCCGTATCTGCGCACCGTGTTGAATGATAGGCCGTTATCGCTAAAGCGCTTTCCCGACGGAGTGACCGGGGAATTCTTTTTCCAGCAAAAGGCGCCGCCAAATCCGCCTGATGCGCTGCGCGTGGAAACGGTCACCGGTGTCGGCGGCGACAAACAGCAACGCGTTGTAGGTGGCACCCTCGGCACCACGCTCTACTGCACCCAGATCGGCGCCTTTGAGTGCAACCCGTGGAATGCACGTGTGAAGTCGATAGATCAACCCGACTTCACGGTCATCGATCTCGATCCGGGTGCAAGGTCACCATTCGCGCGCGTCGTAGAAGTCGCGCTCTGGGTAAAGGAGGCGCTCGACTTTCTAGGTCTCCATGCCGGACTCAAGACGTCCGGCGCGACCGGTCTTCACATCGTCATCCCGCTTCCGCCCAAATCAACCGACGTGATCGCGGAGCGAGTGCCCCGGATTATAGCCGAGGCGGTCGCGAGCGCCCATCCGCGATCGGCGACCGTGGTCCGGCCGCTCAAGGAGCGCGGCAGCTCAAAGATCTACGTCGATTTTGGCCAGAACGCCCGCGGAAAGACCGTCGCGTCCGCCTACAGCGTGCGCGCTCGCCCGGAGGCGACTGTATCCACCCCACTCGCGTGGGACGAGCTGGAGCCTGGGCTCGATCCGCGCGACTTCACGGTCCGAACGTTGCCCATGAGGCTGGATAGGGTCGGAGACCTGTGGGGCGCCATTATGAAGAAGCCGAATCCCAGTCGAATTGTTACCACTTTGTGATTAATTACCACTTCCATTCTGCCGATAATAGTTGCAATATGTACATTAAGACCTGATCAGACTGGAGGACTTGTGCTCGCCTTTCTGGATGCCCTTTGCGCCGCCTTGTTGGCCCGACATTCGATCGAGATATATCGCCTGCTGGCACTTCCGCAGGCGAGGCAGCTTCCGCGCACTGTCAGGGAAGAGGCGACAGTCATCGCCAAGGCTGGACCAACCAGCCACATCGCTCCCATTCAGGCGCTGCACCTGTTCTACAAGCTGAGCCACCTGGTGGACGAATCAACAGAGCTCGACGAGCCCGAACGAGCCGAGCCCAAGCCACAGATGGAAATCAGGTTCGGAGTTCGCAAGGCCGGATAGGGCTGGGGTTGCACGCCCAGAGAAGCGCGCACAGGAACAACATCGAACGCATGAGGTGACGACCGGGCCATATGTCTCCCCTTGCGCGTAATTGATTTGTTCTACAATATGGTAGTAATGTCGGCTACCACTCTCGGCACGCTCGAACTTGCCGCCCTGCTCACGGTCGCCCGTCTTGGGAACGACGCCTACGGCCTTGCGGTTCGCCGCGACCTCACCGAGCGCACCGGGCGCGACTACTCGGTCGGGGCCGTGTACACAACACTGCAGCGGCTCGAGGACAAGGGCTTCGTCACATCGCGTGCTAGCGACCCGCTGCCCGTGCGGGGCGGCCGCTCTCGCCGTCACTTCACTCTGACGGGTGCCGGTGCGCACGCGCTCCGTGAGGCCGAGCGGCACACTGCCTCGATCTGGGGTGGCATTGGCACCAGCATTCGTCCGGAGCCTGCCTGATGCTGCACGTGACTCCCCGCATGCGTGACTGCATAGGCGCCGGTGCGCGTGCTCGCGTGACAGCGCCGAGGACGGAATCGCCGCCGCTACCAGAACGGGTACTGCTGAGACTCGGCGTTGACCCCGACTTCACTGACGCTGTGCTCGGCGACCTTGCTGAGGAGTACGCGCTCCGAGCTCTGCGCGACGGCGCTGGTACCGCCCGCTGGTGGTATAGCCGAGAAGTGATTCGTTCGGCGCCGCACTTTCTCAGGAGCTCGTTCCGGTACGCATGTCGGTATGAGCGCGTTCGGCTGGCGGCATTTCTGGGCGCGCTCGTTCTCACAGCGCTCGCAGTTCTTATCACACTGTCGGCGCGCGACGGACCGCCGGCGCGGCTCGCTGGCGCGTCGGACACGGTCATCGTGAACAGCCGCGAGCCAGTGCAACTTCCCGTGCAGGTGCTCGATGCGGCAGGTCACGTCCTGCACATAACAGGGGTGCGGTACCAGTGGGTATCGGGCGCTCCATTGCACATGTCTGCGGCTGGCCGGGTGGCGTGCGAGCAACGAGGCGATGCTCTGGTGCGCGCCTCGTTCGGCGCGCTACGCGAGAGTTTCCTGCTGCGCTGTCGACCAATCCGGCGCTTCGTGGACTGGCGCGGGGGTCTTTGGCTTGCTGTCGGCGATTCAGCGCAAGAGCTTCCGATCCGGGCGGTCGGCGTCGATGGCACGCCTGAGACAATGCTCGCCGGAAGCGCGATTGTGCGAGACAGCGACATCGCGTCATTGCGTGGTCTGAGGGTGCATCCGAAAGCGCCAGGTGCAACGTTGGTGGATGTCTGGGTAGGTGGTATTGTAGACGTCATTCCGATTACGGTTTCTAAGCGTGTCAGCACCTCTGATGCGCTGCGTCCATTTGAGTTCTTCGCCTCGCCGTTACGCCTCTCCAGTGGCCAAACCCGCCGGTGGCACATTCCGGTCGGCAGCTACTTCGTGTCGTTTCGTTCTGACACTGCTGCATCGGCTACGGCCGCTGCATTGACGCTCTCAACTGTGGGCGCGACGTGCTCTCGGTTCGGCGATGCGTATAACTACTTCTGCCTCGCTGCCAAGGATGCAGCTCTGGTCATCTCTGCGCCTGGCGGGACAAGTGGAGCACGCGAGTTCAGCGGCTATCTCGCCGTGCGACGGAATTAACCCGGCGCCGGAGCAGTCCGTCCTTGCCCACTCTTTTCATCCGTCGCGGTCAGCGAGAAAGCGCTTGAGCGCGCCGGGGCGACGAGCCATTGTGTGGTATTGTGGGCGAGAGGCCTCTGCACGTATCACCACTCCGCGTTCGGCCATCTGCTCAAGCTTCGCGCCAATCTCCTTCTGGCCACCATCACCGAACACCACTCCGTGCTTCTCTGGCCCAAAGAACGTGAGCACCGCGATCACCACCGCCGCGATCGCCGCCACAACCGCCAACGCAAGTGCGTAGTTCCCGCCGTGATCCGCCGCGAATCCGGCCTGAATCGTCGCGTTGCCAGACGCCAACAGATTGCCAAGCTGATAAGCGAATCCCGGAAAAGTCCCGCGTACTTCATCGGGGNNATTGAGATGCACGGGGATCACGCCCCACGCACCCTGCACCGCGATCTGCATGAGAAACGCGCCAATCCCCAACAACACAGGCGTCGCACTGAAGGCCCACAATGGAATGATCGGCAACGCCAGCAACGCGCCGAACACGATCGCTCTGCGACGACCGATGCGCTGTGACAGTGAACCGAAAATGAGCCCGCCCGTTATCGCGCCGACGTTCCCGATTATCGCGATTATGCTCACGGTGTGTGTCGCAAGCTTGTGCTGAACCTGCAGGAACGTAGGATAGAGGTCCTGCGTGCCGTGGCTGAACAGATTGAACGCAGTCATTAGTACGACTACATAGATGAACATCGGCCAGCGCTTCTTGAGCACCGCGCCAAGACTCTGCCTGGGCTGTTCCCGCATTCTGTTCCACGCCGGTGATTCCTTCACGTTGCGGCGGATGAACAGAACGAGCAATGCGGGAAGCACACCAACCATGAACATGCCGCGCCAGCCGATGCGGTCGAACAACAATCCATAAACGACCGACGCAAGCAGATATCCGAACGGATAGCCGGTTTGTAGAATCCCCGACGCAATACCGCGCGCCTTTGGCGGAATCGTCTCCATCGTGAGCGATGCACCAAGCCCCCATTCGCCACCCATCGCGAACCCGAACGCCGCGCGCAACACAAGAAGCGCAACAAGTGACGGGGCTAACGCCGACGCTAACTCTAGCACCGAGAAAAGCAGGATGTCGATCATCAACACCGGCCGGCGCCCAAACCGATCGGCCAGCATCCCGAATACGAGCGCGCCGAGTGGACGCATTGCCAGCGTGAGCGTAATCGCAATGGCGACTGCCTTGATGTCGGCGCCGAATTCCTTCGCGATCGCGCCGAGCATGAACACCATCAGGAAGAAGTCGAACGCGTCGAGAGTCCAGCCAAGGAAGCTCGCGATGAGCGCGCTTCGCTGGTTCCGGTCGAACTCCTTCCACTGCTGGATCGCGCTCATGCTAGCAGATCGAATCTGACTCCGCGTCTTCCGCGGCGGCGTTTCTTCGGACCAAACCGATACAACTGCGCCGGACGCCCCCGCCCCTCGCTACGCCACTCGTCGGTGGGCTCGACGAGAGCCGCTGCTGCGAGCGCGCGACGGAAGCTGGCCTTGTGAAGGCGGCGCCCAAGCAGCAGCTCATACATGTGCTGCAACTCGCTCAGCGTAAACGTCGCTGGCAGCAACTTGAACGCAACAGGATACAGGTCCAGCCTGTCGCGAACGGCGCCAACGGATTCCTGCAGCATCTGATTTTGACGCTCGGCGAGCGGCGGCAATTCGCTCAACAGGAACCACTGGAAGTCATCGCTCTGAACGGTGGCGTGGCCCATTGGAACCAGCGCGACATAAACGATCGAGAGCTCGGCGTCGCCCGGATGTGGAGCGTCACCGAACGCACCAACCTGAGTGCTCCAGATCGGGGCGGCGCCAGTGCTGCGTATGATTGCGCGTTCCGCGATGTCGGCAAGAATCTCACCGGTCCTGGACACGGTCCACGGGAGTACCCACCGGACCGACTTGTCCTTGCTGTCACTGCGTCGCTCAAGCAGCACGGCGAGTTGATCGTCGCGTGGAGTAAGTGCGACTACGTCAACGGTGTACTGCTGACGTTTTCCCCGGGGCTCTCTGCTCACGAAGCATATTAGTCACATAATGCGACTAATGTCAAGGACGTGTCACAAAGGAATCACGGAACTCGTGGTGTTGTTGATATACGGCTATCCGGGGTCACGGTCAACCCATCACCGCGCTTTGCTACTGGCGGTATCGTGATTGGAAGATGGCCCGATGCCGGCGTGATGCCAGTTATGACGCGGGCCGCCGATTGCTGGCTCGCAGGCGCGCCGTCCCATGCAACCACGTATTCTGGCACTCCGGGGATCTGCGACAGAAGATACGGATTGCCAAACGCGACAACTATAACTTTGCGCCCGTTCGCCACGATTCTGCCGATCCAGTCGGCGAAAGCTTTCGGCGCATCGACACTAGTCACGTTCCAGCTCTGGCCAACATATGACGAGACAATCGTCACGTCAGCTGAATCGGCCATGCTCGCGAGCCGCGGATAATTGACCGCCGGATCGTCCGACATCACGAACTCCGTGCGCATGGACGGCACCAGCCTGCCGAGCGTTGCGTTGAACGCATCGCTCGCACCAAGGTCAGAGCGCCGCGCAATCGTGATTGACAGAACCCTGGATGCCGCCGAGAGCTTGAGCGGAAGTATGTGAAGCGAGTCGCGCACGACGGTTATCGATCTGTCGGCCGCCTGCTGCGCGAGCGCGACGTGCGCGCTGTCGCCGACTATCGCGCGCAGCGAATCGAGATTGGCGTAGCGATCGTGATCGAGATTCAGAAGGTGTTTCATCGCGAGAATTCGGCGCGCTGCTTCGGAGACGCGGGTCTCGCTGTAGCGGCCCTCGCTCACACCGTCAACTACGGCGTTGATCGCGGCGGGCACGTCAGCCGGTTGAATCAACACATCGACACCGGCCGCAACCGCGCGCTTTATCGCTTCGGTGGCGCCGTACTTGTCGGTGACGCCCTTCATGTCCATCGCGTCGGAAATGATGAGTCCGTTGAAGCCCAACTGTGTGCGGAGCAAACCAGTAACGACATTGGATGAAAGCGTTCCCGGTGCGCCGCTGCTATCGAGCGCAGGCATCGAGCCGTGGAAGGTCATCACCGCTCCGACGCCGGCCTTGATCGCTGCGCGAAATGGAACCAGCTCTACCGTATCCAGTCGCGCGCGACTCACGTTGACGATGGGCAGCGCGAGGTGCGAGTTGGTTTCCGTGTCGCCATGCCCGGGAAAATGCTTCGCCGTGGCAATCATTCCATTTTCCTGCAGGCCGTGAATGTAGGCCGCGCCGAGCCTGGCTACCTCATGCGGATCCTCACCGTAGGAACGCGTATTGATTACAGGATTGGCCGGATTGTTGTTTACGTCGAGGACTGGCGAGAAATTGATGTGAATTCCGAGCGCGCGTCCTTCGCGTGCGGTGACACGCCCTTCGGTGTATGTGAGCGCCGTATCGTTGGCAGCGCCATACGCCATTTCAGAGGGAAATACAGTGGCGCCGCCCAGATCGATTCCGTTCGGCACAAAGTATCCGCCGCGCGCGCGCATTCCGGCCCCCGTCTCGAGGTCGGCGCCGACCAGCAGCGGAAGCGCGCTCATTCGTTGGAGCGCATTGAGCTTGACAGCCATCTCGATCGGCGATCCGACGGACATCAGGATTCCGCCGACCTTGTCAGCAGTCACATACGACGAGACGCGGCGCCAGCTCAGTGCGTCCGCGGGGACATAATCGGCATAGATGTTCGGCCAGACCATCTGTGCTGCCCGGTCCCTCAACGACATGGTGGTGAGGACCGAATCGGCCCAGCGGTCGGGTTCGCTCAGGGCGGCCGGCCTGGCTGGGGCTGCGACGGTCTTCCGCGGAGTTTGGGCGCCAAGGGGCGCGGAAGCGGCTGTCATCACCGCAACAGCGGCCAGAACGGCCAGGTCCAGGCCTTTGGCCCGAGGGCATGAATACATGGTTTCAAAGCTAACAGTGATGTCCGTCGCGCGAGAAGCGCCGTCGCCTCCGTGTGACGGCAGTGCAACGCCATTTGTATTTCACAGTACGGGGAGCCACGATTCCAGGCCCATGACGGCCCGGTGATTCAACGATTTTCGATCGTTTCGGCACAAATCAGGCATGTACCTTGGAGGTAACTACTGATTTATCAGCGCCGCAGGGCTATTTTCGTTGTAGCAACGTTTGTTTGTTTTACGTCCCTGGCGCTCGGTCGCATCAGGTTGCTAACGCTCCGCACTTTTCCGGCAACCCGAATCCAACGATGCACCGTCTACTCACGATAGGCTCTGTCGCGGCGTTTGTTGCCGTTAGCCTCTCGGCGGCCCCGCGCGCTGATGGGCAGGTCGTGAGACGCGATACGACGCCCCGCGCTGCCCAGAAACCAATCGCTCGTCAGGCGTCGGTGGACTCCCTTGTCGAGTGTTCGCCCGTGGTGGCGCCCGTCAAGAAGAAGCCCGCGGTGCGGCGACGCAGGCGCGTCGCGACAGCTCCAGCCGCGGTGGTCGTCCCGAAACCGGTGCCGAAAGTGGCGGTGAAGCCGCGACGTCCGTTGGTGCATCGCGTGAGACGCCCGACGCCCAGGGGCGCGATCGCGGCTCCAGCTCACACGACTACTATCGTGATGTGCCGGCCAGTGCGGCCGCTTGCCCCGCTGGCACAGGGGATACCCATCGAGCAATCGGTAATTCCCGTGCCGCAGCTCGCGACTGCCACGCCCGTGGTCCCGGTTGCGGAAGAAGGACCACCGTTGCTCGTATCGACAGCGCCCGGCACTCCGGTCGCCGCCGCGGGTGGCGGTAGATCATGGCTTCCGTTCGCGGTGATTCCAGCGATTTTCATCCCGTTCATTCATACCGGGACAACGCATCACGGCAGCACCCCGGTCGATACGACTTCACTTCCACCCGTGGTCCCACCGACAACGGTGCCGGAGCCAGCTACGATCGTGATGTTGGGTTCAGGGCTACTGGCGCTCGGTGGCGCGTTGAAGCGAAAGCGGAAACAGTAGGGGTTTCGCACCGCCTGTCAGGCGTGCAATCGTGTCTCGATTCGGCGATCGGGAACGAGCCACACCAGCGCGACAACTATATAGAGGGCATCGGCTATCCACGGGCGAACAAAGGCGAGCGGGATCGCCAACGCGTAGAGCAGCACCGATCCGATACCCTTTCGATCGCGGCCGACTGCAATCGCGAGCCGCGAGTTCTTGCCTTCTTCCTTGATTATCGCGGTCTGTAATATCGTGTACGCGACGGCGCACATGATGAGCACTGCGCCATACAACGCGGTGGGCAACGATGCTTTGTAGTTCCGGCCCATCCATGCGGTAACGAACGGAACCAGCGACAGCCAGAACAGCAGATGAAGATTGGCCCACAGGATTGCGCCATTGATGCGATCCGTGGCCTGCAGCATGTGATGATGATTGTTCCAGTATATCCCAAGGAACACAAAGCTCAACACATACGTCAACGCAGATGGAATGATCGGCATCAGCGCCGCCCAGTCAGAACCGGACGGCGGATGCAACTCGAGGATCATTATCGTTATCAGAATGGCGACGACGCCGTCGCTGAATGCTTCCATGCGGTGCTTATTCATGCGAGCGCTCCTCGGTCGGCGTCATCTTATTCTGGTGTGGTTCGCGCGCTAACCCTCGATACTCGGCATCGTGGTCCCCAGCGGGCTTCGGGGATCTGGCTTCACGACGAAGGTCTGCGTGTAGCTCTTGCCATTCACCGTGAGCTTCGCGGTAAACGTTCCGGACAGAGGTGTAGCGCGACGACGGAAGCCGCCACCGCCAGCCGCGGCCGGATCCGTCTTCACCGCATTCCACATGACGCGATGCATGCCCGCGCTTGCAGAGAACGGCTCGGGCGTTTGTCTCCAGAGCGGCGATGTATTTGGAATGCCACCGGTGCCTCCGCGACGACTTGCGGCCGGCGCTGCACCTCCCGGTGCGTTTGTGAACGTGTGAAGCGTCGCACCAGTCGAATCCAGGATATCAATAGTTACCGGACCTGTTGGGGACGTCTTGAGGTAGTAATCGATAGCGGCGCCGGCCGGTGGGTTCTCCGCCTGTGGCTCATCCTTCTGCACCGGCGTTCCCGCGTCGCCGCCTTCGATCATGTTGATCGAATCGCCCGGCTTGAAGAGATACGCATCAGCATTCGCTATCGTGTCGTTGATCTGGCGCAGCGGGCTGATATCGTCGATCACCCAGAACCCGCGGCCGTGCGTGGCGACGATCAGATCGTTCTCGTAAATCTCAAAATCACGCATCGACGTGGTCGGCAGGTTGAGCTGGAATGGCTGCCAGTTTGCGCCGTCGTCGAACGACACGTGAACGCCTCGCTCGGTGCCGGCAAACAGAAGGCCCTGACGCTTCGGATCTTCCTTGATGGTGTGGACGTAACCGTTCGACGGAAGACCGGTCGTGATCTTCTGCCACGTCTTGCCCGCATCACGCGTGCGATAGATATACGGCTCGAAGTCCTGCAACTGGTGCCTGTCGACGCTTGCGTACGCGACGTTGAAATCAAAGTGCGATGCTTCCATCATCGTGATGCGGCTCCACGATGTAATCGTCGATGGCGTCACGTTCGTCCACGTTTTGCCATCGTTCATCGTGAGCTGGATCAGTCCGTCGTCCGTACCGATCCACACCATTGGAACAAACAACGGTGATGGCGCGATTGTGTAAATCACGCCACGCTTGTCGTTGCCAACGTCGGCTGCCGATGCGGCATCAAGACTGCGCGGGACGCCCGGATCGGCGCGCGTGAGATCCGGACTGATTTGTGCCCACGACTGTGCGCCGTCGGTTGTCTTGAACAGAAATTGATTCCCGTAGTACAGCGAGCGTGGATCAGCGCGCGAAAATACCAGCGGCTGAGTCCAGTCGGTGCGCGCCTTCTCGGGTGGATGTGGCGACGTTGCACTTGGTATGGCGCGATTTTGCTCGAGGTTGAATCGCTCACCGGTGCCACCGAAAATAATTCCAGGATGCAACGCGTCGCCCGCGGTGTAACCGCTTTCGCCGCCAGCGCCGGCGGGTTCCCAGTCACGCATCGAGATCTCGGCGAACTTGCCGCGCGAGCGCACTGCTACCGCACCGCTGTCCTGCTGCGCGCCCGTAACCCAGTACGGGAATCGGTAATCAACCGACACGTGATAGATCTGCGCGGTCGGTTGATTGAGCCATGAGCTCCACGTCACGTCGCGCGCGTCCGCGGCTTTCGCGTTGCGCGTGATGATAGCGCCCTGATCACTCGCAACGATCACCGTGTTCGTGTCGTCTGGAGAAATCCATGTCTGGTGATAGTCATCACCACCCGGCGAACCGCGCAGTGCAACCCAGCTCTTTCCACCGTCCATCGAACGTGACACGGCGACGTTCGCGACATACACGACGTCCGCATCCTTGGGATCGACGACGATGTGCTCGAAGTACCAGCCACGTCCCCACAGTGCCTGGTCAGATGACGACCGTGCCCACGTCTCGCCGCCGTCATCCGATCGAAAAAAGCCTCCAAGGCCGGCCGGTGACGCGAATGGACTCGGCGGGCCCGGCGGTGGCTTGGGCGCGGCGGGATCCAGATTGAGGTTATCAACCACAGCGTAAACGCGCTTCGGATTGGACGCGGAAACTGCGATGCCGGTCTTGCCCATTCCTTCATTCGGCAGGCCGGATGTGAGCTGCTTCCAGGTAGTTCCGCCGTCCGTCGACTTGTACATTCCGCCGCCCGGGCCATTGCTCGGGGCGTAGACGAACCACGGCGGCCGGCGCGTGTTCCAGAGACCAGCGTACACGACCTGCGGGTTGCTGGGATCGATGACTACTTCGATCGCACCAACATTCTCGTTCTTGTAGAGGACCTTCTCCCAGTTCTTGCCGCCATTCCTCGACCGGAAGATTCCGCGGTCAGGGTTGCCGGCGTAAAAGTGGCCGATAGCCGCGACGAATACGATGTCCGGGTTGTGCGGATCGACCGCGATCTTACCAATGTGCTGAGTGTTCTCGAGTCCGATGTGCGTCCACGTCTTGCCGGCATCGACAGACTTGTACATGCCGTTGCCGTACCCGGTGGAATCGCGCAGCGTGCACTCGCCACTTCCGACGTACACCACATCGGGCGCGGACGGAGCGACCGCAATCGCGCCGATCGACGCAACTGGCTGCGAATCGAATACAGGCTCCCACACTCGTCCGGCATCCACCGACTTCCACACACCGCCATTGACCGATCCGAAGTAGAACTCGTTCGGCCGGCCAGGCACGCCGCTAACCGCATCAACCCGCCCCCCACGAAACGGGCCGAGCATGCGCCAACGGAGACCCGAGTAAAGCTCCGCGAAGTTCTGCGGGCTCGAGGCAACATCGCTCGCACCTGGCGGCCTGTGCGATAGCGAACCCTGCGCTGCTGCAGTCTGGAGAAAGTGACTGATGCCTGGTGAGACAACCGAGAGCGCGGCGCCAGCTTGCGTAGCTCGAACAAAGAAGCCACGTCGTGAAAGGACATTCTGTTCTGGCGACTCCGCGCCGGTACCAGTGAGTTCAACACCGACCTGCTCGGACATCGCACGCTTTTTCGTCACGGACTACTCCACTGAGTGGGCTAGAGGTTCAACAGAAAATACGTCATAGTCGCCTAAAGCGTTCTGGAGCGCGGCCGTCGTCATCCCCGCGAACACGGGAATGACGACGCCCGGAGCCCGGCTCTTGCGCACTCGCACCCTATCGCGATACGCTTCCGAATGGACATACTCCCCATCGCGTGCACCCTGTCGCGAGTCGAGCTCGAACGGGACGGTCATTGCCTCATGCCTGGGTTGCTCAAGCGCGCACCGTCGCTTACGCCGGTGGTCAATGGTGTGCGATTGGAGTTCGACGCGGCACCAGACGTCCTTCGCGACATCATCGACGTGATCGAACGAGAGCGGCAGTGTTGTCGCTTTCTTCAGTTCGAGTTGACGATCCCGCCAGGTGGAAAACCGTTTCAGCTCGACGTAACCGGACCGGAAGGCACGCGCGATTTTCTGGCGGAAGTGGCAACGATTACGACGCGCTGAACGCGCTACCGCCCGCCCAGCGCCTGGAATAGATAACTGACCTTCACGAAGAATCCGTCGTTGGTACGGCGCAGCCGCCTGAACGCGAGCGGGTCGGGCTCAGTCATTGAATTTCCATAGCCGGCGAAGAACACTGTGCCCGGCGACGGTCGGTAGGAGAACAACCAGTCGGTACGCAATCCATTGGCGATCCGTTCCATGGATGGCGTGAGTGATTGCGTAGTGTTGTCGCCAACAACATAGAGCAACTGCCCAGTGCGCGGATCGAGCAGCGCCGAGCGCGTCGTCGCGGTGTATTGCGTAACGATGCGGACGAACACCGAACGTGTTACCTGATACTCCGCTTTGACACGCGGAATTCGGGTTGATACCGAGCGCACGCCGTCGCTGCGGCGCGTGAACGCACTGCTCACGTAAGTCGCGCCGATCCGCAGTTGCTGTGTTGGACGAAGGTCGAGGCTCGCATTGTAATCAAGCCGCCGAACGCGCGACGTCTCGAGAAAATCCACGTCGTTACCAGTGGCAACTCCAACGGACGCGTCGTACTTCGCGAACTGTGGTGTTGCGAGCTTCAATGCAGTCACGAACGTGGTGATTCGCGGCGACGGGACAAATGAGACTGGCGGTGTGGAGGTCGTGAAATCGGACGAGTACGCAGACGGGTCGAAAGCGTAGCTCGAGATCGTGGGCGTCACGCCGAACGACCAGCCACCCCGAAGGGTGAACTGCGTGTTTGCGGACGCGTGATCTTCGAGAAGGCTCTTTCGCTCGAAGAAGTCATTATATCGCCATACTCCGCCGGTCTGCAGAAACACATTGAACTTTTCTAGCCACGCGCCAGGCGCACCGTACAAGCTCAACCGGTTCGAGATACCGGGCTCCACGACTCCGGTGCGCGACACGAAACCGTTATCTGCCGCAAATCTCTGACCGATACCGAGCACGTTGTAGTGAAAGCCGAAGGCGCGCCCCGTGCGATCCAGAACCGCCTCCCACATTGGCGCAGTGTTTGTCACACCGTTCTGGTTGGTGTTGCTCACCGCACCCTGAAATTGCGCGTAATAGAGTCGCCCGAAAACGTAGTGAACGTCACCGTCCACAACACGGTTTGTCCGCCCGCCACCGACACGATCGCTATAAAGTATTCCGGCCATGCTCTGTGCGCCAAACCCGCGGTTGAGTCGCACGATATCTACCAGCGGATGTTCTCCGTTGGCTGTGGTGCTGGACGCATCGAGCGCAGACAGCACCGCGACTGCAGTTCGTCCCAACGTGCCGGTAAGCTTCACCGCCGCGGTCGGTTGCACGATCGTACGCGTGTACACGAGCGTGTTGGGAACGTTGAACTGGTCGCTGCCTTCAACAAAGAACGGACGCTTTTCCGGATAGAACAGTGCAAACCGCTCGTCAGCGGCGATCTGGGTCGCGTCGGCTTCGACCTGGGAGAAGTCAGGTTTCACCGTACCGTTGAGGACGAAATTGCTTCCCATCGCCCACCGGACATTGCCGCCGAGTTGAGGTTTTGAGCTGTACTTCCATCCCGCGCGAAGCGAATCGCAGCACGGGCCGCCCGTGATCGTGCTGGTGAGCTCCGGGTTGAGCCCAACGACCTGACCGTGATACATGTCGTGGAGACCCTGCAGCAAGCCTTCCTGATCTATGAAGCTCGCCGAGCCGCTGCGTGCTTGCGTCCACGTTTCCTTGTAACCAATGTGCTGCACGTTACGCTGGATCTGGATACCCCAATTTTCGACCGACTTGTTGGGATAGCGAAGACTGCTGAACGGTATGCGAATCTCGACCTCGTAACCCCACGGAGTTACGTGACCCTTGGATTCCCACAGAAAATCCGCGCTGAGATCTGTCTGTCCCGGAGCCACATTGGAGCCTGGAATGAAGCCGCCGGTCTCGTTCCTGGTCCCGTCGGCCTGCACACCTAATGGATTGACGATGAAAACAAACGCGCGATTGCGCTCGTTGTAGGTGTCCAGGTGGATCTCGACGTTATCGTCCGAGGCGACGTTGTCGCGATCGGCGAGCGTCGCGCGCACCGGCCCGTGCGGTTCGTACGCACGAACTCCAAAATACATGGCCGTCCGGGAGTACCAGACGAATACTTCTGTGGAGTCGGGTGAAGGACGCTGGTCGGCCGGCGCGTATTCGGAGAAGCCCGTAAGCACCGCAGCGCGGCTCCAGACGGGCTCATCCAGGTTTCCGTCAACTGTTACAGACGTGTCAATGCGCGGAGCTTGCGCGGAAATCTGGCCAGCGCGCCCGTTGTACACGGGAGCTGGCTGGGCCACGGCGAGCTGAAACGCGCCAAGAAATGCGAGGAACATGATGCGCGAAATGTAGCTGGGATTGCAATCGCCGCGATCGAGGGCCGCGGCTACATTTCGAATATGTGCAAATCCTGCCTTCGTAGTGGTGTTGCAATTGTGCCGGTTGTTGGCGCGTTGCTGTTCGCTCCTTTTTCGGCTCGTGCTCAGAAATCCGCTGCTTCTCTGACGGCGGCGGAGCGTACTGTAGTTCGAGCCGTTGATTCGCACAACGCAGCAGCGCTCGCCCTACTCGAGCGGGTGGTGAACATCAACAGCGGGTCGCTCAATCTCGCCGGCGTACGCCGGGTGGGCGATATCTTCCGCGCACAATACGACTCGCTCGGCTTCACCACGCGCTGGGTTGACGGCGCCGCATTCCATCGCGCCGGCCACCTCGTGGCGGAACACAAGGGGCCAGGACCAAAACTGTTGCTCATCGGGCATCTGGACACCGTGTTCGAGCCAGGCAATCCGTTTCAGAAGTTCCGGATGATCGACGACTCGACCGCGAC
>PLEG01000185.1 GCA_003136975.1 Gemmatimonadota bacterium | reverse complement strand
GTGCGATCCGTCATATCCGAGGAGACTGTTCGATGAACCGCGAGCAATACATCATTGGTGTGGACCTTGGCGGCACCAACCTCTCAGTTGGCGCGATGCCCGTGGATGGAAGTCGCGAGATCGGGCTCCGTACGCTACCAACGCGCGCGGACCTTGGCGCAAACGCGGTGTCGGATTGCATCGCGGCGATGATCGAGAGCGTGGTAATCGATCTCAATAAAGAGACCGGCGCCGATCGCGACGATATCCTCGGAGTTGGAATCGGATCGCCCGGCCCGCTCGACCGCGAGCGCGGGGTGGTCATCTTCACGCCCAATCTCGGGTGGCGCGACTATCCGTTACGTGACGAGATCGCAACTCGCGTGAACATGCGCGCAACTCTGGACAACGATGCAAACTGCGCGACGTTCGGCGAGTTCTGGCGCGGCGCGGCGCGCGGTGGCCGCGATGTAATCGGCATGACCCTCGGCACCGGTATCGGCGGCGGCCTCGTACTGGACGGAAGACTGTATCACGGCGCCTCTGACGCCGCTGGCGAGATCGGACACACATCGATCGAAACGAACGGACGCCGCTGCAAGTGCGGCAACTACGGCTGTCTCGAAGCCTACTGCTCCGGGCCTGCGATCGCCGAGCGTGCGCGTGAGGCGCTGGAAAACGACCCGAGTGCGATTATAGACGCGCTGGTCGATGGTGACATGTCGCGACTCACCGCGCCCGTCGTGTACGAGGCGGCACGGCGCGGCGACATGATAGCACGTGAAGTAGTGCGCGACACTGCGCGCTTTCTCGGCACTGGCCTGTCAAATCTGATCAACATCTTCAATCCGGACACTGTCGTCCTCGCTGGCGGCGTCACGCAAGCCGGCGAAGCGCTAATGCTTCCATTGCAGGCGGAGGTCAAGCGCCGCGCATTCAAGAGCTCGGTCGATGCGTGTCGAATAGTGCTCGGCTCACTCCCAATGTCCGCTGGAGTTGTCGGCGCAGTCGCGACGTTCAAGCAGCGAGTGCTGGGCTCGCTCTGATGCGCGCGCGGCGCCGGCTCGGCGTCATCGGCACGTTCGTGTGGGACGAGATACACGGCAGAGATCCGTCCCAGGCGCCCGTCGAGGAATGGGGCGGAATCACGTATGCGCTGGCTGGACTCGACGCAGCGCTGAGCTCCGACTGGGAGATCGTTCCACTCATCAAGGTCGGAAGCGATCTGGTGCAACGAGCACGAGAATATCTCGCGACGCTGCGCCATCTCGCGCCGGATGGCGCGGTGATCGAAGTCCCGTATCCGAACAACCGCGTCACGCTACGATACCAGAGTAGCGAACGCCGAACCGAACAGCTCACAGGCGGAATTCCGGGCTGGCAATGGCTCGGCCTCAAGCCGCTGCTCGCGGATATCGACGCGCTGTACATCAATCTGATAAGTGGATGGGAGCTGAGCCTCGAGACCGTGCAGCTTATCAGGCAACAGTTCTCAGGCGTCGTGTATTGCGACATGCACTCACTGCTGCTCGCCGTGGATCCCGAAGGCTACCGTGTTCCGCACATCGTTCCGAACGTCGCGTCGTGGATGCAATGCTTCGATCTGTTGCAGGTGAACGAGGACGAGCTGGCTCTTCTCGCGCCCGATGCGATGGCGCTCGCCGCGACAGCAATGGCCGCCGGTGTCTCCGTCATAAATGTGACCATGGGACCTCGCGGCGCCGTTTATTTCGCCGCACCCAAATTCGAACACCTGTCCGACATACGTCGAACGAAGTTACCGGCGTCGGGAGCTCTGGGTGGAGCGATCCGTACCGCACTGGTGCCAGCCGCGCATCCGCTCGAAAGTGGAACAGGTGATCCAACCGGATGTGGCGACGTTTGGGGCGCAACCTATTTCGCACGACTGCTCGCAGGTGATAAGTTAGGCGACGCGATCGACGCGGCGATGCAGGCTGCATCGCGCAACCTTACCCACCGTGGGGCCACGAGCCTCGCGAGCTACCTCCGCGGAGAACTCTCGCTAACGTGACGAACGTCATCACCGTTCCACCATCATTGGATGACGCCACGTTCGAGCAGATCCTGGAGCCGTTGTCGCGGCTCCAACCCGACGACAAGGTCCTGATCGATGCACGCCACGCGCGCTGGGCGTCGCCTTATGGACTGACGGCACTGCTGACGCTGGCGCAGACGCGTCTCGAACGACCAAGCCTCGCCATACCAGAAGCCGACGAGACCTCGTCGTACTGGGCACGGGCAGGCTTCTTTCGCTACGCCGCTGACCTGTACGAGATACTCGGCACCGTGCCGCGCGGGCGCCAGAACGATCCGGGCGTACTGCTCGAAGTAACGCCCGTCAACGCGAGCGAGGACGTCCATACGGTCGTGGACAAGGTTCAGCAGCGGGCGCAATCCATTCTGGTCAACGAGCTCAAGCTCGACGCGACCGCGACCATGCGATTCACTATGGCGCTGTCGGAGACGTGCCAGAACATCGTGGAGCACGCGGAACGCGGCGGCTGGGTCGCGGTCAACAGTTATCGCTGGCAAAAACGGCTCGGCGGACGTCGCGTGTTGGTAATCGCTGTGTGCGATGCCGGCGTAGGGTTCAGAAAATCGCTCGAATCCGCCGTGGGACGGCCTCGTTCCGAC
>PLEG01000278.1 GCA_003136975.1 Gemmatimonadota bacterium | reverse complement strand
AAGAACCACTATGACGACCTTAAACAGTTTTGTGAACGCGCCAATCAGAGGATCCTGCGGCCCGGGAGCATTACGGAGTGCTGACCCGGCAACCGGCACCGCGACGGCTTAACCTCGTCATACGCCACGGCGCCTCAAACCACGAGACAGAAGATGGCGACCCGCCACGCGTGGCGCCAGATCGGCTCTCCTCCTAGCTTGATCCACATGCCGTACGTGCCTGTAATGCCGCCACCGCGGGCGCTGAGATTCGTCCTGTCGCTGCTCGCGACCGTTTCGCTTCCGGTCGTCGCCAGCGCTCAGAGCCAGTGGACTGGCATCGGCGCAATTCGCGAGACTGTGATGTTCATGGACACCACCACGATCGTGCGAGCCGGAACGATTCGCAAAGTCTGGATCAAGTCTCTGGACAGCAGCCCGATGAAACTCGTCGCCGGAAAGGATACGCTGACCTTTGACGTCGTGCTTGGGCTCAACGTATTCGACTGTAGCAACGGAACGCGCACGGTCACTGCCGTGCAGTACCTGCTCGGTGAAGACGTGGTCTTCGATGTCCCCGAAACCCACGACAAACCGGTGGCGCTTCGCCCGAACAGTTTCTTCCACGCGGTCTACACCGGTCTCTGCCAGCCAGCGCGCTAGGCTGCACGTGCGATAGAATGCGTGTCGCGGTCAGGCCGTCGCGCGGAACGGCTCGAACGGAGAAATCCCCAGCCGTAGCTGCATGCTGTAAGCTATGCGGTGAGCCATTTCCTTCATGAGCGATGCAGATGGTCCCGCAAAACTCTCATCCACTACGCTTTCAAGCGATCCGACCCAGAAGGCAAAATGCTCGGCGGTTAATCCCGGCATCTCGAGGTGCGGACGAAAGGCATTGCCAGAGTAGCTCCGAGTGCGGAACAGCAGCGTGGACCAGAACGCAACGATTCGCGGCATGTGGATCGACATGTCGACCTTCTCGAAGTATTGCGCCAACAACGGGTCCACCGCGATGATCGCGTAAAACGACGTAAGCGTATCGTGAAGATCTTCGTCGCGAATGTCACGCCGCATGACGCTCTCGTCACTCACGGAAGATGCTCTGCCTGCGATCCGGAGTCCGAGTTCGTGCGCACGACCGTGAGAAGGAATACACATCCATTTTCCGAGGCGGCGGAATGCTCCACGCCAGCGGCGAAAACAAGAACGTCGCCCTTTACGAGGCGGTATTCACGTTCGACCGCGCGAAACACAATCTCGCCGTCGGTAACATGGATCGTGACAGGCTCGTCGGTGCTGTGCGTGGGCAGGTCGCCGCCCGGCGGGAGCGCCATCAGAACGAGACGCAGTGGCCCTTCCTTCACCAACGTGCGCGCCGTCCGGCCGCGTGCCGCCAGCAGCTCACGATCGATTATGAGCTCATCCTGCGGCAGATGATGAACAAGGACCTCGCCCTCGATCATACGATTCATCGATGACATGTGTGCTCGCTAGAAAAGGTGGCCCGTGCTCCCGGTACGTTGTAATGAATGCCCGGGTGATTTGCTTGTCAATCGCCGCTTGCCGGGTAGCGCGATATGCAATCGTGCACGAACTCACGAGTCTGCGCTGCGACACGGTCCCAGTTGTAATGCGATTCCACGGATGCGCGACCCGCTGCGGACATGCGCTCCCGGAGCGACGCGTCACGAATAATGCGGCCGATCGCGCCCGCGGCCGCGGCGGTATCTACTGGCGCGACGACCAATCCTGTCTCACCATCACGCACCGCTGAGCGCACGCCACCGGAATCTCCCGCGACAACTGGAAGCCCGCTCGCAGCCGCCTCCACGAACGAGATCCCAAACCCTTCGACATTGATCTCGTTATCCAGTCGTGACAGTCCGACATACACAGTGGACGTCGCGTACGCCTCGGCGAGCTCTGCGTCGTTCAGCTGTCCAACGAAGTGTACGCGATCAGCGACGTTGAGCGTTGACGCGAGTGCACGTAACCGTGCCTCATCGTCGCCCTTGCCAACAATTACGTACTGCAGTCGCGGAAACTCCACGCCTAGCTCAGCGAGTGACTGAATTGCCGTATCCTGGCCTTTATGCGGCACCAATCGCGCGACCGAGATTATTATTGGAGCGTCGCCAATATTCAACTGCGTGCGCAAGCGGCCGGTTGCGCGTGACGCGTGAAACTGATCGGGATCTGTCCCGAGATCGATCGCTGCCACGGGCGGTGGTGCCGCCACACCGATCTCGCGCATGATGTCGCGCGTAAGCGCCGCGGACCACTCCGAATTGGCGACGATTCCAGCGGTGTCGCTGAACAACCGATAGGCACTGACACGTTTTGTCCAGTGTCGTGCGGTCTTCCGACGCTCGCGCAGCAGGTCACCGCCGTTGACATATATCACGTACGGAACCCGCGTACGCTTGTGCGCCCACCAGACCGCGTAGCCAACCGGTCTGATTTCTCCGCAATGGATTACGTCAACCTCCGCGGCGCAACGCTGCGCCAACCAGCGCCCCCAGCGAATCTCATTCGCGAAGAGTTTCGCGCTCGAAGCCGGAAAGTCCTGGCGTTCAATTCGGTATTGTGCTGACGCATCGAGGCTTCCGGCGTCATCCCGCGCAACGGTCGACACGTCCATCGGCTCGCCGTAACGGCGCACGAGCTCAGCGTGGCGCCTGGCCATCCCGCCGCTCTCAGGCGGGAAGTTCTGCGTGACGAAGATGTTTCTTAATGCGGTCACGCGGCGTACCGCAAGTGACACGTCGGTTGTGTCCGGTTCGGGGACGGTAAGTCGTCATGACCGTCCATAAGTCGTCTGCCGTGCAAGCGGTGAATCTATCAGCGGAATGGCCGTGAACCAATGTGAGGCCAAGCGGCCGGTTGCCAATCGCTGCCGCACCGGCGAGTACCGGCACGGAGGTCAGAGACCGGCCGTTGCCCCTGTTGCAGCCATGCAACAAATTGTTGCGCGGCCCTTGCACTATTGGCAGCAAAGGCTATTAAAGCGTGGGAGATGTTAGCTGTAACTCTCGATAGGACAATGACTTACGCGTTTCCAACTTTCCTGGAAACCCGCGGCCTGTCCTGTGCGGTAGTGTACGCACACGCGAGCCTCCGTCCAGAGGCGGAAATCATTCACGGCAGGCCTCCAGAGCGTTGCCAACCAGGTATTTACCATGCTACGCCGCCTCATATTAGTCGCGTCTCTCGTCGTTGGTTCCAGCGCGATTGCGACACAGGCCCAAGCCCAGAACTTCGCGCACGCCTGCGGGGGAAGCGATTTCTTCTCCTGCGTCATGCTCTCAACCGCGGGATCAGGGACCGCGACTCTCACTTTCATGGTGACGAACGAATCGAACACAGCCCCGGCCAATAACCCCAACAGTGTGTTCAAACTCTTCGGAGTTGGCAGCAGTAGTTCCGCAGCACCCACATCGGTGGGCACCACGAGCAGCAACTTTACCACCGCCTGCAGCTCAAATATTACCGGCTGCACCTCCACGCATGCCAACGCGAGCGACTTCAATGGGGTCGGCTTCTCGGCGAACAACTTCTTTGGTCTCAACGCCATTGTGCCGCCACCCACAAATGGACTTCAGGACGGCCAATCCGCGTCGTTCTTCCTGAACTTCGCTAATGCAGCCTCCGCGACGAGCTTTCTGAACAATATGCAGTTCGCCGTGCACGACATTGGCGGCCTTACCGACGCGTGCGGCTCCAGTAAGGCGGCTTTCAGCCCAAATGGGACTGCATTGTCTGGCAGCACGTCACCAGTGAGTGCCCGCGCATGCAATCCGATCACGACCACCACTCCTGAACCCAGCTCGATGGCGCTACTTGGAACCGGTTTGGTCGGCATCCTACCGATGTTCCGGCGCAAGAGAAAGTAGGCGCAGGTCTGCGATCGACGTGACAACGGCAAATGAAAAAGGGCACCCGGTGGGTGCCCTTTTTCGTTTGATGATGCACGCCAGTGCATGGTGTATCCCGTGCACGGACCGGCGACGAACTGCAATGCCGTGCTCAGCCAATGGACCGATCATGACCAGAATCGCATCTACACGTTACGGGTTACTGATGCCCAGAGCGAGACTCGAACTCGCACGGTATTGCTACCGGGGGATTTTGAGTCCCCTGCGTCTACCGATTCCGCCATCCGGGCTGGATGTGGGACTTTTTCTGATACAGCAATATAACTGACCTACACAGGGGCGCCCATGTCGTTGCAATGACATGGTTTACGCCGTCAGACCTGACCGTCGGTACAACCGTTATTCGGTGGAATGAGCAGGAATGATCGGTTTTGGATACCGCCAGATTTACCACCAGGTCAAACCGGCCACGATTTCGACCAACGGACGACGAAGGCCGCAGCAGGCGCGCGGAGACCAGAACCTGTCTCGCGCCGTCTGCTGCGGCATACTGCACGATATCAGTCCCGCCGGGAACGTCCCTGAACGGCTCGAGCGTGGTGTAATGCGTTCCGTCATCGCGCCATCGCGCAGGTGCTGCGCGATCACCGGAGTAGTCCCCCCGATGCAAAGATCCTGTGCAGAGTCGAATCGACGTGCGCTGGCAACTGAGCGCGCACAGGGACCACCACCGCACAAGCAAGCGTGAGTGCAACACACACTGCGCGGGCTACGAGCTGTTGCCGCGCCATCGGGATCGAGTGAGAATTCGTCGTTCCTAACGTGTGAGTGGTTTGCCTGCTCAGATCGTCGCTGCAGCGACCGCCATCGGGCGCGACTTCACAGATGGTCTACGGGAAAGATGATCCTGCAGCAACGTGCGAGTCTCCGCAGCCGTCGACGGTTGCAGCTCGAGACGCGGTGGACGAACCAGCGCGCTCCCGCAATTCATCTCCTGTTGCACGAACTTGATGTACTGAACGAACTCCGGCACGGTATCGAGACGCAGCAATGGAAGGAACCAGTCGTATATCGCGCGCGCCTCCTTGATCTTGCCAGCACTGGCGAGCCTGACCAACTCCACAGACTTGGCGGGCGGCGCGTTCACGAGGCTGGCGATCCATCCGCTGGCACCCATTACAATAGCCTCGACGATCATATCGTCCATTCCAGCGAACACGTTCAGGCGCAGCGGCTTGCCTTCAGGAAACTGACCACGCAGGATGCGCTCGCGCAGTGCGTCGAGCGTCATCCCGGTCAGCGTCTGGCGCCGGATCGGATGGAAGTTCTCTTCTACGGCGGAACTCGCATCTTCCGTCGGGACCGGCGAAGGCTTCGCTACTCTGGAACGCGGCACTCAGCTCCAAGATCGTGTTATGTCGCACCCACGGCGCCCGAGGGCCACGCTACATCCGAACTATCGGCGAGCTCATGGTCTTTCAACTACCGTGCACACGCCGATCCAGCTGCGCCACCGATGCCGGCGCTTCCGCCGAGCTGTGATTCCTTTCCGGCGCTTCGACTCCGAGCAGGTTGTAAGCGAAGAAGTCAAAGCGTTTCAGCTCCCCGTAAGGGCCACCCGACCCGTGACCGGCGCCGGGAATGACCAGCAGGTCGAAGTACTTCTTTGCCTTTATCAGTGCATTCACGACCTGCATGGTGGAGGATGGATCCACGTTGGGATCCATCTCACCGACAACGAGAAGAAGCTTTCCCTGCAATCGATACGCGTTGTCCACGTTCGACGCCGCCGCGTACTGAGGACCGATAGGCCAGCCCATCCACTGCTCATTCCACCAGATCTTGTCCATCCGGTTGTCCTGAGCCCCGGCGGCCGCGACGGCGGCTTTATAGAACTCTGGATGGAAGAGCAATGCACCAAGTGCGCTCTGGCCACCGGCGGAGGTACCGTAAATTCCAACGCGACTGATGTCGTAGAACGGGTACTTCGCCGCAACCGCCTTGTGCCACAGAATACGATCAGGGAAACCCGCGTCGGCGAGATCTTTCCAGGCCACGTCGTGGAACGCCTTGGACCGATTCGACGTCCCCATGCCATCGATCTGCACCACGATGAAGCCTAGCTCCGCCTGCGCCTGCATTCCCGACTGCGTGCTGAAGGTCTTGGGAACGAAGGAGTCCTGCGGACCAGCGTAGATGTTCTCGATAACCGGGTACTTCTTCTTCGGATCGAAATTCGTGGGGCGGATGATGACGCCCCAGATGTCGGTCTTTTCATCGCGGCCCTTGGCAGTGAATACCTCGGGCGGACGCCATCCGGTCGCGAGCAACACGCTGTCGTCGGCGTGCTCCACGTTCATGACCACTTTCAGATCACTTGTTCGGCGTAGCTGCAGAACGGGTGGCAGATCCACACGCGACCAAAGGTCGACGTAATACCGTCTGTCGGGAGAAAAGCTTACGGTATGGGTACCGTCGGCATCCGTGATGGCCGTGAGCCCCGTTCCATCGAAGTTGATGCGGTAGTGATGAACGAAATAGGGGTCCTTACCGGGATACATGCCACTCGCGGCGAACCATATCTGACGCTTCGCATCGTCGATCCAATCGATGCCGCGCACGACCCATTGACCCTTAGTGATCTGATTCTTCACGCGATCGGTGACGCCGTCGTACAGATACAGGTGGTTCCATCCATCGCGCTCCGACATCCAGATGATCTCCTTTCCATCATTGATGTCGTGCCGGTACTTCTTGGCCGAATACTCGAAGAATGTCGGCGACTGCTCGTCGACGACAGCGCGAGCGGCGCCCGTGCTCGCGTTGATCTCGATGATGCGATACACCTGATGACCGCGTTGATTGTACTCGAACGTCACCGCCTTGCTATCGAGCCGCCACGCGAGCGAGGATACATCGTAAGCGTTCGGGAAAAGCGCGTTATCTATGACGAGCTGTTTGTGCGACGCGAGATCGAAGAGCACCGGCTGGTCCACGTCCAGCACATCGCCCGGCTTGTTGTAGTAGAGCGTCGAGTCCTTCGGTTGCAGCTGATCGGTAGGGGACGAAAGCACGTAATGCACCATCCGACGATAGCCGGGCCGCACGCGATACGCCGCTAGCCGCTTGGAGTCCGGCGACCAGGCGACGGAGGCATCGTTGTATGCGTATCCCTCGGAGCCATCGGTGCTGAGCATCGTCCCCTGCTCTGACCCCACCGGGCGAACGTACACGTTGAAATTCCGTATGAGCGCTTCCTGCTTTCCATCTGGCGATATGCGGGGCAGCGTATCCACACGCGGGAGCGCCCCGAACAGTCCGCCACCAAAATCTCGCCGCTCCCGCGCCGCTCTCTCAATGGTCGGCGCGGGTGCACACGCATAGTTGGCCAGCGTGCAGCGCCAGCGTGCAGCATCAGTCGGCGGTCCGAAGCGATCGCGCGCAGTAAACTCGATCGCACTCTCGCCATCGACGAACGAGAAAGTCGTGAATGGTAATGTGAGAGCCGTGATACTCCGCTTCATCACGGTGGTCAGCGCAGCCGCCAGCTTCTCCTGATCGAAAGGAGAACGCCGCTCGAGCGCAGTTGCGTCGACAAGCACGAATGTGTGTCCGCCACGTACTGACTTGTTGTAGACAAAGCTGTCACCAGTCGGAAGCCAGCTCGGCGGATCTGCCGCGTCGACCACGAGTCCGTTGAGTCGCTGCGCCAATCCTTCTGCTCGCGCATAGTCGGCCGCTGTTCCCTGCGCCATACCGGCCGTTGGAACTATGATGACGCCACATATTAGAGCGACCGCCATGGCAAATCCTGCCCACGTCGGGCGCGTGTCCGCTGATGCCAGCTCACTTGCAGATTGCATGGTTCCCTTTCGACCCAGTGCCGCACTCGAGTGGAGGCTGGGCGGTGGAGGTAGACTGATCCGGATCCCCTTTGTCAGCATCCGTCAAAGCAGGATAGGATATAGTATCCAATCTTGAAGGCCGCAAGCCTCCGGATTTGCGGTGGTGCACTCGTAGGCGCCAGGCACAGAACTGTCGCAGGGTTGTCCAACTGTATGCGACACTCCCGAGCGAATGGCTACACCGCACGAACGGACTGGTGCGTCATCCTGGTGGATGGTTGGGCGAGGACATCGACTTCGTCTACGACTTCATTCACAGCGGTGATCCCGCAACGCGCGCGTACTGCAACGCGACGTATCGCGACGGACTCTTCGCGGCAGCCGGCGGACGTGATCGCGCGACCGGCGATTACAACGACTTCTGAGCGCGGCGCGATCTTCTTCCATTCGTGAAGAACATCAAGGCCGCCGTGCTGCTGGCGCACGGATTCAATGATTGGAACGTCGTGCCCGAGCACGGCATACGCATCTACAATGAGATGAAGGCCGACAGGCTTCCGGTGTCGATCTATCTTCATCAGGGCGGACATGGCGGCAACCCGCCGGACGACATGGTGAATCAGTAGTTCAGTCATTACCTGTATGGCGTCGACAACGGCGTTGAGAAGGCGCCACCAGTCTGGATCGTGCACGAAGAAGCGGCGCAGGCTGTTGTTCGCAACCGCGCCGCTCACCGACACTGTCCACCTTTCGGGAACGTCGCGCATCACGCTGCACTGCGCATCGAGCAAGCCGGCGGCGAATCTCACGGTGTGGCTCGTGCAGCTGCCGTTCGACTCGACGACTATCGGCACTTCGATTCAGGAAAGTCTCATCACGCGCGGCTGGGCGGATCCGGAGAACTACAGGTCGCTCACGCATGGGGGGAATTACGACTCCGGGCTCCCGGTGCGAGAAGCTGTGGTAGACGAGAGGCGGTGGGCTGGGAGCAGGGGCGCAGCAATTTCCGCGTAAACGTTGCGTCCCCCTCCGCTGTAGCGTAATTGTATTCCGAATATTGTATCCAATTACGGGTGGCACGCCGCCAATCCTCCCACACGATGATCACCATCCACCGCATTCATCTCCTTCTCGCGCTCGCTGCGCTACCCGCCATGGCTCTGGCCCAACGGGAGCCCGGTCATCCGATCGGTAAGGTCACTGCCATCGGCAACCTGATCCACCTGGAGCTCGATAGCGGTGTGGTCGCCCCCGAGCGTCTGTTCGACCTGGACCACCGAACGCTGCGATTCACCCCGCAAGGCAGGGGCTATCGCATCGAGAACGTTCCGTTGAGATGGGATGCCGACTTTGGGCCGGAGCTCACCGGCGGATCGGCGACGCTCAAGGGCTTCACATTTCCATTTTCCGGAAAACAGTGGGATTCGTTCAACGTAGCAATCGGAGCAATAACCTTCGGCACCATGCAGCGCGGAGCCGACCCCGGAAGAATCGGCGGTCCCCCGCCCGGCAATCGTACTGGTGCCGGCGGATCGACCCGGAACGGATTCCAGATGGACCGCTATGCCTCGCTGCAGACGGTGGGTGAGACATTCATCAACATGATCCCCGGCATCGCGGCCTACATCAAATCCGGGCTGAACGGGCCGCACTTTGTGAAGGAGCTGCCGGACCGCGCTGTGGTGACGTGGACGCTCAGCGAGGGGGCTGGCGGAATCCAGTCGTTCACGTGGGTGCCGACGGTCAATCGCATACAGGCTACGCTTTACAAGAGCGGCGTGATCGAGCTTTCGTACAACGACGTGTCCGCACGGGACGGCGTGGTCGGCGTCTTTCCAATGGTCACGGGCGGCGTCGAGAAAGCGCTTGCCACGATCCCGGACGCTCCCAATCCAGCCATCGCAGCCAATCTCGATATCAGGAGCGTCAAGCTCTCGAGCATCGACGGCCTCTTCGTCAGGGCGACCATCGAGATGCGTGGCGCAGTGCTTCCGAACGGCGATCCGGGAATCGACGGCGTCACGTATCGCGTTGCGTTCGACACGCACAAACCGGCGTCGGCCGATCTTGCGAAAGCGACCGCCGTATGGACCATCCACGGCTTCGCGGACCGGCGCGGCGGTGGTGAAAGGGCCAGACCGTCGCGTTACATCGTGTCGGGTGCGGGGGCAGATCCCGATGTCGTCATTGCGGGAAATACGATCTCGATCGAGGGCGTTCTGCCGGCTCCGCTCTCCGGCGCGATGCGGCTCTTCGTGTCAGCCGACGCTGCGACCGGCACGCCGTCGTCTGTCGTCGATCGCGTGACTGCACGATCGGTCGCACTCAACGGGGTTCGCTCGCCCGAGATTGATCTCTCCGCGGCGAGCAGGAAGAGCGGGACGTTTCCCGTTGCGTATGAAGGATTCCACTGGCCCGCGATCCCGCACGCGCAGGACGTCGCCTGCTCTGTCATCACGGCACTCGGCGACAAGTTCGACTTCATCGCAACGTACTCCGATTTCCGCGTCGACAATCCCGAGGGCGGCACGCCGAGCACCGGACCGCGTGGCGGCAACGTAACGGGAATCGGGACGATTACGAACGGGCTCGAGAATTATTGCAGCAAGGGCGAGTTGCAGTGGATGTACGTCGAGCCGGTCTCTACGTCGGCGATCCAGATTCAGGAGCACTCACCCGACGGGCACATGAAGGATTACAACTATGCGATGTCGCAGATCGGACACGAGCTCGGCCACCGTTGGGCCGCAGACGCGCGCGCAATAGTGAACGGCGACACGATCACGCTCGGCCCCGTGCACTGGGCGACCGGCCTGCAGATTCCTGCAGCATTTCCGTACTCCGATCCCGTTGAAGCGGACGCGATGGGTGGCAGTACGTGGAAGGACAACGGCGACGGCACGTACACGCAGCTCAACAGAGACTACTACTCACCCGCGAAGGGATACTCGTGGCTCGGTCTCTATCTCATGGGCCTCGCCAAACCGGATGAGGTGCCGCCGTTCTTCATACTTCGCAACCTGAAGCGCACCGGTCAGCAGGACGCCGGCGGTCATCCTATTTATACGGGTGACAAAACGAACATCACGATCCAGAACGTGATCGCAGCAATGGGACCACGCGAGCCCGACGCTGCTCATTCGCAGAAGAAGTTCAACACTGCAATCGTTGTGATGACCATGCATGGAAAGCAGCCGACGAAGGAGCTGATCACGGCGGCGAACAACATCAGTGAGCACTGGATCAAGTACTGGGCTAAGACGACTGATGGAAGATCGGTGATGACGGTGAGTCCCAGGTAGGAGCCAACCGAGAATAGCAACCCCCCGCGCGGGTTTTAACGATCATGCGCGGGGAGGGACGATGAGCCTCTCTCTCGCCTATCGTGCGAATATGACGACATGGCATC
>PLEG01000119.1 GCA_003136975.1 Gemmatimonadota bacterium | reverse complement strand
GGCGCGGACGATTACGTGACCAAGCCGTTCGCGTTCGAGGAGCTTCTCGCGCGCGTCGAAGCGCTCGCGCGCCGCCCGCGCGCGATGGCGTCGCCGTTGATGCAGGTTGGTGATCTCACGCTGGACATTGATACACGCGAAGTGCGCCGCGGCGACACGCCTATCGAGCTGACGCCCAAGGAATACACGGTGCTGGAGTATCTCATGCGACATCATGGACGCGTGATGAGCCGCACCCTGATTACCGAATACGCCTGGGGCTACCACTTCGATCCCGGCACCAACATCGTCGACGTAGTGATCAATCATCTTCGAAAAAAGATCGATGCGGATCATGCCAAGAAACTGATCTCGACAGTGCGCGGCGTCGGGTACGTTGTGCGCGGATGATTCCGGCGCGGCTCAAGCTCACGTTCGTCTTCGCCGGCGCGATGATCGTGACGGGGGCGGCGCTTGGAGTCGCGGTTTCGGCATCGCGGACCGCGGGCGCATATAGCGCGATAGGACGCGAGGCGTTGGCTGACGCCGATCTCGCGATGAGGATCATCGATCAGGCGGCGAGTGCCCACGAGCAGGTCATGGTGCGCGACTCGTCGAGTGCCAACGGCATAGCACTAACACGACGCGTAGCCGAGCGGCTCGACGTTATTCCTGGATACATCGTCATAGTTGGGCGGAAGGCGAACGTCGTGTTCTCGTCGTTGGACGCGCGCGATCTATCGGACGAGGATTGGGCGACGCTGCAACACGGAATTGCGGACCTGCCGAACGACGGCCCCGCGGGTGTGATCAACGTGGGGCAGGAGCGCATTCTCTTTGTCGCGCATGCAATTCACGACACAACGACGCAGCTCACGCGTGTGGTTGCCGGAGTTCGCGTGCGTGGTGCGCAGAGTCTTCCGCCTGAGCTGGTCACGACGATCTTCGCTGTTGTTCCACTCGTCATCGCGCTCGCGTCCTGGGGGATGTGGCTGATGCTGGGCGGCACCTTCCGCCGCATCGAGCAGGTGCGGCGTGGCGTGGCCGATATCACCGACGGCCGAAGCCTCCACCGACGGCTGTCGGATGACGAGGCGAGTCCCGAAATTGCCGCGTTGATCAACACGCTCAACTCGATGATCGCGCGATTGGAGACGTCATTCGCCGCATTGCGCCGCTTCACCGCGGACGCGAGTCACGAGCTGAAGACCCCGCTCGCCGTGCTGCGCGCCGATGTCGAGCGCGCGATGAGCGTCACCACGCGCAAGGACGAACGGCTTGTCGCGCTGGAAGAGGCGCTGCACGAGACCACGCGCATGGCCGATCTCGTCGAGAGTCTCCTCACGCTCGCTCGCGCTGATGAGGGAAGATTCGATCTTTACCGTGAGCGCGTCGATGTGAGTGCGTTGACGCTGGAGGTGTATGAAACCGCGTTGATACTGGGCGAGGGCGCCGGTGTCACCGTGAATCTTCCGTTCACCGCTGACGTAACTATCGCTGGTGATCGCACGCGACTCAGGCAGTTGTTTCTCAACCTCGTCACCAACGCGATCAAGTACACGCCGCGCGGTGGACGAGTTGACATCGGGCTTGGCCGGCACCCGGACAACGTTACGTTTGCCGTGCGCGACACTGGAGCGGGGATCGCGGCGGCGGATCTGCCGCACGTGTTTGAGCGATTCTGGCGCGCGGACCGCGCTCGCTCGCGCACGGCGGAGCGCGGCGGCTTCGGACTCGGGCTCGCGATAAGCCAGTGGATCGCGCAGGCGCACGGCGGATCGCTCACCGTTCAGTCGCGGCTCGGGAAGGGATCGCTGTTCACGCTCACGCTGCCACTGGACGCAGCTGACAGAGCGGCGCAGGACGACATCGAGATTCCGCGAGAGCGAGTGGGTGACGCGTAAGTCGAGCGTCAATCGCTTTTGAATTAACGGAAGCTTAATCTTCCAGCCATTCCTGGTTAATAGTGCGTCAGTATTCTTCTTCCAGGTCATTCTGAGGAGCATGCTGCCGCAATGTTCAACCAGCTAATCGAGTCCAAGCGTAAAGCCAAACGAAGCCCGGGAACCACTGCGTTCAGCATTGGGCTCCATGCCGGGCTCATCGGGCTCGCGGTCTGGGCGACGGCTAACGCCGCCATCCAGAACGAGAAGCCGAAGGCGGAGAAGATCGAATTCGTCACGGTAAAAAAGGACGAGCCGCCTCCGCCCAAAAAGGAGCTGCCGCCGCCGCCGAAAGATGTAACGGTTGCGCCGCCGCCACCCAAGGGGTTCCAGGTGCTTCAGGCACCGCCAATCGTCCCGATCAAGATTCCGGACATCGACCTTTCCAAGAAAGTCACGAACGAGGCTGACTTCAGTGGCAAGGGCGTTGCTGGTGGTGTGGCGAAGGGAGTCGTCGGTGGGACGGGACCTGTCTCGGACAACCAGACGTACTTTGCGTACCAGGTCGAGAAGCCGGCCGCCGCAGTGTCGGGATCCGTCACCCCGTCCTATCCCGAGACCCTCCGCAGCGCAGCTATCGAAGGTGAGGTCGACGTGGAGTTTGTCGTCGACACCACGGGCCGTGTTGAGCCGGGAACTCTGAGCATCAAGAAGTCCACCAACGAGCTGTTCTCAGCCGCTGTGAAGAGCGCCATGCCACGGATGCGCTTTTACCCCGCGGAAGTTGGCGGCAAGAAGGTCAAGCAGCTTGTGCAGCAGCCGTTCACGTTCACGATCAATCATTAACCGTCCCACCAATCCACGGAGTAACGAACAATGCATCTCTCGCTAATTGACCTTTGGGGCCAGATGGCCGGCTTCGCCCGCGGCATCGTGTACGTGCTCGCGATCATGTCGGTCTGGACTCTATCTATCTCGATCAAGAAGTGGTGGGAGCTCCGCCTCGCACAGCGTGAGACGCGCAAGTTTGCCCCAGAGTTCTCGCAGTTCCTGGAAGAAGACAACCTCGTCGAGGCAGCTAACCTCTCCGAGCGCTACAAGAAGTCGCATGTTGCTCGCGTTCTCGCCGGTGCACTCTCCGAGACACGTGCTCTCGTTCAGGATGGCTCGGTAACGATCGCCGACATCAACTCGGCCGAGCGGGCAATCGAGCGCGAGATGCTCATGACGATCACGGATCTCAAGCGCGGCCTGGGCGTGCTCGCGACAAGCGGCGCAACCGCACCGTTCGTCGGACTGCTCGGAACGACGATGGGTATCATCAACGCCTTCACGGGCATGGCTGTCTCGGGTTCAGGCGGTCTGTCGGCGATCTCGGGCGGTATCTCCGAGGCACTCATCACGACAGCGCTCGGTCTGCTCGTCGCAATTCCAGCAGTGTGGCTCTTCAACTACTTCCAGACCAAGGTCGACAATCTCACGGCTGAGATGACCTACACGTCCAAGGAAATGATCGACTACCTCATCAAGAACGTCTCCGGCGAGTTCGGCCGCAGCCGCTTCACACGTGAGTTCAACACCACGGCGACCGCGGGCAACGCCCCGATCTCCAAGTAGGGCGCGGATGGATCCGCGCCTAACCTGGGGCGCGGCATCCGTCTAAAGTTGGTAGTGTCATTTAGGTAGGGCCGGAACCCCGTCCGGCCAAATGTGATAGGGCGGGCTTCCACACTTTTCGAGGATTCGCATCTATGTCAATGTCAACGTCGGGTGGGAACGCGGTTCGCGCGGAGCCAAACGTGACTCCGATGATCGACGTCATGCTCGTTCTGCTGATCATCTTCATGGTCATCATTCCGACGCTTGTCTCGGGTGTCAACGCACAACCGCCAGCCGGCCAGAATCTCAAGCCGCACCCACAGCAGGACCAGGATCAACTTCTCGGTATCGATAATCAGGGTCAGTACTACCTGAATCGCACCGCGATCCCGAATACGTCGCTCGGCAGCGCGCTGAACGACATCTATAGCAAGCGAACTGAAGACAAGATCCTTTACGTGATGGCTGACAAGAACTTGGACTACGGCAAGGTTCTGGACGCGCTCGATATTGCCGCCCACAACGGCGTTCACATGACCGCCATGGTTAGCGATCAGCAGCCGGGAACGAAGTCGGCAATCGCGGCGGACAACTTGCAACCCATCAGCGGTGGTAGTGGCGGAGGGGCACACTAATGTCCATGTCTACAGGCTCGAATCGTGGGTTTACTTCCGAACCCAATCTCACACCGATGATCGACGTTTTGCTGGTGCTCTTGATCATCTTCATGGTGATTGTGCCGACCGGCCGCAAGGCGATCGATGTCCAGCTTCCAGATCCGACGCCGGCGCCAGTTTCGACGGCGCCGAGCGATCAGATAGTACTCGAGGTGCAGAAGGACGGATCCTATCTCATCAACAAGCAGCCGGTAACGGGCGGCGCAGCTGGTCTCAGCCAGATGCTCCACACGACGTTCGATACTCGCCCGGAGAAGATCATGTTCATCAAGGGTGATCCAACCGCGAAGTATCAGCAGGTGATTCAGGCGATGGACGTCGCGCGCGGCGCCGGTGTCAAGGTTATTGGCGTGACACCAAAGGCAACGCAGTAAGGTCTCCGTGTATCGTCCGCCCGTCGGCATTCCGCGGCGGAAGCAAACGCGCTGGCAAGGGTGGCTCTTATCCTTGCTGGCGCATTTGCTTTTGCTGGTACTCGTGTTGTTTCCCGCGCTCGATTCCGGTATTGATTACGGACATCGCGATGGCGCTGGCGGCCCGGGGCCGGCTGGTGGTGGCGGAGGCGGACTCGGCGACGGTGGGGCCCCCCAACTGCACTTCGTCCTGATAGCTCCGCAAGCGAGTGCTGCGCCAGCCACGACACCAGTTGCGATTCCTGCGCCAGTTCCACCACCAGTTCCGCCGCCGGTCCCGACCCCGCCACCGCCCCCCAAGCCCGAAGTTGCGCCACCTGCTGTCACGCCTCCCATTCAAGCGACGGGCACCGCTGCATCCGGCGCCAGCGTTGCTGGAACGGGCTCAGGCAAGACCGGAGGTGTCGGCGCTGGCCCTGGCATTGGCGGCGGCATTGGGTCCGGTGAAGGCCCAGGCAAGGGCAGTGGCGTTGGGCCGGGTACCGGGGGCGGAGCCGCCAAGAATTATCCGCCAACTCTCAAACAGTTTGTTCTTCCGCCGCTTCCAACGCCGTCCAGCGTACGGGGATTCAAGCTCACTGCCTGGTTCGACGTCGATTCCACCGGAAAGGCGACGCTGCTGCGCTTTACGCCGACGCCCGATCGTGGTTACAACGACAGGATTCGGGAAACGCTGCTCGCGCTCCGGTTCAGGCCGGCGGTACGCGCAGATGGATCCGCCATTCGCGACACCGTCGATATCCAGGTACTGTTTTGACGTTTGTAGCGGACAAGACCCAGTCGTCGCACGCGATACAGAGTACTAAACGATACAGTGCACTTTACGACATAGAGTAAAGACGCTTTCCATTGGGCGTCTCGTGTTCCGAGTCTAGCCTCTGCCCCTGCGCGGGGTTACATTCACGCGAATTTTCCGCACTGCGCATACATAAATGCAGCGCGCCGACCCGGAGCCGGAGAGTATGAGTGAGTGACAATACCAGCCGTT
>PLEG01000175.1 GCA_003136975.1 Gemmatimonadota bacterium | reverse complement strand
CAACACCAGTGATTCCGGTAGAGCCAACTCCATGCAGGTCGGAGTGCAGCGCCGCAACAGCTTTCCGCGCTGGACAATCCGACCACGGAACCTCTCGCTCGATTCCACACCCGGAAGCCCGTGGCTACTGCTTCCTCCCCAGGCACGCGCATCGTTCGACCTCCTGAGTCGCGCCGGCGTACCGCTCTTCGAAAGCATATTGCAGCGCCCCCATCTCGGCGTCAAAACGGGGTGCAACGACGCGTTCGTAGTCAACGCCAGCACCCAGGGTTCCGACGTGACATCTGTTACCACGAGCACTCGTCGCGGCGAGATCGAAACTCACTTGCTCCGTCCCCTCGTTCGTGGAGAGACTCTGACCCACTGGCGACTCACAGCCAACGATGAGCGAATCATCTGGACCCATGATACAGCTGGTCACCCAATTCGCGAACTGCCTCCGCACGCCCACCGCTGGCTCACAAGATCGAGACGCACACTCGAGCGTAGAACCGATTCGCGCTCCGATCGCTGGTGGTCACTCTTTCGCATCGAAAGCGCTGACTCGCACTGCTCGCGGGTCGTCTGGAGCGATTTCGGACGCGCCCCACGCGCGGCAGTGCTCGATCGCGGCGATCCAACCGTTCCTCTCAACACATGCTATTCCGTAACATGTCCCACGCCCTTAGACGCTCTCGCCTTCGCCGCCATCCTCAACTCGGAGATCGCTGCGGCGTGGCTGGCTGTCATCGCCGAGCCTGCCCGCGGCGGTTATCACCGCTACCTCGGCTGGACCATCGCAAGACTTCCGATTCCAATCAACTGGCCGCGCGCACGCCGCCTGCTTGCCCCAATCGCGGAAAGGGCACGATGCGGAATCCAGCCAGCCGGACGCGAACTCAATGCGCTGGTACTGGACGCGTACGAGGTAACCGCATCCGCGTTGGAACCGTTAATCGCTTGGACAGATGCTCGCAAGAACGATTGACTCGATGCAGTCAGATGCGTCTGTACCAGCATCGCTCAGCACCGCTCGTGCCGCGATAGCGGACTGCATACTCGGTGACGAGCCGCTCCAGTTGCGCATTGGCGACATCACGCTCCATCCGCACCAGCGATCCGCCGTTGCGCGACTCACGCGAACGCTCACCGATCACGGCGGTGCACTACTCTGCGATGACGTCGGTCTCGGGAAGACATACGTCGCACTGGCCCTCGCCGCCACCTACGACTCTGTCGCAGTCGTCGCGCCAGCAACGCTCGCCGCGATGTGGCAGCACGCGCTCTCGGCGACTCACATCTCGGCTGAATTTATTTCCATCGAGTCACTTGGGCGGAGTGGCGCCGTTGAGCGAAA
The DNA here is from genome assembly GCA_003136975.1 of Gemmatimonadota bacterium. Classification (GTDB taxonomy): domain Bacteria; phylum Gemmatimonadota; class Gemmatimonadetes; order Gemmatimonadales; family Gemmatimonadaceae; genus Fen-1247. Next base: position 16,672 of record PLEG01000175.1, on the reverse strand, counting down.
GCGTAAACTGATCATCGTAGACGAAGCACATCACTTTCGAAATCCGTGTACACGCAGATACTCGACGCTCGCACATATGTGCATGCTGGCACCGGTGCTGCTGCTCACGGCGACCCCGTTGCACAACTCTCGCGACGATATATCGGCCATTGTGGCCCTGTTCAAGGGCTCGCGCGCTTATTCGATGACCGACGCCGACCTGGCCCTGACGATCGTCCGGCGCGACAGCACTGGCAGCATCGGCGCGCATGACGTCCCCATTGTCGAGCACATGCCGCCCCGAGTACTCATCAGCAACGAGACGGTACTCGACATGATCCTCGCGCTTCCGGCGCCAGTGCCTCCAAGCGACGGCAGTGTGGCCACCCGACTGGTCATTCACGGCCTGGTGCGCCAATGGGCGTCCAGCAACGCCGCGCTCGTCGGCGCGCTCAAGCGAAGAATCGCCAGGTCGCATGGCCTCCTTGCCTCGCTAGAGGCCGGCCGATATCCGACCGCTGCGGAATTATCGGCGTGGGTCTACACTGGCGACGCAGTCCAGCTCGCATTCGCAGAGTTACTCCTGCCGGCGGCGATTCCGCTCGTGGCACTCGCATCGGCACTACGCGAGCACACATCTGCGCTGACAGAACTTCTGTCGTGCGCGCGCAAGCTAGACGACGACGCGCTCGCCGATTTTGTGCGCGAAGTGAGGACAACTCACACAAAGGAGAAAATCATCGCGTTCTCATGTTTCGCGGAGACCGCGGAAGGATTGTACAGATCGCTGAGACGCGACGGGCACATCGCACTTCTAACGGCGCGTGGCGCGATGATCGCCAGCGGCCCCATAAGCCGCGCCGAGGTGTTGGAGCAGTTCGCGCCAGCTGGCATGGGTACACGCGTTGTCACTGATCACGAAGACATGACCGTGCTGATAGCCACAGATTTGCTGAGTGAGGGAGTCAATCTGCAGCAGGCGTCCATTCTGATCCATCTTGATCTTCCGTGGACTGCGGCCCGATTGGAACAACGAATCGGTCGTCTTGCACGGATGGGCTCACCCCATGCGCGCGTCGCCTCGTATTCGGTAAATCCACCGCCACGCGCCGAGGCATTTCTTCGCGAACTGGAAATCGTCACCCGCAAATCTGCTCTTTCGGAACAGATATTCGGTGGCTCTACAACCACCAACTTTTCGGAGCGATCAGCGGAACCTGCTGCGATAATGCGTGGCGAGCGTGTGCGTGAACTAATGGAAGGGTGGCGTCGCGGGACGACACCTGTCAATTGCGGCGTGGGCCGACCACTCATCGCCTCCACGCGCGCATCGTGCACCCGCGCAATCGGCGCGTGGATCGTGGACGGAATACCAAGGCTTCTCGCTTGGGATGAATCGACAGGAATCACCACGGACGCAACGAGCATCCAGTCCGCGATCGAGCTGGCGAACGTTACCAGTGATCACGGCCCCGCCGCGCCGAACACCACCCAATTGTTGGCAATCATCCTCCGCGCCGCGGGCGTCTGGTACGACCAACACTGCGCCTGGCTCGCTGTTGGCGGCAGCACCGGTTTCCCGCTTGCATCTGGAGCGCGCGATGCACGCCGCACTCTCGCACGTGTAGCCGACGCGACCAGCGCCAACGTGGGTTTCGCGCGCCGATCCGAATCGGCCGCACTCTCCACACGATTGCGAAACGCCGCGACAACACCGCTTCCTCTCGCCGTTGAGTGGTCGCTCGAGAGCCTCTCTGAATACGCCGACGACGCCTCCGTGACCACGATTCTCGATCTCGTCGATCGCGTCCGTCCCGCGGCAGATCGCGTGACAGAGAAAGGAATCCGTTGCGTCGCGTTGATTCTCTTCGTTCCTGAACCGGACGCCCAGCCATGATGCATTAACCGATGCGTTAACATTCGCCATATGGCACAACCAATAACAACGACGCCCGATACCGCGCTCCGCGCACGCCCAATCGCGGTTCTCTTCGATCTCGATGGAACGCTCATCGACTCCATCGGCCTTCTGCTCGCAAGTGTCAGACATGCTTTCGAGGGCTTCAACGGCCGCGCCCCAACGGAACAGGAATGGGTCGTCGGAATCGGAACTCCGCTCGGCAAGCAACTCCAGGCCTTCTGCAAGTCCGATGAGCAGCTCGAGGCCGTGACCATGCGCTACCGAACCTTCCAACGCGCGTCGCACGACCGCCTGACCACAGCGTTTCCAGGAACGCTCGAAGTTCTCGGAACGCTCGCCGCAGCCGGCCATCCCATGGGCATCGTCACCAGCAAGTCGAACGAGATGATGGACCGCGCCCTCGTGCTTACCGGGATCGGGCCATACATGGCCAGCACAATCGGCTGTGACTCCTGCTCCCTCCACAAACCCGACCCGTTCCCCGTCCGAATGGCGCTCGGCGAGCTTGGCTACGACGCCTCAGAAGCCGTTTTTATCGGTGACTCGCCCCACGACATAAACTCGGGGAACTCAGCGGGAGTGGTCTCGATCGCCGCCCTTTGGGGCCCATTTACCCGCGATCAGCTCCAGATTGCCAGCCCGGCCCACTATCTGGACGATATATCGCACCTTCCCGCCCTCATCGAGCGAATCCAGAATCGCGCCGCGGTGTAATATTGGTAGCAACATCTTCCTTCAATTGGAGCCATTGATGGGTTTCTCACTTCCCGTCACTTCCGGCCTGGTCCGGACCGGCGCGGAACGCGCGCAGCTCGTCCGCCGCACTTATTCGTTGGTTTTCGTCAGCGTCCTCGTCACCGTGGTCGGCGCGACCTACGCGATGTCGAATGCTACGGTCATGGAAGCTGTCAGAATACACCCGTGGCTTTCGATGGCCGCAGTGTTCGTTCCGCTCCTGGTAGCTCAGGGAGCGCGCAAGCAGTTCCCGCTGAACATCGCGATGGTATTGCTGTTCTCGTTCGCGATGGGCGTGATGGTTGGCCCGGCAGTCGCGATCAGGGGAGGCACCGGCCTGGTAACTCAGGCTGCCACGATCACTGTCGGCGCTTTCGGAATACTCACGCTCTACGCATTTGTGAGCCGCCGAGACTTCTCGGCGTGGGGGAGCTTCTTCGTGGTGGGGCTATGGGTCCTCATCGCCACGTCGGTGCTCAACATGTTCTTCGGCAACGCAAATTCCAGCGTCTGGCTCGCCGGTGGAACTGTGCTCGTCTTCAGCGGTCTGCTCGTTTTTGATACGTGGCGCCTGCGAAACGTGTATGGACCCGAAGATTACGTCGTGGCCGCATTACAGATCTATCTCGACCTGCTCAACATGTTTCTCGCGATTCTTCGCATACTGGGCGGCGGTCGCCGCAGCTAGCGAGGTCAGGCACAGCTTGAAAAAACGGCGCGTCCATCAGGACGCGCCGTTCTCGTATCACCGCGTCGCCGCGAACTCTATCTCATTTGCCATATTCAGATCCTTCTGCGTGATGCCGCCCGCGTCGTGGGTCGTCAACATGCAGGTGATCTTCGTGTAGCGAATGTCGATGTCGGGATGATGTTGCGCCGCCTCAGCCGCCTCAGCTACTCGCGACACGAAGGCAATCCCGTCTGGAAAAGTCTCGAACTGGAAAGTTTTGGAAAGCACATCACCCTTCCGACTCCACCCCGGAAGCGACCCCAGCCCCCGCTGAACCGCGATGTCGGACAACCGCTCAGGACTCTTAGCATCATTCATGACCCTTCCCCCCAAACATTTGAGTGGGTTGCTTGCTTTGGTCGCGCTCACGCTTACACCGATCCATACCACTCCGGCTCAGGATACCGCCGCAGTGCGCGAATCCACCCGCGCCTACGCCCCAACGCCAGATTCGACGAATCATACTACACCTGACCATTATTGGCGCAACTTCGCGGCCGGATTCGCTTCGAGTATCCTCGCGCACGAAGCCGGCCACATCGGCATGTCCTATGCCCTGGGCGCACATCCGCATTTCGGCTTTGAGAGCGGCAAGCCCACGGTCTATTCGGGAATCGACGCGACCAACGATCCGCACAAGCAGTTCCTCTTCGCGAGCGCAGGACTGAACGTGCAGGCAATCATGGACGAAGCCATTCTCGACATCCCGCATCACCGGGGCGGATCGGTCGAGCGCGGTATCCTCGCCGGCGGAATCGCGACTGCCTATTTCTACGCAACGATAGGTCGCAATGCCGGCAATAGCGACATCACTTACATGGCCCGCACATCATCCTTGAGCAGGACTCAGGCATCGCTGATCTACGCAGGACTCGCGACCATCCAGACAGTCCGCATCGCCCACGACGGGCATTACGCCAATTTCTTTATGCGGCCATCGTCAAACGGCGCGATTAGCGTGGGCGTCGCGGTGCTGCCGGAGCGGTAATCGCCGAATCCGGCGCGACGACGGAATCGGCCGCCCACACCGCACCGTCCGACGTGCGGGCCACTTGATGAAGACCAAGATCGCGAGCGAGCGTCGACGGCGACATGAAATCGGGACTACGCTCGTCGAAGCCGACTAAGTAACCGTGATCCTTTCGGATCTGGTCCGCGAAGCCCGAAACGTCTCCCACATCCATGCTGTCCGGTAGCTCCCGCGCAATGCGGTTGGCGTAGAAGTACAGCGCCGGCGGCCAGTTGGAATAGATGGGACGTCCCGCCGCATGCTCTCGTACCCACGCAGTCAACGACGATTGCCTCCACACGCTTCCGGCAAAATCGCTTCCCTCGGTCGCGGCGTAGATCGCATCGTTCACCGTCACCGTCGCCGCAGCCGCGAACCAGATCACCCCGATCACTGTGATCGTGGCGTGCACCGGAAAATGGTACGCGCGCCACCAGTATCCGATCGATGTCACGGCCGCGATCTCGATCAATACGATGAGCGGCGCGAGAATTCTCCAATCCAGTGGAATTGTCCCGCCCACAAACGCACGCGACACGAGCACGACAATCAAGTAACACACGCCGAGCAATGAGGTCGCACCCAGAATTGTTGCGACACCGCTCACGCGCAGTTGCCGCAACCGGTTGCCAGCCGTATCGCTCGCCGCGGTCATGATGAACCCCGTAAGCGCGATCGCCACGAGAAGCGCGATCGACCGTTGGAGCGTGCCATCCGATAGCAATGGCGCAAGCCACTCCGCGAACGTGTCACGCGCCTGGACCAGAGTAGCACCCCAGCCACCGTACAGATGCAGTTTCGGCGTTGCATGCCTATCGGGTGCGATCGCAGTACGCGCGAACCATAGCACCATAGTAATCGCCGGCAACAATGCGACCGTGATCGCACGACGCACACGCGCTCGCCAATCGCGCCGAGCATCGAGAAGCGTCCAGATCACCGCGGCGGCTGGTGCCGCCGCTCCCGCGTACCGCACCATTACGAGCGCCGTGGCGAGCACGCTCAGAAGAACCAATCGGTCGCGCGCATACACCATCGCCGCCAGCAGTAACAACATGAGCGCGATGAACAACGGTTCGCTCAGAACAGTGATGTTGGTATCGAACACCGCCTGCGTCGCGAATACGATCGCCGCTGTAATCACACCAGCCCAGAGTCCGAGCGGTCCCGCCACGATGAGAATGATTGTGCCCGCAATCACCGCCGCGGAGACAATGTTGATCCACCGCGCGGATTGAATCGGCGATGCGCCGAGATACACCGGCAACGCGATGGCCGCCGGAAACCCAGGCGGCCAGAGTGAAAGTGTCGATGTCGAATCAGGCCGACTCCACTCGGCGGTCGGAACTCGCATGCGTCCCTGATGGACCAGCGACGTAGCCGCGCCCATGTACGCCATCGCGTCCGGGTCCAATCCTGGGCCTGGAGAACGAGTCGAAACAAAAACGAGGGTCGCGGCGATGACCGCGGCCCCCAGCACTGTGAATACTCTCAGCTGCGTGGGCTAGTTGGGTTTGGCATGGTGTCGCGCTTCATAGTAGATGAATCGCGGCCCAATGTCGAGCGATCAGCCCCGTCTTGTTACTAAACCACGAACCCCGAGCCTACCTGAAAGCCATTCGGGCGATGATGATGCCGATCCCGAGCAACATTGCAGCAGCGGCGATAAGTGCGGCAGGATTCATTGTGATCGAACGTTTGTACCAAGGATGATGACCGCGGTACGTATCGTCCGGGAGCGAGTCCATTATCCGCTTGTGAACATAAAGCGGCGTGGTCCGGCTCCGAAGCGTCTCTGCTTCGTCGTGGATCTTGGTCCAGAGATCCACGGCGTCGTTCCCGCCCTGGCTCGCGCGGACTACAGACACGTTAACGTCACCATCGAGCCATTGGTGGAGCACCGACGTGGCGCCGCTATTTGGAACGGGCACCTCGCGGTCAGGCAGGCGGTGTGCCGGCGCTCTTTCCCGCTCGCTAGCCTTCGACCGCGGCGGCTGGTAGCCCAGCTCCGGGTCGGAATGATCTTCTGGTGTGTTCAGGTCATCGTACATCACGCGTATTTCCCCTCGAGCAAGTGCTGGAGTGCCTCACGCGCTCTGTGAACGCGCATTTTGAGTGCTCCAACCGTTGTACGCAACAGTTCCGCCATTTCCTCGTACGACCGCCCTTCCACGTGCTTCATGACGAATGCTTCGCGGAGAGCTGGCGCCAGAGCGGCGAGCGCCACTTCGAGATCTGTCCGCAATTCGTTGCGATCCAGCTCCTCTTCGGGCGTCGAATATGTAGACGGTTGATCGTCCTCTTCGTAACTAACGTGCGAGCGGCGGATGTTCTTCAGCCAGTCCTTGCACGCATTGGCTACAATGCGGAATACCCACGCATCGAACCTCCCGCGCACCTCGCCGAGGTGGGCATAGGCCTTGATGAACGACTGCTGTAGAATGTCCTCCGCGACGTCCGGACTACCCGTCATCCCAAGAGCGTGGCGATACAACGGATCGCTATACCGGACAATCAGCAGCTCGAACGCGTCTCGCGACCCGTTCAATACACGTCGAATAACCTCCTGGTCGAGGTCAGCTTGGTCGACCTGGCCGGTCTCAGAGGTCACAGATGTTACCTTCGGTTACCTGCGTGGCACGGGATGCGCCTGTTCCGGCCATAATATCCACTAATGGGCGCAGCTACGCCACCCCATAGCGCCAGTGGGTTGCGAAAGTGTCGAAAAATCATATACTTAGCGCGATTTCACCCCTTCTACTAACTAGCCGCCCATGGCAGATAAGTCAGTGACGCCTGAGGTCACGCCGGAAGATCTGGCGACCCCGGCGGCTGCGCCCACAACTGTTCCTCCTCCCCCTCCCAAGCGTAGCCCCGGGCACCGTGGCGCAGACGTAAAGGACACCGTGGCGGAGATGACCGCCAAGGCTCACGAAATTAGCCTCGAGGCGGGCAGTAAGATGGCCGCCGCGATGAAAGATGTAGTAAATGCGGCCGCCGGTCTCACGGGATTCGTACTCGAGAGCGCTCGCGATCTCGTCCAGTATATGGTTCGTCGTGGTCAGATGACCCAGGAAGAGGCTGACAAGCTCATCCGCCAGGCAGAGGAGGCTCAGGTGGGTCGCCCGGCTCCTCCACCGCGTCCCATAGAGCCTGAACCCGCTCCGAAGGCCGCAGCACCACCGGCGGCGGCAGCCGCAGCTCCGGCGGAAGCTGCCCCCGTGGCTGCGACTCCGGTGCCAGCTGCGGCTCACGCGACGACTCATGCCGCGCCAGCGGCTCACAAGCCTGAGCCCAAGCCCACCGTGGTTGCCGCAAAACCGGCTGCTCCGGTCAAGGCCAAAGCGGTGGCTGCTCCCAAGGCTGCCGCAAAGCCGGCCGCCAAGAAGCCTGCTGCCCGTACCGCCCACAAGAGCGACCACGCGGCACCCAAAAAGGCGGCCAAGCCCGCACCAAAAAAGGCGACCAGCAAACGTAAATGAATCCGGCCGAGTTGACGGCCGCGCTCGTAGGGTTCGACTCCCGTAACCCTACGTTGGTACCTGGTGCTCCCGGTGAGCACCAGGTTGCTGTTTTTCTGGCCAATCTTCTCGAAACGTGGGGCTTCCGCGTCGAGCTGCATGAGGTCGTGTCAGGCCGCTTCAACGTCATCGCGCGCGGCGGACGTTCCGATGCGGGCACAAGATCGCTGATGCTGAACGGTCACATCGACGTCGTGGGCGTCGAAGGAATGAATCACCTTCCGTTCACAGCCAGGGTCGCCGACGGAAACATGTACGGGCGTGGGTCCGCCGACATGAAGGGCGGGATCGCAGCCATGTGCGTTGCCGCGCGAGACGCAATGAAGGTCGGTGTCGACGGTGAGATCATAATTGCATTGGTCATCGACGAAGAGTACGAGAGCCTCGGCACGCGCGCGCTGATCGCCTCCGGAGTAACCGCGGACGCCGCGATCATAACCGAGCCGACCCGCCTCGCTCTCTGTCCTGCGCACCGCGGTTTCGTCTGGATTCGGCTCGACGTACACGGTCGCGCCGCTCACGGCAGCCGCTACGATCTCGGAGTCGATGCGATAACGCACGCCGCGCTGATCATCGCGGAACTGGATCGAGTACAGCGCAGGACTCTACAGCAGCGCACCCATCCGCTACTTGGACGAGGCTCGCTTCACGCGTCCCTGATCGCCGGCGGCACCGGGCTCTCGACCTACCCGGATCTCTGCAGCGTCGACATCGAGCGGCGCACGCTACCCGGAGAAACCGCGCGCACCTTCCTCGACGAGTTGGCCGCCGCCACCGCAATGGTACGTAACACGCATCCTGATCTCAACGTTGATGTCTCGGTCACCACTTCGCAGGCCGCCAGCGATGTCTCACGCGACGCGCCCATCATGGTAGAGTTGCTCGAGGCGCTGGAACTGGAGCGGCTCCCGTCCCGCGTCGAGGGACTCAGTGCGTGGACCGACGCTGCATTACTGAATGAAGCCGGAATTCCCGCGATCTGCTTTGGACCTGGCGACATCGCGCTCGCGCACTCGGCAACGGAATACGTCCCGCTTCTGGAGCTCGATGCCGCAACCCGGGTGCTCACACGGTTTGTCCATTCATGGTGCAACACTCCCCGCTGAACGCAGCTACCTGAGGCCAACCCTGGATCGAGCGACACGGAACGACGACCGCCGATTAGAATCGTTAGATGCAACTCTCGACCAGACAGTACAACTTGCTGGAGCGCGCCATTTCTGACGGACGCCGGATCGTCGTATACAGACGTGGATCGGAGTTCGTGGTCCGGCCGGAATCGCTCGGTCTGCGCGCTGGTCGCGAAGCTATTGAGACTATCCAGCCGGCCACCGGCGACAGGATGACCATCTACCTCGATGATCTCGAGGGTTTTGAAGTGGTCGATGCCTGACGCCCTCCCCCCAGATGAGATAATCGCTGTCTATGCCGATGAATCATGCCTCGGCAATGGTCGCGACGGTGATAATGCAGGAGGAGCTGGCGGAGTCGTGGAATGGAAAAGTCCCGCCACCGGTCAGATCGTGCGCTGGGATTACTGGATAAGCGAACCCGCGACGACCAACAACCGCATGGCCCTGCGTTCGGTTACCGAAGCATTCCGGGGAATCTCGGCGAAACGCAAAAGGTTTGCTGTGGTATTCACCACCGATTCGCGCTACATCGTTGATGGAATGACCAGCTGGGTGCATGGCTGGGCCAAGCAGGGGTGGAAGCGGAAGAGCGGCCCCATCGAGAACCTCGAGCTCTGGAAGGATGCTCTACGCGCACTGGGTGACCATCACTGCGAGTGGCGCTGGGTACGCGGGCACAACGGACAACCGCAGAATGAGTACGCCAATCACCTGGCGACCCGAGCGGCGGCGACGCAGGATTCATCCAATGGGTTGATCGCCTCGGCTTTCGACTCGTGGATCGCCGAACACGGGGGGACTGGCGTGACGAAGCAATCAGTTGCACCATTTCCAAATCACGAATCATTCAAAGGAAAGCACCGAGAATGGACGATCTAGATCGCCTTCATCGCCGGCTAGTGCACAATGTGCGCACAACCCGTCCGGAATACCTGAAGATCCCGTTCAGCGTTCGCGAGCTGTACGAGCAGATCGTTCCGTACCGACACAATCGTCGCGAGCTCGCAATCGAAACCAACGACGACTACGAGACGGCGGTCGCGCGGCTTCTATCGGGCGAGCGCGGATACGTGACTGCCGATCCGGTAATGCAGGAGTCGCTGCGACGCGAGCTGGCGTCGCCCACCGGTGACCCGGGTGTGTTCAAGGATTACGCAGACGCTTCGCTCACGCTGACTTCCGCCGCCGATTCGGCGCTCACTCCTGCGGCCGGTTCGATCGCCGCGGGGATGAATACCCCCGACTCCGTCGCCTCGCGCGCGCAACCGCAAGAGGAAATGACGCCTGGCCAGAGCGCTGTCGCGGCCTTCGACGCAATGTCACCCGCAACTGCAGCGCCGGAGGTGCCAATTGCGCCTGTTCAAACGCTGCTCGAGTCTCTGTCATCGATCGACGTTCCAACGGGATGCCGATTCTGCGGTGGAACTCTCCCGGAAGGACGCGAGACCAACTACTGCCCGCACTGCGGCGAGAACCTGCGCACGCGACGCTGTCCGGCGTGCGGAGCAGAGATGGATACGTCGTGGAAATTCTGCGTGACGTGCGGGCGCGCCGCAACGTAGTGCACCAGAGTTAGTCCCTTTGCCGCTGCACCACTGAACGCGCAGTCTCTGTGATCAGACGCGCGCCACGCTGGTAGGTGAAGTAGGCGTAGGCCCACTGAAGTAGCACACTGAGTCTGTTACGGAAGCCAATGAGATAGGTGATGTGGATTCCGAGCCACAGAAGCCACGCAAGGCGGCCGCCGACCTGAATCTTGCCGCCGAATAAATTCGCAATCGCCTTACCGCGACCGATTGTGGCGAGATCGCCCTTGTTGAAGTAGTCAAAGTCAGATCTCGGCTTGTGCTCGATGCTGGCGATGATCCGCATTGCCCAAAACGTTACATCCTCATTGCATCCGTGATTCAGCTATACGTGCAGCAAGCGCCATGATGAGCACGAGACCAATCAGCAGGGTGCTGTACGCCGAGGCAGTCCCAAAGGCGTATGATCGAAGTTGCGCCAGGATCTCGATCGATATCGGACGGTTCCCGTGAGTGTAGAGTACGATGCTCGCGACAAATTCACCGACCGCCGTCACGCACGCGAGCAATGCGCCAGCCACGATGCCCGGACGTGCTGCAGGCAACACAACGCGCCGCACCGCCATCCACCACGACGCACCGAGTCCGCGAGCGGCAGGCTCCAGTGATGGGTCCATCTGGCGTAGCGAGCCTTCCACCGCCTGGGATACGAGCGGGATGTCACGCACAAAATACGCCAGTGGCAGGATCCAGAACGTTCCGACGAGCAGAATCTTTCCCATCGCGATGTCGTTCTTGTTGAACGTCGCGAGGAGACCGAGCGCAACAGCGGTTCCAGGTATCGCCCATGGAAGCGCGACAAGTACCTCGAGCAGTCGCCGTCCACTGAACTTGCGCGTCACGATCAGATACGCGCCCGCAACACAGAACACAACGTTCGCCGCCGTCGCGAGAACCGACATCACTATGCTATTCCGGATCGGCGTCCAGAGCTGGTTCTCCGTGAACAGTCCCGCATAGTTGTGGGTGGTGTACACCGGCGGGAGAACCTGTGTCGTCCACGCTCCATCCTTCGCGAACGACACGAGCACAATCATCAGATGTGGCAGCACCAGAACCAGCACTATCAATCCGGCGGCGCAAGCGAGGGCCACACGCGCCCATCGGGAGTGAACCGGACGGCGACTCGCCCCTCCCTTGCCAGCGGCAACATACGCGCGCTTTCCTTCCAGCCAGCGGAACAGCATCAACCCCGCGACTGCGCTTATCGCGAGTACCGTCGTCTCGACGTATGCCAGACCGATTGCATCATTGAGTTTGGAGTTGAGAATCTGCGTCGAGAGCACGCGTATTCCCCCTCCAAAAACGTACGGCGCGGAAAATGAACCCAGCGCACTCATGAATACGAGCAGCGCAGATCCAGCGATCGCGGGAGTAAGTAGCGGCAGCGTCACGCGCGTCAGCCGGCGAAATGTGGATGCGCCCAGCCCAACTGCCGCTTCGTCCAGCGATGCTTCATACCTCTCAAGTCCTGCCGACACGAATAGATACACGTACACGTACATCGTGTACGCATGGATGAAGATTATCGCGCCAATACCGTTCAGATGCCATGGCACCTCCTGCAGACCGAGTACGATCTGCGTAAGGCGCGTGATCACTCCGGTGTCGCCGTAGAGAAACAGGAACGATATCACGCCCACTAGCGGTGGTAGCGCAGCAGGTAGCAGCGCCGCGGCGCGCAACAGTGTCCGGCCGGGAAAGTCGAATCGTGTCAGCAGGAACGCGAGCGGCACTCCAATGGCCAGCGACGCGACCACCGACGCAACGGCTATGATGATGCTGTTCTTGAGCGCCTCGACGTCCGACGGCGATTCCGCGAACTCGCGCCAGTGCCCAAAGCTTCCCGCTATGACAGCGACGTTCGGATAGACTACAGTCCAGATGAGCACGAGCAGAAGCGGCAGCGCAGCAAGCGTCGCCATGCGCTCCGCGCGACTCCGCTGGTCAAACCAGCGTGCGACCGTCACGGAACCATTGGAACCGGACGCGTCACCCGAACGCCCACGGCCTGCCCAACCTCGATCCTGTCGCGCGACGCGACGTCGAGCACGAGATCATCATCAAGGCGCACACGGTACACGAACTGTGCGCCAGCGAACCGGCGACCCACCACGGAAACTGGCCACGTATCACCCGATTCTCCACGCGCGATCTCGACCGCCTCCGGCCGGAGTACGATTGCGCCCTCGGCGCCGTCTCTTACGTTGGCGGAGGAGCTCAGGCTAACCGCGTGTGTTACATCCGCGATCGTTACGCTCGCGACTTCGCCATTACGCCGCGCCGGAATCATCGTCGCATGCCCGATGAACATCGCGACGTCGCGTGTCACGGGTCGGTCATACAGATCCTCCGGCGATCCCGTCTGTAAAACGCGGCCACGCGACAGTAGCACGATTCGGTCTGCAATTGCGAAAGCGTCATCCTGGTCGTGAGTGACAAAGAGCGCCGGAGCCTTTGACTCCTTGAGTGTCGTGCGCAGCTCATCGCGAGTGCTCTGCCTCAACGTGGGATCCAGATTCGAGAGCGGCTCGTCAAGCAACAGCAGTCGCGGCTCGATTACTCCGGCACGCGCGAGTGCTACACGTTGCTGCTCGCCACCTGAAAGCTGTTGCACCATTCGCTCACCCTTCCCGCCAAGCCCAACACGATCGAGTGCGGAGCTCGCGCGCCGCCTACGCTCCGCGCGCCCAACGCCGCGGGCTTCCAGTCCAAATGCGACGTTGTCGATGACTGACATGTGAGGGAACAGGGCGTAATGCTGAAATACCATGCCGAATCCGCGCTTTGACGGCCCCAGGCGTGTGATGTCCTGTCCACTGAAAAGAACCCGCCCATCGTCCGCCTGCTCGTAGCCCGCGACAATGCGAAGCGTCGTCGTCTTTCCCGAGCCAGACGCCCCGACCAGCGCTACCAGCTCTCCCGGCCGCACCTCGAACGATACGTGATCCACCGCCTGCTGGCCGTTGAATGAGCGCGCGATGTTATCGACAACCAGTCCATCGTCGGCGCCGCTCATCCACGATTCCTGATGTGCGCGTCCCAATATCGCATCCATTCGTTCAGGTGCTGTGCCAGTAAAGCGTTGTCAACGGGCATCGGTTTGATCTGCTGCATTGCGGCCTGTATCCATGCTGGAAGCGAATCGCGTGGAATGTCAGTGCGCGCTGGAATCCGGAGAAACTGACGCGATGCCTCCAGCTGTGAATGCTTGGAAGTGACGAACTCGTAGTAGAGCCTCGCCTCCTGCGGATGCTTGGTGCCGCGTACCACAGCTATTGCATCAACCAACAACGGCGTGCCGCTACGTGGGATTACATAATCAATCGGAATCCCAACCCGATCACGCATCGTCGCGACGTCCGGCATGTCCCAGAGCGTGATCAATCCTTCTCTGCTCTTGAGCTTCTGATACAGAATCGTGGGATTGAGCACGTACTCCTTGGTGTTCGCATCGAGCCGGCGCAGCCACTCGTAGCCACGTTGCGGTGACCCGGTCTCGGTCACGCTCTTCGCGATGATCGCACCAAATATCGCGCGCATCGTTCCCGAGGCGATCGGATCCCGGATGATGACCTTGCCGCGCCACTTGGGGTCCAATACATCATCCCAGTCCTGCGGCGCGCTGTCCCGCGGAATCGCGTCACCATTGTACGCAATTACTTCCGGCGTGAGATACGTCCCGTACCACATGTCGTGTGGATCGTGCGCCGCATCGGGAACCGCGCTGGCCCAGGTGGGCCGATACGGCTGCAACAGACCTTCCTTCGCGGCGCGCTCGAACGACTCGGATGGTGCACCAAACCATATGTCGGCTTGCGGGTTCACCGCCTCGCCGCGAATTCGGTCCAGAACCTCCTGTGATCCCATGTCCACCCACTGAACATCGATCGCTGGATACGCCTTCTCGAACTCGATCTCGTAGTACTTGAGCAGATCGATGCCATGCGGCGAGTAAACCGTCAATACGGTTCGATTATCGTGCACGCATGAGCCGAGCATCGCCGCAGCCACCGCGCAAGCGATACCCGCCGCCAGACGGCGGATCATCATCGCAGCAGGTTCGCGAATATGCGTGCGCCGCCTGGTACAGCGGCCGGAAGCTGGCGAAACAGGGTGAGCGTGACGTAAGTGTAGCGCCCCTTCCCAACTGTGCCACTGAGAATCGCGGCATTATTCGGCGCCTCGCCGGGATCGTTCATCCGTAACATCGTCGAATAGTGCGCATCGAACGTGGTCGGCATGTACGTGGCGCGCTCCTGAACCCAACCGGTGAAGTCGGCGCTCGTAATCTTGTTCGGCGAATCGAGCAGCGCATTTCGCGGCTCGATCATCGTAACCGGAGCGCGCTCGTCGGTGACCCGCGCGGCAGGACGCGCAAGCACGATCGGGAATGGCATCACTCCCGGCTGCTGCATCTCGTTCTGGCCATACTGCACCACCAGGTTGCCACCGCGACGAACGTAATTCATCAGGTACGCATTGTTATCGATCAGAAGCTGATTGGCCTGATACGCACGCGGCCCAACGACGATCGTGCTGAACCGGGACAGATCTGATGTCGGCAGTGCAGCCGGATCAAGTTGTTCGACCACAATACCGAGATCCCGTAATGCGTCAGCGACGTTGTCACCCACACCTTGCACGTATCCCACGATCGCATGCGCCGGCACGACCACGTTCACCGCCTGGATCGACACATCAGCGGTGCGATACATTCGCTCCGGCGTAATGTGATCGTATTCAACGGGAATGAAACCAACACTATCACGTTGAGCGCCGTCGAATACCACGGCGCGCACCAAGTGTGCTCCCGCCGCAAGACGCCCCGTTGTGCGGAAGATCACCGTCCGCGTTGCCCCCGCATCCAGCGTGACCACTCGCTCGACGGAATCGGCTTCCATACCAGCCGGCAGAGCAAGTCTCACTCTCACAGTGTGCGCAGCTGGCCAGGACGAGCGCAATGTGATCTGAAAGGCACGATCCAACGGTACGCCCGCACGCGCAAGCTCCACATCGCGTGCGAGCGTGACCGACACACCAGGCGCGGTCGCAAGTGGACGCAGAACCTCGCCACGCACCGGATCTGCGTATCGATATATCGCTGGTGTCCGAACCATGATGGGAGCCATACCAGGCAGCGTGACGTTCACAGGAATCCATCCCTGCCGTTCCCGCGCGTCGTCCGAAATGGAGTCGGATGCAAAGGCAAACAGATCTCCCACCCGAGGACGAGCGAGCCAGTACGGCTGCGTTAACTGTTCGCCATGCACATACACCGTGTGAAGCGAGCTGCTGTCCACCACACCGCGCCGGTACACAGCCACGCGCACCGCGATACTGTCGCCAACCGCAACGCGTGCGCGCTCCGCGATCGCTTCCACATCGACGCCCGCGTCCGCAAGCGCCACCTGATCGCGATCAGCCTGCGTCACGTTGCGCGCGGTATCGATTCCAGCAAACATCGATCGCTCCGACTGTGCCGGCGTCGCCTCGTTCACCCGTGTCGCTTCGCGACGCAGATAATCCATCACGACCCCCTTTCGCGGTGCCGTTCCAAACCCCTGTGACTTGTGCTGGCTACGGCTCTCCGCGGCAATCTCGGAATACGTGAGTCCGAGCGTCGGATCGTACTCGCCGACATTCATCGAGATTGTCCCATCCTCGCGAGAAAAGCGCGCGCCACGATAGAACTTGAGCACGGTCCAGGGCGCACCAAACTTGCGTGACGGAAAGCGCACCGTATCCGCCGCAGCGTCATATACCTCACGCGACAGAATCCCCGCTACCTGATGCTGGCCGTGACCGTCGCGCGGCGTGCCGGAAAACACTGACACTATGATTTGTGGCCGGAACCCCCGAACTACCTTGACCATGTCGCCAAGCACAGAATCGCGCGGCCAGTGCGAGAAACTCTCGTCGGCCGTCTTGGAGAAACCGAAGTCGTAAGCGCGCGTGAAATACTGATGCGCGCCATCTATCCGACGTGCGGCGAGCAACTCTTCCGTGCGAATCACACCGAGCGCTTCACCCAGCTCGTTGCCGATCAGGTTCTGGC
>PLEG01000106.1 GCA_003136975.1 Gemmatimonadota bacterium | reverse complement strand
ACCTCTGCAAGGATGGCAGCTACAAGTGGTTCCTGTGGAACGCGACAGCTGACTCCGACGAGCATGTGATCTATTCCGTCGCGCGTGACATCACCGCGAAGAAGCAGGCGGACGAGGAACGCGAGAAACTCATGCACGAACTTCAGACAGCACTCGCTGAAGTCAAAACCTTGCAGGCGATATTGCCGATCTGCTCGTACTGCAAGAAGATCCGCGACGACGACTCCTGGCAGACAGTGGAGCGTTACATCTCGCAGCGGACGAACACGGAATTCAGCCACAGCATCTGTCCCACCTGCTTCGAGACGGAAGTCGAGCCGCAGCTCCAGAAGTTCGAGCTGGAAAACCCAATCTGACAATCGGCTTCGGCGCACTTCGATCGCCATGTTCAGCCCTGGCGAATGGCCAGGTCATCCGACCGGCGTGGAGGCCCGCTACTCCCCGTCCCGCTCCCGCCGAATGCGCGCACGGGTATTGATGGCCTGGAACGATCCGGCAAAGTCCCGGCTGATCACCAGGAGCTCGCGTGTCGTGCTCTCCAAGGCTTCCTGATCTCGAATGTACGGACGCAACGACTCGCGGACGCGCCGAGCGATCGATGACTCGAGCTCGCGAACCCTCGTGGGAACATCAAACGTAG
This sequence comes from Gemmatimonadota bacterium, assembly GCA_003136975.1. GTDB lineage: Bacteria > Gemmatimonadota > Gemmatimonadetes > Gemmatimonadales > Gemmatimonadaceae > Fen-1247. Next base: position 9,135 of record PLEG01000106.1, on the reverse strand, counting down.
CGATTGAATCAAGCATGTCTTACCGTGTGCATACGGGCTGAAAGTTGAGTGGCCGAACGAGACTGGAACGAGACGCCGCCCTTGAAAAGGCGCTTCGCTTAGGTCAACTCAAGCGACGCCGCGTGCCAATGCCGTCTGTCCGAACCGCTGTTGCTGGTACCCTCTTCACATTTGCTCGGAGGATCGCAACGGACAAGTGCGCAATCTGGCCAATCCACTGCGATTTCTGGCCAATTTGCGTAAAACGGCCTCGCGCGGGGGTAGTTGGACCGAACAACCGGGATCTGGGGCTGAAACCGGGCTCGGCCAGAGGCCGGTTGTTGCGGCGGAATAGCAACGACGTACACCGGCACAAAATCGCAGCCGTTTGGCGCGAATACGCATATCCCATGATACACCGGCCGCGTAATCTCCATCCCGAACCCCTTTTCGGAGATTGCACGTGCAAAGTACCTCCAGATATGTCGCCGTTATTGCCACGGCTCTCGCAGTACTGGCCATCGGCTGTGCCGAACCGACGTCGCCGCGCCAGAATTCTCTGTGCAGTGGCGGCGGGACGGAAACGTGGGATCTCTCATGCAGCAGCACGGCGCCGGTCATCCGCGTGGATACGGCGGTAGCCAAAACTCCCTAGAGCCAGGCGAGTTCAGCTGTGGAGTTCAGCACCGGCCGAGTCGCGGAATCCTCTCGATTCGGTGCTGAACTAAACGGGCTTTCGCTCCGTTTTTGGGCAGACCCTCAAACAAATGGCGATTCAGGCCCATATTTGGCCTGAATTCGCATTAGTCGGCCGGGAAACGCATTTCGATGCGTGCTGGCTAACGCTACCTTACTAAAGGGTATTCCGACTTTTGGGGGAGCAGGATGTCGCGCTCGAATTGCTGTAGGCGGGGCTGAATCTGAGGTACGCTGTACTGTTGTCGCCACAGGCGGTCGCGCGCGTGCACACTGCGCTTGCGGGCCACGGGACCGTTGACGTCCTACTCGGCGTGCGTGAGCTGCTGGCCGAGTTGGCGTCCCCGCGCGACGAATGCATCGTGCTGGACCCCGCGCTCGTAACGCTGGCAGATGCCGAATCGATTGCGGCCTGGCTTACGAAATATCCGCGCCCCGTCGTTGTATTCAGCTCGGTCACTACTGCCGCGCTTGAAAGCGGAGTACTGCTAGCTCAGCGCACATCAGCTCGCTTCATCTTTCGCGGTACCCCGAATGAGCGTTCAGCACTGGAGTGCGCACTCCTTCTAACTCCCGACGCACCGCTTGGCGTGGCGCTGCTCGCCATCCTGGAGGACAACATGAATCGCCTGCCCTCCGGGATCAGAAATCGAATGGCATCCATGTTCCAGAATGGCGATTGCCCGTCTTCGCCGAAGGCACTGGCAGCGGCAAGTGCCATGGCGCGCCGTTCGCTCGACCGGTGTCTCGCAGAGGCCGGTTTCGTGTCCACACGCAAAGTGATCGAGGCTGCGCGCGTCACATCGGCGTATCGGGCGATTACCACATCACGTACGCCGCTCGGACACATCGCTTCGATGCTTGGGTACAAATCCCAACGAACTCTGGATGCGCAGATGACGCTCTTGATGAGCACCACCAGTGGAAAACTTCGCACAGATCCGCTCTCGTGTGCCGAAGCCGCGGATTTTCTCGCGGCTCGCCTTATCGCACGAGAGACACCTCCTGAGCGCAAGTCGCCTTACCCGCGACGTGCACATGGCAGTGCACCTGGCAGTGGCATGACGTCGTTGAAGCTCGTCGACAGCAAATCTCACATTCGGCACAGACGCCGTACGGCGTCTGGAGATAGGTGATCGCCACATGATCAACATCGCATTTCTCAATCAGCTGGCGTCAGCGCAATCTGACACCGAATTCACCCGCACCGCCGCCGGTCTGGCGACGCTACAGGTGTACGACAGCATCAAGTCGAACGGCTTCGATGCTTTCGTTCATCAGGATGCGCTCGAACGGGTCCAACGCGACATTGTGAATATCGAGACTGGCGCGAGCGTGCGACCGGCGCTCGAATCGGTAGTCCAGGCGCTTCCATTCTGGGATACCGGCGGCTACACCCGCATTGGCCGGCGGGCAGTGTATACGGCATTGCTCGTGTACGGACAGGCACTTGGCGATGAAGGTGAATGGCAGATCGCAGAGAGCGTCTATGCACTCGTCGGAATGGATGCTGAGCTTGACGGTGAGACATGGCTCGCGGCGGAAGCACGGCTGTTGATGGGGCGCGCCTCACGAATGTGCGCAGACTGGGAATCGTCGCGAATTGCATATCGTCGCGCATACGAGCTTGGCATCGAAGCTGGCGACATGTCGATCGCGCTGCGCGCCCAGATCGGCGAGGCAAACAATCTTTGGAGTCGCGGAGATTTTCCGGCGGCGAGACGACTTCTCAACACAACCGCGCGACGCGCGCGACAATCGTGTCCTGCAGTACTCCCCAGGGTGACGCTTGCCCTGGCCGGTGTCGCCAACGCTGCTGGCGAGCATGAGCGTGCTATCCATCTCGCATTCGGATTGCTTGGCTCGTTGACCGATGACGATGAGCTGGTATACCAGACGCTCGTCGATCTTGCGGCCTTTCTCAGTGACTATGGACTGCCGACCGTAGCCGCGGCGAGTCTGCGACTTGTCGAACAAGCGGCACCAGAGGCCAGAGTTCGTCGGCATGCCAGGCTCAACCGCCTCTTTCTCGCGGCGCACGGCGATGACGAGCTGGCGTTCACGAGCCTTCGCGTGGCACTCGCGTCAGAACCCCTGACGCCGCGTCAGCTGGCGCAGTACTCCCTTTTCTCCGCACAGGGCTTTAGACGATTCTCGCAACTTGATGCCGCGGAAGCAGCGGCAGATCGCGCGGTTCAACTCGCGAATCAGTTCCAACTTTTTCAATTGGTTTTCGAAGCAGAAGCAGAGCTCCGCGAAATTCAGAGCGCACGCGCGGAACTGCGTGCAGCGGCTGGCACGCAATCGGTCCATTCCGATCAGCCTCGAGCGCGCACCAACGACAGCAACGCACACGCTGCCTCGACGACGCGCTACAGATCCACAACCGGGGAGAAACTCCCTCCGCGAATGCGGCACGTTGCCGAATCGATCGAGAACATGGCGACTCAGCGTTTTGCGGCGAGAGAACTCGAATTGAGTTCTGCGCAATAGCGGCATGACCGAGAAGGGTGGTTTGCCGTGACATTCGGAAGGCGTCGGGTTAGATGAGAGCACTGGCGATGTTGAGGGCGCCGTTTCACGTGAGAGCCAGATCTGCGGTGGCCCCGCCTGGGTCGGTCGCGATCAGATCTGGCACTGTCGATTTTATCGATGCTGTAATGCGCGGATCATCCGACGTCGCGCTCGTCGATCCGATGCTCGTCGCGCGCGACCGCGGGATCATCGATTCGCTATCCCGCGCGCATCTCGGCACGGTCCTGTACATCCGGCTAACTCCGGAATACGCGCAGGCGTCTGTTGGGTTGATTCGCGAGTTGGGCGAGGGCGAGATCGTTACTTATGGATACAACGACGATCCAACGACCTTCGCTGGCATATTGCTCCGCCAGTCGCGTGCGAACCGCGGACAACTTCTGCTACGCGTATTGGCTCCGCAAATCGCGAGCATGCCGCCAGAGCTTCGCCGCGGCATCGGTTACGTCAGCGAGCAGGGCCTCCGCATCGATTCTGTCGACCGACTCGCGATACTTTGCGGCGTGCCTCGTAGGGCACTCTTCCGCAACTTCAAGGATGCCGGTATTCTTTCGGCGTCGGGATTCGTAACCGGGCTGATATTTCTCAGGAGTTACGACGCTCTGGTCGATGGCAGCCTGGCAATGATCGACATCGCCAGATCCGTTGGGCTGAGCTCGGAAAGGTCGCTGCAGCGACGAACACTTGCGGTAACCGGACTTCCACTACGAGAAATTCGGGCACCGATATCGATCGAACATCTCGCCGAGTGTATTGCGGGCGTGCTTACGGCGAAGTAGTTGGTCTGTCAGAAGCGGCGGCCCATCAGTGACGGTGCGCTTGCTGCCGGAGAACTTCACGCGCGCACCCTTGGAGCTGGCGGCGAACGGCCCCGGTCGCGCGTATCTTATCTCAGCCACGCCGCGTATCTGCGGCTACAAAAACATCGGAGGCTCGATGCTCGGAAGATCTGCTGTGCTCCGCATCATCGCCCTCGTTCTCGCTCTCGCCGCGACCGGAATGATGACAGCGGCATCCGCGCAGGACTCGACGGCGTCGCATGCGATGTCCATCGCCGTCTCAGATACTGCACAACACGTAGCCGGCCTGCGCAGTCCCACTACAGCGGCCGTCCTCGGCACAGTACTCCCTGGCGCCGGTTTGGCGTACGCCGGGCAGTGGGGCCGAGGAGCGGGAACCTACTTTGGAGCCGTGGGCGGGATTGGCCTGGGTTTGGAACTGATGTACCTGGATCGCTGCACATTCACATTTCTCAGCGGTAAAACCTGTAATCCCGGCCGAGTGTGGCCCCAGCGTGCTCTGGGAGTCGCTGCGATCGGCACGGGAGTGGCGCTTTGGGCATACGGTGCGATCGACGCACCCCGGATCGTTCGACGTAACAATGCGCGCAAGTTGAAGGATCGTCGCACCGCATTCGGCAGCATCGAGCCGATGCTATTCGCGCCTGGCGCGGCCGGCGACCATTGGGGCCTGGGCATTCACGCTACGTGGTAACAAAATGGTACTGGAGGATGTGCAACAACCTTAATGTCGTCATCCCGCCGAAGGCCGGGATGACGAGTCTTAACACCGGAAAACGCGCTCACGGCGTCAGCAACCGACGCACCGCCGGCACCACCACCAGATGAAGCAATCCCTGCGGTCTGTCGGCCGCCTGCAGCGTTACAGCCGCTGAATCGGTCCACGCCTTTGACAACGGCACTCCGCTCTTTCGCGCTTCGAGCGCGGCAAGCCCGATCGCTCCTACGCTCGAGAGTGCATCCGCGGCTGGAATCGCGCCTTGTGCAAGCGGCGCTCGATTCGCGACATCGTGCACTCGTGGCGCAAGATCACGCCACTCGGTAAACCATCGCGCGAGCGAGTCGTGCGCTGCCAAGCTCGCAGTCGGAGACGAAACAACTTCGCTCACCATCTGCTGCGTCTTCCACCTTGCCGGCGGATCCGGTCGCGCAGCATCCACGATCTGAACCAGTGGCGTCATTTGCGTCGTTGGACCGGCGCGCACGCGTTGTCCCAACGTAACTGGCTCCGCGAATCGGAGCAGCTCTGCAAGTGCAGCGATGTCGGGACCGTTCACGATTCTGCGCAGAGACCTATCGGTATGCGATTCCTGACCGAGCCCGAGCTGCTCGAGTCGTACATCCTCGATCGCCAGTCTACGATACATGTCGCCGATATCCGTAACGCTCTGTGGCGACCAGAATCGCTCCGCAATCGCTGCGAGCCTCGGCCAGATACGTGAATCAATGCTTCCGTTCGAAACGAGCTCGGCCCACATGCACGCCTCGCCACCCAGCACGCGCGCTATCTGCTCCTGCGTGAGTGTACTATCGCCGGCGAGTGGGTCGGCAAGATAGTGCCACTCGGCGGACTGCATTGCATCCAGATAGTACGGCGCCGACAGAATTCCACTGAATCCCTGCGCCGCTGCCTGACCAAGATACTTTGTGCCACGCCACGACTGAACGACTGTGTTGCGTGGAAGATCCGGATGAAGCACCTCATCCCAGCCGATCATGCGCTTGCGGTGCTTTGTGAGAATGATCGACACTCGTTGATTGAAGTGCGCCTGCAATGCAGCGTTATCAACGAGGTGATGCACGCGCATGTACTGTTGGATGCGCGGATTCTGCTTCCACTGCGTTGCGTTGACTTCGTCGCCGCCAATGTGCCAGTATGCATCAGGAAAGAGCGCCGATACCTCGCCGACGAATCCATCAATGAATCGATATACTGTCTCGCGCGTGGGATCGAAGACGCCTGGATAACCGGCCCAGTGACGACCGATACCGTAGGGACCAGGGCCGCTGGCGTACTGCGGATATCCAACGAACCACGCGGTCGAGTGACCGGGCATGTCGAACTCCGGAACCACACGAATTCCACGGTCGCGCGCGTACGCTACTATCGCACGGATCTGTGCCTGTGCGTAATACAGGCTATCCGATCCCATCCCCTGCAGTCGTGGATACCGGCGACTCTCGACGCGAATGCCCTGATCGTCCGAGAGATGCCAGTGAAGCACGTTGAGCTTTACGGCGGCCATTCCGTCGAGCGTGCGCTCAATCGCCGGCACTGGCTCGAAGTGGCGACTGACGTCAACGAGAAGGCCGCGCCAACGAAAGCGCGGCGAGTCAGTAATGCTCACAGCGGGAATGAAGTAGCGTCCAGAATCGCCACCCACCAATTGCAGTACGGTTTCAAGACCACGGATAACACCGACGGTCGTCGTCGCGTGCAGAATGAGTGAACGGGAGTTGCTCTCAATCGAATACGACTCGTCCTCGTCGACCCCCTGCACCGCCTGCCCAGCACTCTGGCAATCGATCACAAGCGTCGCGCCGGACGAATCACGCGCGATGGCGTGCGATAACACGAGCCCCGTTCGGTATTCGATTCGTGGAATCATCCGCGTGATCGCACGCAGCAGCCGCGCGTCGGTGTGATGCAGGACCGCGACGCGAAACGTCGAGTCCATGACCAGCCTGCCGTCGCGGACTGTTACACTGCTCGGTACCGGCATCAGGCTGAGCGTGCTCTGCGATGCACGCGGAGCAGGTTGCTGCGCGTTTGCAGCGCCGGCCATGGCGGCGAATGCAAGCACGGACGCGACAACAATGCGGCATTTCACGGATTGCTACCGCCTCGCCATCGCCGCAACCGAGATCTGCTTGGCGATGATTCCGGCCAGCGCGAGCGCGGCAAGCCCAACGAGCAGGTGGAGCACGCGAATTATCCAATGCAGATCCCCGACAAGCATTCCAATATGCATAAATCCGAACGCGATGACGACGAATCCCCAGAGCACCGCTATGGCGATGCGAACACGGTTGACACCGTACGCGAGTCCCGTCACCGCAAGCGCCCACAGCAGGACGACGATGAATATTCCGAGCTGTTCGTGCAATCGGACGAAATTGAGTCCCTCGCTGCCCCAGAATCCGAATCCGAGGCCGAGAAGTGCAAGGCCGGCGACTCCGATCAGTGCCTGCACCACCTTCATCGCGGTAACCATCGGCCCGCGTCCACCGCGCGGGGTGGGTTCCTGATTCATCGCATTATCGTCGAGCGCGTTTGCCATCAGTCCGTTTCCTCGAATTTTGGTTGTACGATACGCGACGGATCCCAATCAGCGTAGCGTCGTTACAATAAGATACGCGTTGAGTCCGGCGATGATCGCCGCCAACCCCCAACCGGCCCACCGGGTTACGGTTCCGTTGACGAACTCGCCCATCTTGCTACGGTCGCTCGTGAACTGAATAAGCGGAATCACGGCGAACGATAACTGGGCTGAAAGGATCACCTGGCTGAATAGCAACAGGGCACCCATTCCCTTGTCGCCATACCACGCCACGACAAAAACGGATGGCACGATCGCGAGCATGCGCGAGATCATGCGGCGCAGCCACGGCGGGATCCGGAATTCGGTGAATCCTTCCAGCACGATCTGGCCAGCGAGCGTGCCTGTGAGTGTGGAGTTCTGGCCCGACGCAAGGAGCGCCACCGCGAACAGTGGCGTGGCGACCGCGACGCCGAGCAGCGGAGAGAGCAGTTTGTACGCGTCCTGAATCTCGCCAACTTCGTGATGCCCGGTTCTGTAGAATGTCGCTGCAGCCACGATCAGGATCGCCGCGTTGACAAAAAGCGCGAGTGTCAGCGCAACCGTTGAATCGGTGTACGCGTAGCGGAGAGCATCGTGGATATCCGCAGTGCTCCTGCCGTGACGACGCGTCTGGACGATCGATGAATGCAGATAGAGATTGTGCGGCATAATCGTCGCACCAAGGATACCGAGCGCGATGTAAAGCATTTTGGGGTCGGTGACGATCTGCGCCGTCGGTATGAAGCCACGCATGGTGGCTCCCCAATCCGGTCGTGAGTAAGCGATTTCCAGCCCGAAGATTATCATCATCGTAGCGATCAGCATTATCACGAACGCTTCGATAAGACGGAAACCCTTGTGCTGAAGCGCGAGTACTATCAACACGTCCAGCGCGGTCAACGCAACGCCCCACACCAATGGCAGGTGAAACAGCAGGTTGAGCGCGATAGCGGAGCCCAGCACCTCTGCAACGTCGCACGCGATAATCCCCAACTCGGCGGACAACCACAGACCGATCGATACGGGGCGTGAATACGCGTCGCGACAGGCCTGCGCCAGGTCGCGCTCGGCGACGATGCCGAGTTTCGCGGAGAGTGCCTGCAGAAAAATCGCTATGAAATTCGTGATCAGTACAACGGACAACAGCGAGTAGTTGTAAATGCTTCCGGCGGCGATGTCAGTCGCCCAGTTGCCGGGATCCATGTATCCGACCGCGATGAGATAGCCAGGTCCGGCAAAGGCGAGAGAGCGCCGCCAGACGTGCTTTTTTCCGGGAACGTGGATCGACCGATTTACCTCTGGAAGACTCGGCGTCACGCTCAATCGCTTCCAGCTATGCTTTCTTACGTGACTTTCTTCTGGCTCGACCTCGGGCTCAATAACGGTCACTGCTGTGCTTCCGCTGCCAGTGCAGGATCGACAAAGACTTCGCGCGCCGCCTGTGGTGTAATGCGCACGAGCTTACCGCCGATACGCAGAACGAGCGGCCCTTCAAACGGCTCCTGGTAGACGAACTCGATCGCTGTTCCAGGCATCACGCCGAGTGACTTGAAGTGTCGTAGCAGATCGGCGTCCTCGTCGCTCACGCGTTGCACCACCAGCCGCTCGGGATGTTGCTGCAGCGCGAGCGAGCGATTGGATGTGCGTGCGATGGCGCCCGCGCGCGTTGGAATCGGATCGCCATGCGGGCAGGCAACGGGATGGTCGAGCAGCTCGTCGATCCTGTCCTCGAACTCTTCGCTGATATGGTGCGTGCGAGATGAGCCGAAGCTCGGCCAGCCGCCGCATCATCTTGCTGACGGCTGGCGCGCTGACGCCGAGCC
>PLEG01000408.1 GCA_003136975.1 Gemmatimonadota bacterium | reverse complement strand
GATGCCACCGGTCAGAGGATGTACGTGGCACTCTCTCCGATCGGGAGTGCGCTTACGGAGACTACAGCGATGATCGTTATGCATTTGCGATTGAGCGCGCTGTGGCATTCGACTCGTTCATTCCGTGTCGAGGCATGTTGGGCATCTGGACAGTTCCTGCCGATACACTCGCCGCGCTCCAACGCGCAGCCTAACCGGAATATCGAATGGGCGCGAAAACAAAGATAGAATGGAGTGACAGCTCGTGGAATCCGCTGCGCGGATGTTCCAGAGTTTCTCGAGCATGTGAGCACTGCTACGCTGAGGTGGTAGCGGGCCGATTCTCGGGTCCAGGGTTGCCTTATGAAGGTCTCACGCGCGCGACGACAGGAGGAGCGCGTTGGACAGGGAAGATCATGCTTGTTCCCGAGCATCTTGCGGATCCACTTCGCTGGAAGCGCCCGCGGTTGATCTTCGTCAACTCGATGAGCGATCTGTTTCATCCCAATGTGCCGGATGAATATATCGCTGCTGTATTCGGCGTCATGATGTATGCACGTCGACACACGTTTCAAGTGCTTACAAAGCGCCCGGAACGTATGGCAGCTTTGCTGCCGACGCTGACCGCACTTCGATGCCATGTGACCGCGAGCGAGATCCTCGGGTACACCCCGGCGTGGGAGCGCACGTACCAGCCGGCGGATGCGACGTTCCCACTGCCGAATGTCTGGCTCGGTGCGAGTGTGGAAGATCAGCCGACCGCGGATGAACGTATTCCGCACCTGCTCAACACACCCGCAGCGGTGCGCTTCCTGTCGTGTGAGCCATTGCTCGGGCCGATCACACTGACGGTTCCTGGCGAGTCGGGGAAGATCCGGATCGACGTTCTTACAGGTGGCTGGGCTGTACCGCGCAACGATGGATCGCATCACCAGGAGCCGCGCATTCACTGGGTAATTGTGGGTGGCGAATCTGGCGCCGGCGCGAGGCCCATGCATCCGGATTGGGCAAGGTCACTTCGAGATCAATGCGTTCGCGCCGGTGTCCCGTTTTTCTTTAAGCAATGGGGTGAGTGGGTTCCAATTGCGGCTCCGGGGCTGAACAACGACGCTGACGAACCCAAGCTAGCTGTATTGTCCCGAACCGGAGAGTGCTTCTCGGCGACGCCTGCTGAGGCGATGTTAGCCACAGGATCGTTACACGCAGTCCAAAGATTAGGCAAGCACAAAGCCGGCCGTCACCTCGATTGCCGCGCGTGGGACGAGATGCCGATCGCATGTGGCAGCGTTGCGTCCCAGGACGCGTGACGGTGAGTTACAAGCTGATCCTTAATCGACTCGTAAATGAGCTGCCCCGATTCGCGTACAACTACGCAGACGAGCGCCAGCTACATGAAGGACTTGCCGCAGTACTCACGTCAGCCGGCATACGTTTCGACCGTGAATACATAGCTGGTCCCAAGGATCGATTCGACTTTCTCTGCGATGAGGGGGTCGTGATCGAGGCGAAGATCAAGGGGACGTTCTCCGAGGCACTACGCCAGATCGATCGCTATTGCGCTCGCGATGACGTCAAGGCTGTCCTTCTGGTGACAACCTGTTTGTGGGGTCAGGCTCGTGGGTGGCGTGACGATGCTGTGCTACACACGAAACCAGTCCGAATGGTTCGTATCGGAAGGCAGGCGTTTTGATAACCTTTGGGCAGGTCTCACATACCGGAACTCGGTGGGTGATTAATTGCGAACCGCACGTTCGCACACGCCTCAAGCGCGTGTTCCCGCGAGCTCCACAGTNNTCGATCGCTATCCCATGCAAGTCGACAAGCCTGAATTACTCACTGGGCGCGCGCGAGAGCATCTGGATACGGAAGCGCGGCTCGCGGACCTATTGGCTGCCAGGCATCCGCCACACAAGGTCGTACTCGCACAACCGCCGCGTGAGTATCAAGAGATCGCCGAGAACGTGGTTGAGCTTATGGAAGGATTGCTCCTCGCTGATGAGGTTGGCGTCGGGAAGTCGGTTTCAGCGATTTGTTCGATGACGCGGATCGAAAACCTACCAGCTCTAGTGGTTTGTCCTGCACATCTGCCTGACCAATGGGCGGAGATGATTGCGCAATTTGCGCCTGATCTCAAGGTTCACATTCTGCGGAAAAGTCAGCCCTACGATCTTACACGTCCGGAGCGCGGGGGGCAGCGGGACTTGCTCCCGGATCGGCTACCAGACGTGATCGTTACGAGTTATCACAAACTGCGTGGATGGGCTGAAACGCTCGCTGGCGTTGCGCGCCTTGTCGTATTCGATGAATGCCAGCAACTCCGCAATCCTGATAGTAACATCTACGCTGCCGCGAAACTCGTTGCTGATAAGGCACGACGTCGCCTTGGACTCTCTGCAACCCCGATCTACAACTACGGGTCGGAGTTCTTCTGGGTTGTTGATGCGCTTCGACCTGGCGCGCTCGGCCAACGTGATGAGTTTGTGAGGGAATGGTGTACGAGTGACGATGGAAGAAAGGCACGGATCTCAGACTCCGTGGAGTTCGGAGCCTATCTCCGCCGCGAAGGGATCATGCTGCTTCGTACGCGCAAGGATGTTGGCCGCGAGTTGCCGCCGCTTACTCGGGTCGTTCATACCGTTGCGTCGGATCCTGCTACACT
>PLEG01000141.1 GCA_003136975.1 Gemmatimonadota bacterium | reverse complement strand
TTCTCGACATCGGCCTTGATGATCTCACGGATGGCCATCGCGCATTCGTGAATTGCACACGCGAGTTTCTGCTGGACGGCCAGGTGGAGCTACTGCCGTCCAAGAAAGTCGTAATTGAAGTTCTGGAGACTGTCGGTAATGACGAGGCTATCGTAACTGCATGCCGTCGTCTCACGGAGCGCGGCTATGAGCTCGCGCTGGACGACTATGTAGACGATCCGAGCTACGACGCTCTGCTTCACACTGTTGGAATCGTCAAGCTCGACGTTCTGCACAGAAAGCCCGGCGAGTTGGCGGGGTTGCTACACCGGCTTCGCCCGTTCAAGGTGCAGGTCCTCGCCGAGTGCGTCGAGACGATGGACATGCACCAGGAGTGCATGAAACTCGGCTTCGATCTTTTCCAGGGTTACTTCTATCGTCGCCCCGAGCTGGTAACGCGCAAGGAGATCGAAGTCGGCCAGCCGGCGATGCTTCGCCTACTGAACATGCTTCGTAATCATGAGACGCCAGATGCGGCGATCGAGAGCGGTTTTCGATCCGATCCCACGCTCACCTACAAACTACTCCGCATAGTCAACTCGGCGTCCGTAGGCGGTCGCGGAATCGACTCGATCGGTTATGCCATCCGAATGGTCGGACGCCAGATGCTGTATCGCTGGCTTGCGCTCCTGATGGTTTCGTCGATGGTCACTGGCAACGACGTGACCGATCAGTTGGTCTATGCCGCGCTGCTTCGCGCACGTTTGTGCGAGCTCATCGCCGAGTCCAGTCCGCAGGTCCGGCATCCGCAGGCGTTATTCATGACCGGCCTGTTCTCGATGCTCGACGTTCTGCTTCGCATTCCTATGCGCGACGTACTCGCGCGGGTCAGTGTATCTGACGAGATCCGTCAGGCAGTAATGGAAGGAAGCGGCCCGTACGCGGAGCCGTTGCTACTGGCCGATGCATACCAACGTGGCGAGTGGGACCAGGTGGATGTTCTCGCCTCGTCGCTCGGCGTTCTCCCAATGCAGATGGCGTGGTTGTATACCAAGTCGCTGGCGTGGGTGAACGAACAGCTCTCGAGCGTGCGAGAGGCAGTCGCGGCGTAACGTGTAGTGGCAGGCTCAAGATCGTCATTCCCGCGAATGCGGGAATCCATGGCCGAGGGTTGCGCGATACATCCAGTCATGCAGGGCGACACACATCGCGAATTGCGCCGTAATCGTACCGCCGCTACGCGGTGTCACCATCGTCGTCGCGCCGGTCCGAGTGACGACGATCCGCGTGGCGGCGGTCGTGTTTCTTTCCGCCGGTGCGTGCCCTGAACCACTTCCAGGTGGTGAGTAGCGCAACCGCGAACACGACCACGTACACCGGTCGCAGCAGCTCTGTAAGTCCTGGCTGAATGTCCTGGACCTTGTACATTCCGGCCGCGAGGCCGAGCGCGATCGCCCAGATAATGACCAACGGTGCAGAATGCCGCCCGCGCCAGATCCTCACGCACGCTCCGCGCGACTACACATCAGATTCCTGATCGTTACCTGACGCTTCGAGCCTTCCCAGCATTGTCTCGATTCGCTCGAGTCGCGTGATGAGCTCGGCGAGATGCTTCTCGTGCTCGGTGGGGCTCTCGAGCTCAAACGTTACGGCGCCGCCGATCTCGAGTCGCGCAACTCTCACGTCAGATATTCGCGATATTCCCTGTTTACGCGCACAAGATTCCAACTCTCCCCGCGTGATCAGCTGGCGCTTCATGTTGGCATCCATGAACTTGCCGTGATGCACGAGTATCGACGTGCTCCCTTCAATCGCGCGATCCGCCTTCTTGTGATGGTACAGCGCTCGAACAACCAGATAGTTTGCTGCGATTAATACGACCGCTCCTATCAGACCACCGGTCAACGAATTGTCGTTGCCGATTATCGCGTTCTGCACGGTGTTGGATAACAGCAGGAGTACGACGAGGTCGAACGAAGTCAGTTGTCCGAGCGTGCGCTTTCCCGCAATCCTCAGAAGAACGATGAGGAAGCCGTACACGATGACGGAGCGCGCAACTTTCTCGGCTATCGACACACCGGGAACCAATAGATCAGTGGACAACTGGCTCAGAATCATCACGGAATTTACCATCGGCCAGACCTACGCGGTGGGAAGCTCGAACGCTATCTCGGTCCCCGCGCCAAGCTTACTCGTCGCAGAGATCGCGCCGTCGTGCGCCTCGACTATTCCTCGAGCTATTGCGAGCCCCAATCCAGCGCCTGTTCGCTTGGAGTGACGTGCCTGCCAGAAGCGGTCGAAGATATGCGGCAGATTGTCCTCGCTGATTCCCTGACCACTATCACGAACCGAAAAGCGCACGGCAAAGGGCCCGCTTGCCGTCGCGACGACATCGATGGATCCGCCAACGGGCGTGAACTTCACCGCATTGCCAATGAGGTTACTGAAAACCTGCTGCAGTCGTTCCCGATCCGCCATTACGTCGGGTAGGTCGTCATCCGCGTGGCAGCTAAGAGTTACCTGGGCGGCGGCGGCGGTAGGCGACATGGCCTCGGCGGTCTCGCTGAGCAATAGCTCAGGTGCCACCGGTTCCACCGTCACGGCAAATCCACCAGCTTCGATTCGGGATACGTCGAGCAGATCCTGAATCAGCCTGTTGGCGCGATCCACGGCCCGCCTGATGATCTGTGTCTGTTGCAGCGCAGCGTCTGGAAGATCGGCGAGAAACACGTCGGCGAGATACGATGCGCTCAGAACTATCGTGTGCAGCGGATTGCGCAGGTCGTGTGATACGATCGCGAGTACGTCGTCTCGTGCCTGTATTGCGCGTTGTGCGGCACGATACAAGCGAACATTTTCAAGCGCGCCGCCAACCAGGCGCGCGAGCTGATCGAGGACGAACCCGTCTCCGCCTCGATGTGCCCACACGTCGAGTATGATCTGTCCAATGGGTTGGCCGTCGCGGCCGGGCAGCGGTATGTCGACCGGCGATGACATGTCGTGCGGCGGATCACCATCCGCGGAGTGCCATCCGTCGCTGTCGCCATCCTGAGCCAACTCGATTGCCGCTGGCCCGGTCAGCGCGACTCGTGCGACGGGTGCGCCTGTAATGAGGCACGCGTGCATCGCAGCCGCAACGAGCAGATCGCGAACATTCTCCGCGTTGTTGACTGCGACCGCTGCCTCCGCAAGCCCGCGCAGCTGGTTTGCGTAACGCTCCTGCGCGGCGTGCGCCACGGTTGCCTTGCGCTCGGCGTCGCCCAGTCGCACCGCCGCGCGCACGGCCTGCCCGATGCGCTCGGGTGACAGCGCCGATTTGATGACGTAATCGGTCGCACCGGCTTTCATGGCATCGAGTACTGTCTGCTCGTCTCCAAATCCAGTCAGCACGATTACGGGGGTACGCACTCCCGCTGCTCGTACGTCTCGTAAGAGCGCCACGCCGTCGCGATCAGGCAAGCGAAAATCGAAGAACGCACAATCAAAGGATATCGTGCTGATTTGCGTGAACGCGTCGCTCGCGCGCTCCGATTCCACCACGTT
>PLEG01000052.1 GCA_003136975.1 Gemmatimonadota bacterium | reverse complement strand
CCATGTCGGGGACGCGCTTGATGCACACGGCGATTTTCACCGCGGAGATTCTCCTGGATGTTTCGGCGTTATGGATCTTACGACTGCTAGGCCCACAGAGGACCTGAGGTAATGTAACTGGCAGGGCGCACACGGGGAGGCTTACCACGTCCCTGACCCAGGCTATCCAAGTCGCGTAATCGGCGGCCGCGGTGGGATCAGGGTGCCATAAGCACCGGAGCCTCGCAGATCGACTGATCTGCGAGGCTCCGGTGCTCAGTTCGGTCGGTTACGTCAACTACCCGTCGGCTTGATATTCGGATTGCTATTGCGCTCGACGTCGGGTAGCGGCAAGCAAACCTCGGTACCATACGTGCCGCCGTGCAGATACGCCGCCCCCGCCGGTGGATTCAACGGAAGGTTTTGGCGGCGGATGTCGTACAACCTGGTGCCTTGCAGGTAAAGCTGTCGACTCCTCTCGGCGATCACCTGGTTCTTTATGACGGTAGCGTCGGTGCTCTGGAACGCTCCCGGGAGGCCCGCTGCAACGCGAAGATTGTTGATGATGTTCACCGCAACCTGCCCACCCTCGGCCTCCGCGATAATCAGCTGCGCTTCCTGATAACTGCCAATCGGGATCGGGCTGGAGCCAGTACGGTACTTGTTGCTCACAACAAGCGGCGTGTGGTTGTCGGCGCCGTTTATCCCCATTGCGGAATCGGCGATGCGTGTATCAGGGACAGTCCCACCGCTTGCAGTCGGAACCGTGAGTCCGCGAAACTGTGGATCGACGGATGCAGCATGGGAATTGAACTGCGAGTAAACACGGTTCGTTCGAACCCCGTTACTCACGTCAGCTGTCGCGTTGTAAATGAAGCCAACTGGAACCTGCTTCGCATCAGCATCTGCGCCTGTCAGATTACCCTGGTCCAGTCGGGCTCGGGCTCGCCCCATGTAGGCCAGCGCCGTTAGCTGGGCGTCGTTTGCAGACTGTGCGGCCGCGAGGCCCTGCGTGAACTTGTCCTCTGCCTGTGCGAAGATCTGCACCGACGTTAGCTCGGGTCCGCGATTGATTGCGGCCGAGCAGAACAACTCGCCCAGAATTATGCGATCGTAGCCGCTATAAATGAGCGCCTTGGCCAGAAGATCTGTCCGGTTGGCCACGTCCTTATCTGTCCACACCTTGAGCAGCGACGCCACGGTATCCGCAGTGAAGCGCGCAGTGGAGATGGGAGTGTACACACCCGGCGTGAAGTTGTCGCAAGCATTGGTCGAGTATGCACCATCGCTTGTTTGCACGTTGCGCTGATCGTACGGCCAGCGCGATGCGGTGATGGACGCGTCGAGCAGCTCATCGCTCATCAGTCCACCCACGGCCACGAACGCCCCGTAACCGCACTCGAAATCCCCAACTGTGCTGTTTACGAGAAGTGTGGCGAAGGCCGGGGACTGTAACATCTTCGAGTCGATTTTGTCCGGCGCGGTAACGTTGAGCGCGTCGCTGATCGAATTGCATCCGATGATCGGCCCCGCTATTACGATAGCCGAGAGCCATCCGGCAACGGTTCGAGTGCCCCGCCGCCAGCGGCGAATATTTGTCATCGTCATTGTCAGAAGGTAAGGTTGAGTGTGGTCACATATTGGCGAAGTTGCGGTAGCACAGCCTGCTCCCATTGTGCCGCGCCACGCGTACCGCCCTGGAATGAACCTTCGGGGTCCAGTCCCGGGTACTTCGTCCATGTGTGCAGGTTACGCCCGGCTACCGTCAGCGATGCACCGCCGACGTGAAGATCACGTATCAGCGACTGCGGCAATGTCCACGTAAGCGACAACTCGCGCAGCTTGGCGAAGTCCGCGTCCTCTATCACAGCGCTCGGCGCGCCTGACCCGAGCGCATACGCTCCAACCAGCGCTGTCGGAAACTCCGCCGGATAGAAGTTCGCGCGGCACAAGCCAAAAATCTGGCATCGTACGCGCTCGTCACCGTTCAACTTCTTGAAGCCAGTCTTGTAGTCGAGCAGACCTGCGATGCGGAAGTTGGTGAGGAAGCGTACGCCGGTGCTGACCGACCCCTCCACCTTTGGAAGCGTGCGTCCGAGATACACATTAGGAGCGCTCGAGCACCCCACTGTCCCGCCCTTTCCATCGGCGCACATTACATTCGTGACCTTGCCTGTCGTGGGATCGACAGTTGACGACACGACGTTGCGCGCGAACCAGGAAAACAACGGATAGCCCAGCCGGTTCTGTATGTATGTGGAGGCCTGCAGGAACTGATTGCCGCCCAGATTGTTGACCTTAGTGTCGTTCGTCGCAACATTCCACGTAATGTCCCACGATGCTGTCTGAGTCTGGATCGGCGTGGCGCGCAACGACAACTCGAGCCCGTGCCGAAGGATCCGGCCGGCATTGATGTATTGCGAGTTCAAGCCGAAACCGGTCGACGGAGCCACGGGGATCTGAAGTATCTCGTTCTTCGTCCCACCGTTGTAATACGTTAGCTCCATTCCCGCGCGATCATGCAGGAAACCGGCGTCAAAACCGAGCTCCGTTTCGTACCCACGTTCCGGTTGCAGGTTCGGATTTCCGATTGTGCTTGGCGATACACCCGTCGCTGTCGTCGTGTACGACTGAATGCTCACGAACAGCGGTGGCGCTTCGCCGGATTGACCGTATGCAGCGCGCAACTTGAGCGCCGATACGAATGGAACTTTAAAGAACGGCTCATCACTCAATACCCACGACGCGCTCACGTGCGGATATACGACGTTCTTGAAGTTCTTGCCGAACGAGCTGTTCTGGTCCGATCTGATTCCGCCCGAGAGAAAGAAGCGGTCTTTCCACGCTAGCTCTTCCTGACCGAGCAGGCCAAGTGAGTTGTTGTCGCGCGAGTATTCATACGACGACTTTCCAGCCGTGGTGGAGCTTAAAGCCGACAACCCTGGCGCCGGAAAGTCGAAGCCTGATCCACCGGCGTAACGTGAGTTGCGCAGATACATGTCTCCGCCAACGGTCGTGCTCGATGTGAGCGAAGACGATATCGCGGCCTTGAACGTCGCGTGATAGGCAGTCGTTGTGATCGTGTTGTCACGGAAATCTACAAACTTGTAGCCGGAATCCGCGTCTGTCCCGAAGAAGTAGGACAGATCATGATGGACGGTTGCCAGCGCATCGTTTTGTTCGTGAGCGTAGTCCGTCCCAACAGTCAGCTGCTGGGTGAACCACTTGGCCGGCGTGTGCGTTATCTGTACGCTGCCAGTAAAGCGATTAAAGAGCTGGTCAAAGCCGTACTCTGCGTAGTAAGCCTCCGGTAAGCCGCTGTCGAAGCCAGCGCTCGGTGTACCGAGGGTCGCTGGCGTCGAGTAGAAGCCAGAGAACATCACACCGCCGCACCCGGCCTCACAACCGAGCTTGGTAGTGCCGCGCACATAGCCACCGCTCGCGGATATGTCTATGGTACTCGATGGGGTCATGTGCACGTTGCCACGGCCGCCGTACTGGATCTGCGAGTTCGTCGGCTCAACGCCCTGATCGCTATGCGTCTGCCCGCTCAAGTAATACTGCACGCTCTGAGAGCCACCGCTCACTGCGAGTGTATTCTCGTTGATGCGTCCGTCGCGGAAGAGCGGCTTGCCGGAGTCCGCGCGGAATTGCGCGATGTTCTGGCTGACAATAGTCCCAACCGGCTTTCCAGTGCACAGCGGATTCCCGCTGCTTGACTGTACCAGAGCGGACGTGCAGGAGGCGTAATTCGTCGGGAAGTTACCGATCACATCCGGGAAGAACGCCTTCCCCTGCTTCGAGCTGAAGTCCCACCGCGGAGCGCCCTGCGCACCACGCTTAGTTATGATCTGAATGACACCATTGACAGCGTCCGTTCCATATAGAGCAGTCGCAGCAGCGCCGCGGACGATCTCGATGCTCTGAATGTCGTTCGGATTGATGTCATTCCAGCGCGATGTGGTACTAGCTCCGAACGACTGGTTGGCTGGCCCAGTTCCCTGCGCATTGTCAACCCGCACGCCATCGACGTAGATCAGCGGATCATTGGACAGCGAGAGACTGGATCCCCCGCGGATGCGGACCGTCGCGCCGGCCCCTACCTCGCCCGAATTCTCCAGAACGGTGACGCCTGGCGCGCGACCATTGATGAGCCCCTGGACGTCCTGAACCGGCTGCGTCTTGACAATGTCGGCAGCCTGGATCTGCGTAACCGATACACCCACAGAGCGCTTGGACACTGCACCCGGGGTTCCTGTCACCACCATGTTGTTCAGCTCGACGGCGCGCTCGCTCATCCGCAACTCGAGGTTCGTTGCTCCCACTCGTACGTGCCGCGTCATCGGAGCGAAGCCGAGCCGGCGCAGTGTGAGTGTCACGGTGTCGCCGCTCAACCCATTAATCCGGAATCGTCCCGAGACGTCAGTCGAAGCGCCGTGGGTTCCCGTCGTCACCTGGACCCCGGAAATGGGTACGGACGCGCGTTCGCTCACCAC
>PLEG01000324.1 GCA_003136975.1 Gemmatimonadota bacterium | reverse complement strand
TGTTCATCTGCGGAGGGGCGTTCGACGGCCTCGAGAAAATCATCGAAGCCCGGCTTGGGCGCAGGCAGATAGGGTTCAACCCGGCCGACGAGGCGAAGAAGGGCGGCACCAAGGGCGTCATGAACGTCTTCGGCGACGTGGAGCCGGACGACCTGCTCCGCTTCGGTCTCATCCCCGAGCTCGTCGGACGACTGCCCGTGACGGTGCCGCTCGAGTCGCTAGACGAAGACGCATTGGTTCGCATTCTCAAGGAGCCGAAGAACGCGCTCACCAAGCAGTACGCCGCCCTGTTCGCTCTCGAGGATGGGAAGATAACCTTCGAGGAAAACGCCCTCACAGCGATCGCCACCAAGGCGCTCAAGCGCGGAACCGGCGCGCGCGGTCTTCGCGCCATTCTCGAGGAAGCGCTCATGGACATCATGTTCGATATCCCGGCGCGAGATGACGTGGTGGAAGTGCGAGTGACGGAGTCGTGCATCACCAACAAGACGCCCCCGCTCCTCGAGCTCAGCCCAGTAAGGCACAAGAAGGAAGCGTAGCCGTAAGGGCCTGCCCCGACGGGCTCTCTCCGACTCCTGGGGCCCCGGGTCACGCGAAACGACATACGCAGGCGCCTTTCCCGGCTTAGCTTTCATGCAATGCCATCGACCAAGCGCCGCCCCTCCGCGGCCCCGCCCGCGACCCCGCCCGCGCCACCGCTGATCCTCGTTTCGGCCGCAGCAGAAGCCACCACGTTGCCAGTGCTCGCGCTGCGCGACGTCGTCTTCTTCCCGAACGTCATAATGCCGCTCCTCATCGGGCGGAAAGCATCCCTCGCCGCCCTGGAAGTGGCCGCGGCCGGATCCGGGGACATCTTCCTGGTGGCGCAGCGCGACGCCACTGAAGAAAATCCCGGCGGACCCGACCTTTTCCGCACCGGCGTGATCGGCAAGGTGATTCAGCTCAGCCGGCTCCCAAACGGAAGCACCAAGGTGCTACTCGAAGGTCGCGAGCGAGCCCGCGTGAGTCGCTTCATCGGCCGACGCGGAGGCAGTCTGCGCGCAGTCGTGCGGCCCGATCCGCTGCTCGCGTCGCACAGCGACGACGCGCGACTAACCGACGCCACCGCACGACGCGCCGTCGCGCTGTTCGAGGAATACGTCGAGTTGCAGCGTCGAATTCCGGGCGAGGTCATAGCACTCGTCCAGGGCGCCGTTACACCCGAACGGCAGGTGTACGGAATCGCGGCGCACGTACCGGCGGCGCTGGAAGTCAGGCAACGCATACTTGAATCGACGACGCTCGAAGACGCATTCGGCGCGATCACGGTTCTGCTCGCTAGCGAGATAGAAGTCCTCCGCATCGAGCGCAAGCTCGACGACGATACACGCGGCGCCATGTACCAGACGCAACGCGAGTTCTATCTCCAGGAACAGCTCAAGCTGATTCACCGGGAGCTGGGCCAGGATGACGCAGATGATGCGAGCGAGCTCGAGATTGCGCTGCAGGCAAAGGCGCTTCCCGAGCCTGTACGCATGCGTGTACAACGCGAGCTTCGCAAGCTGCGCCGCATGGCACCGACGTCTCCGGAATACACGGTATCCCGAAACTTCCTGGACTGGATCCTCGCGTTGCCATGGGACGAGCGCAGCACGGAAATGCTCGACATCGCCCATGCGCGCGTGGTGCTCGATGAGGATCACTACGGTCTGCAGGACGTCAAGGATCGCATACTCGATTTCATCGCCGTGCTTTCGCTGGTCGGTCGTATCGATGGTCCAATTCTCTGTCTCGTCGGACCGCCCGGCGTTGGCAAGACGTCACTCGGACGCTCCATCGCACGAGCGCTCGGACGCAAGTTTGTCCGCATGTCACTCGGCGGCGTGCGCGACGAAGCCGAGATCCGGGGACACCGCCGCACATATATCGGCTCCATGCCGGGCCGAGTGATCCAGGCCATGCGCAAGGCGGAAGTCGTGAATCCGGTAATTCTGCTGGATGAGATCGACAAGCTCGGTCTGGATTACAGAGGTGATCCCGCGGCTGCGCTGCTCGAGGTACTGGACCCCGAACAGAACGTCGCATTCAACGATCACTATCTGGAAGTGGATTACGACCTATCCCAGGTGTTGTTCGTCACGACCGCCAATTCGCTCGCCACGATTCCGGACGCGCTCCGCGATCGAATGGAGATAATCCGCGTGCCAGGTTATCTCGATCAGGAGAAGCTCGCGATTGCGCGCAAGTATCTAGTGCCGCGCCAACTCGAAGCGAACGGCCTCGATGCGAGCGAAGTGAAGCTCGACGCGGATGTGCTGCCAGCCATCCTTCGCTCCTACACCCGCGAGGCCGGCGTACGGGAGTTGGATCGGCAGATCGCCAAGCTTTCGCGCAAGCTCGCGCGACGGCAGGCAGAGAGCGATGGAGGAGACGTTGTCGCATCGCAGCACGTGAGTGCAGCTGATCTTCACGGCATGCTTGGCATAGAGCGCTACGACGCTGATCTCGCGACGCTCGAGGACAAGGTCGGCGTTGCGCGCGGACTTGCTTATACCACGGCGGGCGGAGAAACGCTCGAGATCGAGGTGAGCGTAGTGCGCGGTCGCGGAAAGATCTCGCTGACTGGTACACTTGGCGACGTGATGAAGGAATCGGCGTCGGCAGCGATGAGTTACGTGCGTGGCCGCGCCGATGAGCTCGGCGTGGCGAGTGATTTCTACCGCACTCGCGACATTCACATTCACATCCCCGACGGGGCGACGCCAAAGGACGGACCGAGTGCCGGAATCGCGATTGCCACCGCGGTCGCGAGTGCGCTTACAGGTATTCCCGTGCGTGGTGATCTTGCAATGACGGGAGAGATCACGCTGCGCGGCCGCG